>NZ_JAKCFI010000010.1 GCF_021412625.1 Myxococcus stipitatus | reverse complement strand
CGCCCCCCGGGCGCCACGCCCGCGCCCGGCCAGGGTGTCGCGGGCACGCGCCCCACCGCCGGCCCCGGCGCCACCGCCGCGCAGGCCGCCCGTCCGGTGGCTCCCGCGGCGGGCGCGCCCCGCCCCCCAGGTGGCCCTCCCGTGGTGGGCGCGGCTCCGGCGAGCCCCGCGCAGGCCCCCATCGCTGGCCCTGGCACCGCCGCCCGTCCGGCCGCTCCGGCCCCCGCCAATGTCCCGGGCACGGACGAGATTCCCGCGCTGCGCCAGCTCGCCATGGCGCTCAAGCAGCAGAACCACTTCCAGCGGCTCGGGCTGGCGGAGCAGGCCGACGCGAGCGCGGTGAAGGTCGCCTACTTCCGGCTCGCCAAGCTGTACCACCCGGACACGCTGCCCCAGGGCGCGCCCCCGGAGCTGGAGAAGCTCAAGGCCGAGGTGTTCGGCTACATCGGCGATGCCTACCGCACGCTGACCGACGACAAGAGCCGCGCGGCCTATATCGAGGAGCTCAAGAGCGGCGGCGCCGGCTCCGAGGTGGACGTCAACGCCATCCTCATGGCGGAGGAGCTGTTCCAGAAGTCCTGCATCCTGGTGAAGGCGCGCAAGTTCCCCGAGGCCGTGAAGATGTTGGACGAGGCCATCAAGCTCAACGCGGAGGAGGCCGAATTCTACGCGTGGCGCGGCTATGCCCGCTTCTTCACCATGCCGGACAAGAAGGCCGCCCAGCCGGAGGCGTTCCGGGAAATCCAGAATGCCATCAAGCGCAACGAGCGCTGCGCCCCCGCGCACTACTTCCTGGGGGTGATTGCCAAGCTGACAGGCGACGCCACGGGGGCACTCAAGCACTTCAAGCGGACCGTGGAGCTTCAGCCGGACCACATCGACGCGCAGCGGGAGATTCGCATGGCGGCCCAGAAGAAGTAGGGTGCGCCCCCCGTCCGGGTGGGCCCAGGGGGCCCTTCCGGCGGAGTGAAGGAGTTTGCATCGTGTCGCTGACCGGGAAGCAACGCCGCCAACTGCGCGCGCTCGGACACCACCTGGAGCCGGTGGTCATCGTCGGTCAGGCCGGCGTCACCGAGGGTGTCGTCGCCGCCGTCGAGCAGGCGCTGCAGGACCACGAGCTCATCAAGGTCAAGATCAACGAGGGTCCGGAGACGCGGCAGGAAGCCTCCGCGCGCATCGCCGAGGCCACCCAGGCGGAGCTGGCGCAGCTGCTGGGCCGCACCGCGCTCTTCTTCAAGAAGCGCAAGAAGGACTCCGACTTCGAGAAGTTCTGAGGCGCTCGCGAGGACGCGGCGCGCTCACTTCCCGGTGAAGCGCGCCTCGCGTCGCTCGAGGAAGGACTGCACGCCCTCGGCGGCGTCCTCGGTGCCCACCAGCGCCATCAACCGGGGGAGCAGGTCGCGCGCCGCGGCCTGGGGTCCCTCCTGGAGGGCCTGTCGCGAGGAGGCGAGCGTCGCCTGGACCGCGAGGGGCGCCTGCTTCGCGATGCTCTCCGCCAGGGCCAGCGCGCGCTCGAGGTGTCGGCCGCGCTCGACGACCTCCTGCACCAACCCCATCCGGTGGGCCTCGCGCGCGTCGAACTCGTCGCCGGTGAGCATCCAGCGCATGGCGTTGCCCCAGCCGGCGCGCTGCGGGAAGCGCAGCGTGGCGCCGCCGAACGGGAAGATGCCGCGCTTGACCTCGATCTGCCCGAAGCGGGCGTCCTCCGACGCCACGGCGATGTCCGCCGCGAGGACGAGCTCGATGGACAGCGTGAGACACAAGCCCTGCACCGCGACGACGAGCGGCCGGGTCCGGGGCGGGCCCTGCACGGCCCAGGGGTCGAGCGCGCCCTCCGCGTAGAGCGGCTCGCCGCTGGAGAGCGCGGGCGCGACGCTGGCCAGGTCCAGGCCCGCGGAGAAGTGGTCACCCACGGCGAAGATGACCATGCAGCGCACCTCGGGGTCGCGGTCCGCCTCGGTCATCGCCGAAGACAGGCCTCGCAGCATGCCCACGTCGAAGGCGTTGCGCTTCTCCGGGCGATGGATGCCGATGAGGGCGAGGTGGCCACGCACTTCCAAAGAGATTCGGGGGTCCGACGGGCTCATGAGCGCTCCTTGAAGGCGACGAAGGGTGCGTCATCTTCCAACCCGGTGGAGGCGGGCCACAGCCCCGGGGTGGCGCGGCGTCCAGGGGCCGACGTTCGGCACCAGCCCGCGAGGCCATCAATCCAGGGCGGGACTCAGCGTGCCGCGTGCCCCCGATGGAATTCCCACGAAGCCCCGCGTCGGGAGTGGGACAGGGCGCATGGAGCCCGGCGTGGCCAGCGTTCAGCGCGTGAAGCCCGCCGTGTTCGCGGCCAGCTCCGCCGCGGCGCCCAGCCGGTCCAGGAGGACGGGCCCGAAGTACTGGCGACGCGATTCACCCGCGCCGTCGCGCACCAACGCCGGGGACTCCACGTAGCCCACGTACCCGCCCACCAGCCCCAGCACACCCGAGGCCCCCGTGCGCCGCACCAGCTCCGCGCCCGCGTCGACCGTGGGCTCTCCGGGCACCGTCACCAGCTCCAGGGGCCCGAGGACGAGCGCGCTCACCTCGGCCACCCTTTCGGCGGAGCCACACAGGAGGTTGTCGCCCGCCGCGCGGGTGAAGGACGGCACCAGCCGCGACGCGTCCGGCCGAGGCATCGCCGCCTCCGCTCGGGCCAGCGACAGCTTCACGGCCCCGCTCACGGGAGCCAGGGGCGCCTTGCCCGCCAGCTCCGAGAGGGCGCGCGCGAACGCCGACACGCGCTCCAGCCCCTGTCCCTGGAAGGCCACCGACGCGTTGCCCACCGCGCCCTGGAGGAGCAGCGTCACGCCGCTGCCCTCCGACTCGCGCAGCGCGCTGAGCCGCCCCGGATAGTCGGGGTCCACCGCCGCGCGCTGCCGGGGCACCATCGTCGGGTGGGCCGCGTAGAACAGCAGCTCCGCCACGGGCGCGTCGGCGCCGCGGAGCACGGCGCGCGTCAGGACGCCGTCGGGCGCGGTGCCACCGCTGCGCGTGTAGACGAACGACGCCTCCTTCGCCTCGCCCAGCTCCAACGTCACGTCCGTGAGCGCCGACGTCGCCTGCTCCAGCGCCGCGCTCGCGGCGGAGGAGATGGCCTCCAACGACTCCTCCCGGAAGCGCCCCGTGCCCACCAGCTGCGCCACCAGCCGCGCGTCATACCCCCCGAGCGACGAGTGCGTGTGCGTGGCCATCACCAGCACGTCCTGGAGTCCCAGCGCCAGGGCGCGCTCGCGCACGCGTCCCACCACGACGTCCGTGACGGACAGCAGCTCCAGCGACACCAGGCCGATGCGCGTGCCACCCGCCTCCAGCACCACGGCCCTCGCGTGCGGTGGCGGGTCGGACTCGCTCGCTTCGGGACGCGGCGGCGCGTAGCCCGCGACCACCACCGGGAAGGGCGGACTCAACGCCACCTTCGCGGCGCCCGCTCGCAGGGCCCCCTCGCCACGCGCTTGTGACAGGAGCACCGGCGCACGCTCGGCCCAGGGGCCACACCAGTTCCAGGAACTCAGCGCGTAGGCCGCACCCACTGTCAGCAGGACCAGGGGAAGCAGGGAACGCCAGGAGGCTCGTCGCGGAAGGGCCATGCGTGGCCCAGAGTAACGCACGCGGCGCTCACCGCGATGCCTGACTGCCCACATGAGCCGACTCCGGTGGCGGGTGGAATACCCACCAGAGGGGCATGCGTTCCTGTTCCGCTCACCGCCCGAAAGGAGTAAGGCAGCGCGCCATGTGCGGCATCTTCGGAATCACGGGACACGCCGAGGCCTCCAACCTGACATACCTGGGGCTGCACGCCCTGCAACATCGCGGGCAGGAGTCCGCGGGTATCGTCGCCTCGGATGGACACGGCCTTCGCGCCCACCGGCAGATGGGGCTCGTCGCCGACATCTTCGACGCACCGGTGCTCGCCGGCCTGCCCGGACAGTCGGCCATCGGCCATGTCCGCTACTCGACGGCGGGCGGCAGTCAGCTGAAGAACGCCCAGCCGCTGTTCGTGCAGTACGCGGGCGGCCAGTGCGCCATCGCGCACAACGGCAACCTGGTCAACGCCATGGAGCTGAAGGAACAGCTCGAGGCGGACGGCGCCATCTTCCAGTCCGACGCGGACACGGAGGTCATCCTCCACCTGCTGGCCCGCTCCAGGCAGGCGACCTTCGAGCAGAAGCTGGTGGAGGCGCTGCGCAAGGTGAAGGGCGCCTACAGCCTGCTGGTGCTCACCGAGAACAAGCTCGTCGCGGTGAGGGACCCGCTGGGCATCCGCCCGCTGGTGCTCGGCCGCATGAAGGAAGGCGCGTACGTGCTCGCCAGCGAGACGACGGCGCTGGACCTCATCGAGGCGGAGGTGGTGCGCGAGCTGGAGCCGGGTGAGCTGCTCGTCATCGAGAACGGCGTCATGCGCACCAGCAAGCCCTTCGCGGAGCCGGGCCGCCTGGGCCGCTGCATCTTCGAACAGGTGTACTTCGCGCGGCCGGACTCGGTGCTGTTCGGCAAGAGCGTCTACGAGGTGCGCAAGCGCATGGGCATGCAGCTGGCGCGCGAGCAGCCCGCGCCGGGCGCGGACCTGGTCATCGCGGTGCCGGACTCGGGCGTGGCGGCGGCCATCGGCTTCTCGCAGCAGAGCGGGATTCCCTACGACGTGGGCCTCATCCGCAGCCACTACGTGGGCCGCACCTTCATCGAGCCGCAGCAGTCCATCCGCCACTTCGGCGTGAAGCTGAAGCTGTCCGCCGTGCGCACCGTCCTCAAGGGCAAGCGCGTGGTGGTGGTGGACGACTCCATCGTGCGCGGCACCACCAGCCGGAAGATCGTCAAGATGCTCAAGGCCGCGGGCGCGGTGGAGGTGCACCTGCGCATCTCCTCTCCGCCCACGAAGTGGCCGTGCTTCTACGGCATCGACACGCCGAGCCGGCAGGAGCTCATCGCGGCCAGCCACAGCACGGAGGAGATCGCCCGCTACGTCACCGCGGACTCGCTGGGCTACATCTCGCTGGCCGGCCTGGGCGAGGCGGTGGGCGACCCCACGCGGGAGAGCTTCTGCACCGCGTGCTTCTCCGGTCAGTACCTCATGGGCGAGTCCACGCCGGACGCGTCCCCCAAGCTGACCGCCTGACGCGGCGCGCACGCGCGGCGGCGTCCTCCCCACGGGCCCCTGTCCTCTGCGCGAGAGGGCCGGGGCCTTCGTGTGCCGGGCTCACGGGCCGACGAAGGCCGCGAGGTCCTCGGGCAGCGGCGCCTCGAAGACGACCTGCTCGCCGGTGCCGGGGTGCGGGAAGACGATGCGCGCGGCGTGGAGCGCCTGGCGCGGCAGCCGCAAGCGGGCCCAGGCCTCGGGTTCGAGGGTGCCCTTGCTGAAGCGGTCGAAGTAGCCCGGGTCCGGGCCGTACATCTTGTCGCCCACCAGGGGGAAGCCCGCCTCGCGCAGGTGGACGCGAATCTGGTGCTGGCGCCCCGTCTCCGGGAAGCAGCGCAGCAGGGCGAAGGGCGCGCCGTCGCGCGTGAAGCGCCGGAGCACGTGGAAGCGGGTGCGGCTCGGCTTGCCCTCCACCGGGTCGATGCGCACGGCGATGCGGATCAACTCCGTGCCCTCGGCGATGGGCGCGTCGACGACGAAGGTGTCCTCGGGCGGATGCCCCTCGCACACGGCGAGGTACTCCTTGTGCACGTCGCGGGAGACGAACAGGCGCCCCAGCACGCGACAGGACTCGGTGGTGCGGCCGCAGACGACCAGGCCGCTCGTCTCCCGGTCCAGGCGGTGCGCGGGCTCCGCGAAGCGCTCCCCGAAGCGCTCCCGCAGGAGCGTGACCAGGGTGCCCTTGTGGTAGCGCGCGGTGGGGTGGATGGGCAGCCCCGCCGGCTTGTCGAGCACCAGCAGCCAGTCGTCCTGGAACACGACGGGCAACGACGTGGGGGTGCGCGGCTCCTCGCTGCCTGGGCGGCGCAGCCGGAAGGTCATGCCGGGGTAGACGGGCGTGGAGGGCTTGAGGCGCGTCTGCTCACAGTGGACGCCGCGCAGGATGATGCCCGCCAGCCGCTCGCGAGGCATGCGGCGCAGCTTCTGCCCCAGGTAGTCCTCCAACCGCCAGCCCGCGTAGTTGGGCTCCACGACGAAGGGGATGTCCACGAAGCCCTCCGGGACCGCGTCCTCCTCGTCTCCTTCGTGGACGGAAGCCTCCGTCGCTGGTGCCTGCTCGCCGCGCATGGTGTCCCACGCGCTCTAGCACGACCGGGTCCCAGGCACAGGCGGCCGTCGCGGGCACCCGGCCGAGGAGCCGGGCGCCCTCGTGGCCGGCGCGTCAGGCGGACGCGACGCGAAGCGCGCCCTGCTCGCCCTCGAGGAAGCGCAGGAAGACGTCCGCGATGCGCTCGCTGGCGCGGCCATCCCAGAACTCGGGTACGCGGCCCGTCTTGCCGTGCCCGTCGAGGACGCGGTCCGCGGCCAGGCGGATGCGCTCCGGGTCGACGCCCACCACCTCGTTGGTGCCTTCGTCCACGGTGATGGGGCGCTCGGTCTGCTCGCGCAGCGTGAGACAGGGCACGCCGAGCGCGGTGGTCTCCTCCTGGAGGCCGCCCGAGTCGGTGAGGATGAGCCGGGCCTGCGAGGTGAGCGCGAGGAACTCCAGGTAGCCCATGGGGTCCACCGCGCGCAGGTTCGGGTTGCGCTCGAAGTCGGCGGACAGGCGCAGCTCCGAAATCATCTTCCGCGTGCGCGGGTGCACCGGGAACACCACGGGCAGGCGCGAGGCCACGTGGGAGACGGCGGACAAAAGCCCGCCGAGCACCTTCGGGTCGTCCACGTTGGAGGGCCGGTGCAGCGTGCACACGGCATAGCCGCGAGGCGCCAGGTCCAGCGTCCTCAGCACGGGCAGCTGCTCCGCCTTCGCCTTGGAGGCGAGCAGTGAATCAATCATCACGTTGCCCACCAGGTGGATGCGGGCCGGCTCCGCGCCCTCCTTGAGCAGGTTCGCGTCCGCGTCGCGAGAGGGCGTCAAGAGCAGGTCCGACAGCCGGTCGGTGACGACGCGGTTGATCTCCTCCGGCTGGTGGCGCGAGTGGCTGCGCAGCCCCGCCTCCACGTGGGCCAGGGGAATCGCCAGCTTCGACGTCACCATGGCGGCGGCCACCGTGCTGTTGACGTCGCCGACGACGGAGACGAGGTCCGGCTTGTGCTCCTGGAAGACGCGCTCCAGCTCCATCATCATGCGGGCCGTCTGCTGGGCGTGGCTGCCAGAGCCGATGCCCAGGTGGACGTCCGGCGCGGGCAGGCCCAGGTCCGAGAAGAAGACGTCGCTCATCTTCACGTCGTAGTGCTGCCCGGTGTGGATGAGCACCTGCTGGAACGGAGTCCGAGCGGCGATGGCCCGGTGGATGGGCGCGACCTTCATGAAGTTGGGACGCGCGCCGACGATATGGATGACCTTCTTCATGTCGCCAGCCAAGCTAGGCATCCCGCCCCGGATGCCTAGTGGCGACGGGCCGCCCCACCAGGCCGGGCCCAGCGTCCGTCCTGAATCTGATAGACGGAGTGTGCCATGCCCCCCTTCCGGACCGTCGCCGTCATCCCCGCCCGCCACGCCAGCACCCGCTTCCCCGGCAAGCCGCTCGCCCTCATCGCGGGGACCCCCATGGTGGAGCACGTCTGGCGCCGCTGCCAGGAGGCGGGCGTGTTCGACGAGGTCTGGGTCGCCACCGACGACGAGCGCATCCGCGCCACCGTCGACGGCTTCGGCGGCAAGGCGGTGATGACCAGCCCCGCCTGCGCCACGGGCACGGACCGGGTGGCGGAGGTCGCCCGCGCCCGGCCGGACGTGGACGTCTGGGTCAACGTCCAGGGCGACGAGCCGCTCCTGGACCCCGCCACGCTCCAGGCGCTGGCCGGCCTGTTCCAGGACCCCACCGTGCGGATGGGCACCCTCGTGCGGCCGCTCGAACCCGACGAGGCGGACAGCCCCCACGTGGTGAAGGCGGTGCTCGCGCTCAACGGCGACGCGCTCTACTTCAGCCGCAGCCTCGTGCCCCACGCCCGCGAGCCCGCCACGGCGCACGTGGACCGCTGGGGCCACATCGGCCTGTATGGCTATCGCCGGGACGTGCTGCTGCGGCTGGCGGAGCTTTCGCCCACGCCCCTCGAGGAGACGGAGAAGCTGGAGCAGCTGCGCGCCCTCGAGCACGGCATCCCCATCCGCACCGCCCGCGTCTGCTGGCGCACCGTGGCCGTGGACGTCCCCGGCGACGTCGCCAAGGTGGAGGCCGTCATGCGCCAGAAGGGGCTGATGCGCTGAGCCAGCGCGCCCGCCGCCGTCAGAGGACGGGCAGCGCGTCGCTGGAGGGCCCCAGCGGGAAGGCCTCGTCGATGCGCTGAAGCTCCTCCCGGGAGAGCTCCAGCGCCGCCGCCGCCGCGTTGTCGCGCAGGTGCGCCTCGCGGCTGGCCTTGGGGATGGCGAACAGCGACGGCCGGCGCACCAGGAACTGGAGCGCCACCTGCCGCGCGGTGGCCCCGTGGGCCTGGGCGATGGACTCCAGCACACGCCCGCCCGGACTCCGGGGGCTGGGGAAGCGGCCATTGCCGAAGGGGCTGTAGCCCACCACGGCGATGCCGCGCGCCTCGCACCAGGGGAGCACCGCGTGTTCGATGGCGCGCTCCTCCAGGTGGTAGAGCACCTGGTTGCAGGCGACGTGCTCCGCGGGCGCGAGCGACACCAGCTCCTCCAGGTCCGCCACCGCGAAGTTGCTCACGCCCCACGCGCGCGTCTTCCCGTCCGCCACCAGCTTCTCGAAGGCGCGCACCGTCTCCTCCAACGGGTGGGAGCCCGGCCAGTGCAGCAGGTAGCAGTCCAGCCGGTCCGTGCGCAGCCGCCGCAGGCTCTTCTCGCACGCGGCCAGCGTGCCCGCGTACGTCGCGTGCGAGGGCATCACCTTCGACACCAGGAAGACCTCGTCCCGGCGCCCGGCGATGGCCTCGGACACGATGGACTCCTCCACCCGCCCGTGGCCGTACAGCTCCGCGGTGTCGACATGCGTCAGGCCCAGGTCCAGGCCCGCGCGCAGCGAGCGGATGGCCTCCTCCCGCGAATCGTCCTCCATCTGCCACGTCCCCTGCCCCAGGACGGGCACCTGCTTGCCGGTGTGACCGAAGACACGCTGCTCCATGGAACCACCTCCCGAACACGGACCCACCCGCCAGATTCGACACGGCCCACCCGCACCGACACCCCTCGCCGTGCGAACGAGGAGCCTTGGCGCTACTCTCCGCGGGTGTCCGCCCCCCACGCCCCCTCGGATTCCCCTTCCCCGCCCCGTAAACCGTCGCGCCTGAGCATCGCACGCCTGCTCTCCCTGGCGCGGCCGGAGGCGCCCACCATCGCCGTGGGTACCCTCTTCCTGCTCATCAGCAGCGCCGCCATGCTCGTCTTCCCCAAGGCCATCGGGAACCTGGTGGACGAGGCGCTGGGCGCGCAGAACCGCGAACGGCTGGACCTCATCGCCCTGGGCATGTTCGGCGTGTTCGTGGTGCAGGGCGCGGCCATGGCGCTGCGCGTCTACCTCTTCAGCATCGCCGGCGAGCGCGTCGTGACGCGGCTGCGCAAGCGCCTGTTCCAGAGCCTGCTCGCCCAGGAGGTGGCCTTCTTCGACGAGCGCCGCACGGGCGAGCTCACCAGCCGCCTGGCGTCCGACACCACCGTCCTGCAGAACTCCGTCACGGTGAACGTCTCCATGACGCTGCGCTACGGCTGCCAGGCGGTGGGCGGGGTGGCGCTGCTGTTCTACACCTCGCCCCGGCTGACGCTGGTGATGCTCGCCCTGGTGCCCGCCGTCGTCCTCGGGGCCTTCATCTACGGCCGCCGCGTGCGCGGCCTGTCGCGCCAGGTGCAGGACGCGCTCGCCACCGCCAACGAGGTCGCCGAGGAGGACCTCGCGGGCATCCGCACGGTGCGCTCGTTCGCCGCCGAGGGCCACGAGGCCGACCGCTACGCCGCCGCCGTGGACCACTCGCTCGAGCTGGCGAAGCGGCGCGTGCTCCAGACGGCGCTCTTCATGGCGGGGGCGTCCATCGCCGGCTACGGCTCCACCGCGGCCATGCTGTGGTACGGCGGCCGGCTGGTGGTGGACGGCCAGCTCACCGTGGGCGCGCTCACCTCGTTCCTCATCTACACGATGATGGTGGCCCTCTCGCTGAGCGCCATGGCGGAGGTGTGGACGGACCTCATGCGCGCCAGCGGCGCCGCCGAGCGCGTCTTCGAGCTGATGGATCGCCAGCCCGCCATCCCCTCGGGCGGCGAGCGGCTGCCCGGCGTGCGCGGCCACGTGGAGTTCCGCGGGGTTCGCTTCGCCTACCCCACCCGGCAGGACCTGCCCGTGCTCCACGGCCTGGACATGGAGCTGCGGCCCGGCGAAGTGGTCGCGGTGGTGGGCCCCTCCGGCGCCGGGAAGTCCACGCTCGCCTCGCTGCTGTCGCGCTTCTACGACCCGCAGGGCGGCGCGGTGCTCCTGGACGGACACGCGCTCACCGCGCTGGAGCCGGAGTGGCTGCGCCGCAACATCGGCATGGTGGCCCAGGAGCCGCAGCTGTTCTCCTGCTCCATCGCGGACAACATCCGCTACGCGCGCCCGGACGCCACGGACGAACAGGTGGAGCAGGCCGCGCGCGCGGCCAACGCCCACGACTTCATCCAGCGCTTCCCGGACGGCTACCGCACCCAGGTGGGCGAGCGCGGCGTGCAGCTGTCCGGTGGCCAGAAGCAGCGCGTCGCCATCGCCCGCGCCGTGTTGAAGGACCCCCGCCTGCTCATCCTCGACGAGGCGACCAGCGCGCTCGACGCGGAGAGCGAGCACCTGGTGAAGGACGCGCTGGAGCGCCTGATGAAGGGCCGCACCACGCTCATCATCGCCCACCGGCTGTCCACCGTGGCCAACGTGGACCGCGTGCTCGTGCTGGAGGGCGGCCGCATCGTCCAGAGCGGCACCCACGCCAGCCTCATGAGCCAGGAGGGCCTGTATCGCCGCCTGGTCGAACGCCAGTTCGTCGCCGCCTGAGCGCCCGCCTCCCACCCGGGCCCGCCGCCCTCCCCACGGGGAGTGGCGCGCGCGAGGGCCCGGGGTTAGGCTTGCCCCCGCAGAAAGGAGGTGATGCCTTGACCGACAACATGCGTCAGGCGTCCACCTCCGCCGTGCTGGCCTGAGAAAGGCCTCTCACGGCGGTGGCAGACGCTCGTGTTTCGGGCCCGTTTCCGCTTTCGCGCGGGGACGGGCCTTTTACTTTCCTGCCGGGAATGGAGTACCTCGCCCCTTGTTCCGACGCGCCGGGGGGAGTGGCCGACCCTTTTCGTACCCCATCCGGGAGATTCACCGTGTCCATCACCCCGTGCCCCAGCCCTCTGCCCACCGCCCTGCGGGACGAGGAGGCCGTCCAGGCGCAGCGCAACCTCTACTGCCCCAACTACGACGCCTGCCTCCACGCGGTCGTCAAGCGCGGCTGGGAGGGCTGGACCTGCCGCAACTGCGAGCTGCGGGAGTTCCGGGTCGGACAACCGGACGTCCGGGAGTTCGCCGTGTCCCGCCCAGGTGGTTGGGACGGCAACTGAGGCCGGCGCCGGCAGCGCCACCAGCCGGCCATCCGCCCCGCTCAGAATAATTGACGCATCCCTGCCCTACTTGGCAGAACGGGATATGCGCTCCAAGAAGACCAAGTTCATTTTCGTGACGGGCGGAGTGGTCAGCTCCCTCGGCAAGGGCCTCGCCTCGGCATCGATTGGCGCCCTGCTGGAGAACCGTGGCCTCGCCGTCACCCTGCTCAAGCTGGACCCGTACATCAACGTGGACCCCGGCACGATGAGCCCGTTCCAGCATGGAGAGGTCTTCGTCACCGAGGACGGTGGCGAGACCGACATGGACCTGGGCCACTACGAGCGTTTCACCAACGCGCGGATGAGCCGGCTCAACAACTTCACCACCGGCCGCATCTACCACTCCGTCATCATGAAGGAGCGCCGCGGTGAGTACCTGGGCAAGACGGTCCAGGTGATTCCGCACATCACGGACGAAATCAAGGCGAGCATCCGCCAGGCGGCGCAGGACGCGGACGTGGTCATCGTGGAGATCGGCGGCACGGTGGGCGACATCGAATCGCTGCCGTTCCTCGAGGCCATCCGCCAGATGCGCTACGACGTGGGCAGCCAGAACGCCGTCTACGTCCACCTGACGCTGCTGCCCTACATCGGCGCGGCGGGAGAGGTGAAGACCAAGCCCACGCAGCACTCGGTGATGAAGCTGCGCGAAATCGGCATCCAGCCGGACTTCCTGGTGTGTCGCACGGACCGCGAGGTCTCCCGCGAACTGAAGGACAAGATCGCCATGTTCTGCAACGTGGACACGGGCAACGTGTTCACGTCCCCGGACGTGCGCAGCATCTACGAGCTGCCGCTGGAGCTGCACCGCCAGGGCCTGGACGACCGGCTGGCGGAGGTGCTCAACATCTGGAGCCGCGCGCCGCACCTGGAGCGCTGGGAGAACATCATCCGCAAGGTGTACGAGCCCGCGCGCGGCCAGGTGCAGGTGGCCATCGTCGGCAAGTACGTGAACCTGACGGAGAGCTACAAGAGCCTCAACGAGGCCCTGCTCCACGGCGGTATCGCCAACGACGTGAAGGTCAACCTGCACTTCGTGGACAGCCAGGACGTGGAGGCGCAGGGGCCGGAGAAGCTCTTGTCCGGCGTGGACGCCATCCTGGTGCCCGGCGGCTTCGGCGTGCGCGGCACCGAGGGGAAGATCGCCGCCGTGCGCTACGCGCGCGAGAAGAAGATTCCGTTCTTCGGCATCTGCCTGGGCCTGCAGATGGCGGTGGTGGAGTTCTCCCGCAGCGTGCTGGGGCTCTCCAACGCCAACAGCCTGGAGTTCAACGAGCACACCCCCAACCCGGTGGTGACGCTCATGGAGAGCCAGGTGTCCGTGAAGGACAAGGGCGGCACCATGCGCCTGGGCAGCTACGCCTGCGCGCTCAAGCCGGGCACCATCGCCCACCAGCTCTACGGCCAGGACACCATCCAGGAGCGCCACCGCCACCGCTACGAGGTGAACAACACCTTCCGCGGCCGGCTGCAGGAGGCCGGGCTCGTCATCTCCGGCCACAACCCGGAGCTGAACCTGGTGGAGATGATCGAACTGGCGGACCACCCCTACTTCGTCGGCTGCCAGTTCCACCCCGAGTTCAAGAGCAAGCCCTTCGCCCCCCACCCCCTCTTCTCCGGCTTCATCCGCGCCGCGCTCGCCCAGCGTGACGCCACCGCCGGCCAGGTGCGCGCATGAGTGCCCCCAGCCTCCCCATCACCCTCGCGGGCCACAAGGTCGGCCCCGGCGAGAAGCTCTTCGTCATCGCCGGCCCGGACAGCATCGAGTCCGAGGACATGGCCCTGCGCCACGCCCACCTGCTCAAGGGCATCGCCCAGAGACTGGGCGTGAACTACGCGTTCAAATGCTCGTACGACAAGGCCAACCGGACGAGCGGGAAGTCCTTCCGAGGCCCGGGCCTCCAGGAAGGGCTGCGCATTCTAGCTCGCATCAGGGCTGAAGTGGGCGTCCCGGTCCTCACGGACGTCCATGAAACCAGCCACGTAGGGCCTGCCGCAGAAGTTGTGGATATCATCCAGATACCGGCGTTCCTGTGCCGGCAGACGGACCTGGTGGAAGCCGTGGCGAGGACGGGCAGAGGCGTGAACCTCAAGAAGGGACAGTTCGTGGCGCCCAAGGACATCGTCCACTCGGCGCGCAAGGCCTTCGAGGCGGGCAACCCCAACGTGCTCGTCACCGAGCGTGGTTCGAGCTTCGGCTACAACAACCTCGTGGTGGACATGCGCGGCTTCGCGCAGATGCGCGAGGCGGGCCTGGCCGTGTGCATGGACGCGACGCACGCCGTGCAGCTGCCCAGCGCCGGCAACGGCGAGACGGCCGGCGAGCGCAAATTCGTCGCGTTGCTCGCGCGTGCGGCCGCGGCCGCCGGGATTGATGCTTTGTTCACGGAAGTCCATGAGGACCCGGACCGTGCCCTGTGTGACGGTCCATGCTCCCTCAATCCACAGATGTTCGAGGACGTGGTACGAAATGTGCTGAACATCCGCCGGGTGTTGGGACACGAGCCCGGTTGATGGACACGGCGGAGAGGGGAGGAGCCGGACAGGTCATGCAGACGGAAGCACCTTCCAAGCCCGGCAAGGAAGAGCTGACGTCCCGCGCGGCACGCGTGCGGCTGCTTGTCTTCGACGTGGACGGGGTGCTCACCGACGGCGGCCTGTACTACGGCGACGGCGGCGAGCTGATGAAGCGCTTCGATGTGAAGGATGGCCACGCCCTGGTGATGGCCCGCTTGTCGGGCCTGCCCGCCGCCATCCTCACCGCCCGCACCTCAGGCATCGTGGAGGCTCGCGGACGGGAGCTCGGGCTGGCGGCCGTGTTCCAGGGCCGCCGCGACAAGGGTGCCGCACTGGACGAGCTGTGCCAGCAGTTGAACGTCCCCCCGGAGGCCTGCGCCTACATGGGGGATGACCACAACGACCTGGCCCCACTTTCCAAGGTGGGCTTGTCCGCGTGTCCCGCGGATGCTGTTCCCGAGGTGCGTCAGGAGGTCCACTTCGTGGCCCACAGTCCGGGCGGCCGAGGCGCCGTCCGTGAGCTCGTGGAGCTGTGCCTCAAGGCCAGTGGGCGGTGGGAGGGGGCGGTGGGTCTGATGAGGGGGGCTGATGGACGCAGTGCGCAGAGAGGTTGAAGGAAACCCCGTATTCAAGGTAGGTGGTTGATTCCATGGGCAGCGGAATGATGCAGCAAGAGGGGAGTACGGCGATGACGGACCAGCTCTACACGACGCACGACATCAGTCGGTTGCTTCAGGTGGATCCGTCCACGGTGAGCAAGTGGATTGACCGGGGCATCCTGATGGCCTTCCGGACGCCGGGTGGTCACCGTCGGGTGCGGTCCGCGGACCTTCGCACGTTCCTCATCACCCACCAGATGCCGGTCCCCGAGGAGCTGGGCAGCGGCACGGTGCGCCTGTTGGTGGTGGACGACGAGCGGGCGGTGCTGGACGCCGTCAAGCGCGCCTTCAAGCCCTTCGCCGCGCAGGTGGAGCTGCAGACGACGACCAGCGGCGTGGAGGCGCTGCTGCTGGTGTCCGAGCAGAAGCCGCACGGGATGATCATCGACCTCAACATGCCGGACATCGACGGCCTGGAGGTCTGCCGCCGCATCCGTCAGCGCAAGCAGATGGAGGGCGTGCGCCTCATCACCATGACGTCCATGCACACGCCGGACGTGGTGGAGCAGTCCAAGCAGGCCGGAGCGCTGGCGTGCCTCGCCAAGCCGCTCGACGTGCAGGAGGTGCTGGAGCTGTTCCGCGTGCCCATCTCGCTCAGCGCCAAGCGCTGAAGCGCGAGGGCTTCCGCCGCCCCCTCGCGGAAGCCCTCGGACAGCGGTGAAGTGAACGGGAAGCCGCGACGTTCTGGCGGACAGCGGCCTCCATGGAGCGGTGTGCGCGCAAGGTCAGCTCTGGACCTTGACCTCGATGACGCGAGGCTTGGACTCCTCGCGGCGAGGCAGCGTCAGCGTCAGCACGCCCTGCTCGTAGCGAGCCTCCACCTTGCTGGCATCCACGGTGTCCGGCAGCGAGAACGTGCGCGCGAAGGCGCCGCGCCCGCGCTCCTGGCGGCGCACGGTGACGCCCTCGGCGGGCGGCGGGGCCTTGCGCTCGGCCTTCACGGTGAGCACGTCGCGCTCCACCGTCACCTGGATGTCCTTGGCGTCCACGCCCGGCATGTCGAGCAGGAGCGTCAGGCCGCTGTCGGACTCGTGGATGTCGGCGGCGGGCACGCGCTCGCGCGGCGACTCCCGGAAGAACACCGGCTGGGTCAGCTCGCGGAAGAGCGAGTCGAACTCACGGGCCAGCGGGTTGACGACGACGGCGGAGTTGAACGGGTTGCGGGTCTGCATGGTCTTCTCCTGTGCGTGTCGCCCTTCCGGGCGCACGGAATGAAACACAGACATCTGTCCTGGTACGCGGTCGCCTCGGGCCCCCACTCTGCCGGGGGGCTCCAGCGCCGCCTCACAGGACTCAAGAGAACCATGCTCCGGAACGTGTCAAGCAACGCCCCGGGCCGCGGTGGACGGGGCGCTCCACGCCCGCCCGCCCGCTCTCCGGGCCACCTGGCGGGCCCCGCCGGCCGGGGGGCGGCGCTCAGTCGTCCTCGCGCCCCAGCAGGACGTTGACGGCGTATTCCTCGCGCGACACGTGCACCGCCCAGGGGCGACAGCACACGGGGCAGTCCTCGATGTAGCGCTCCGTGCTGGCGCCGATGGGGTCGACGTCGACCTCCACCTCCTCGCCACAATACGGGCATTGCTGGATGGCGGCTTCCGCGAAGGGCTGCATGGTGGTGCCTCCTCGCCCTCGAACCGGGCGACTGCGTCGCGGACTCAGCATCCGCGCATTCAGACGGTAGACTGTCGAGACATGGCTCCTCCTTCCCGCAATCGCATTGGCGACATCCTGGTCAAGGCGCGCGTCATCGACGAGCTCCAGCTGCGCAGCGCCATGGCCTCCCTGGACCAGTGGGGCGGCCGCCTGTCGCGCGTCGTCGCCGACCTGGGGCTGGCCACCGAGGACACCGTCACCGAGGCCATCTGCCAGGGCCTGGGCATGCAGCGCGTCCAGCTGGGCAACATCACCCGGGACCCGGGCGCGCTGGCGAAGGTCGACGTGAACCTGGCCGAGCAGAAGGCCGTCTTCCCCGTCCAGCTGAAGGACAACGGCAAGACGCTGGTGCTGGCCATGGCGGACCCCACGGACCTGGCCACGCTCGACCAGGTGGCGGCGCGCAGCCGCGCCCGCGTGGTCCCCATGGTGGCGGGCGAGCGCGAAATCGAGCACGCCATCCTCCGGAACTACCGGAACCAGGAGCCGGTGGTGAGCACGCGCCACGGCGGTCCCCGGCCCCCGCAGGCCTCGGACGCCGGCACGCTCGACGACGGCGGCGACGACTTCAAGGTCGTCGACATGAGCGGCAAGACGGTCGTCAAGCGCATCGCGGACATCGTCCCGCCGGAGTCCCCCGCCACCGCGCCCGCCCCCGCGCAGGCGCCGGCCCGCGCCCCGGCCCAGGCCTCGAGCGCCGCGGACATCCTCGACGAAATCCTCGCGGGAGGGGCGCCCTCCTCGGAGTGGAGCGAGGAGGACCTGCAGCGGCTCCAGACGGTGCAGCAGAATCAGGAGAAGAGCTCCAAGATTCTCCGCGCCCTGCTGGAGCTGCTGCTGGAGAAGGGGCAGCTGCAGCAGCGCGAGCTGGCCGCGCGGATGCGGCTGTAGCTCAGCCGACCTCCTCGAGCTCCCTGCCGGTGAGGCCGAGCAGGTAGAGGACGGTGTCCAGGCCGCCGGCGGAGATGGACGTGTCGGCCGCCTCGCGCAGCCGGGGCTTGGCCCGGAAGGCGATGCCCAGGCCCGCGCGCTCGAGCATCTGCAGGTCGTTGGCGCCGTCGCCCACGGCGATGACCTGGTCCAGGAGGATGCCCTCCTGGGCCGCCAGCGACTCCAGCAGCTCCGCCTTGCGGCGCGCGTTGACGATGGGGCCCACGGTGCGCCCGGTGAGCCGGCCGTCCGCCTCCTCGAGCACGTTGGAGTACGCGTGGTCGATGCCCAGCCGGGCCTTGAGGGCCTCGGCCGCCACGGAGAAGCCACCGCTGATGACGGCGGTGCGGTAGCCCAGGCGCTTGAGCACGCGCACCAGCGTCTGCGCGCCCTCCGTCAACGGCAGGTTCGCCGCGAGCCGGTGCAGCACGGCCGTGTCCAGCCCCGCCAGCAGCGCCACGCGCTGGCGCAGCGACTCGTCGTAGTCCATCTCCCCGTGCATGGCGCGCTCGGTGATGCGGGCCACCTGCTCCCCCACCCCGTGCGCGCGCGCCAGCTCGTCGATGACCTCGATGCGGATGAGCGTGGAGTCCATGTCCATCACCACCATCCGCTTGCTGCGCCGGAACAGGCCCTCGCGCTGGAGCGCGACGTCGAAGGTGTTGTCGCGCATGGCCAGCGCCAGCAGCGAGCGCTTGAGCGCCTCCGGCTCCACGTCCGGAGACAGGGTGACGTGAATCTCCAGCGAGCCCAGGTGCGTGTGCGTCAGCCGGACGATGCGGTCGATGTTGGCGCCGTGCCGCGCCAGGTGCTCCGCCAGCGCGTGCAGCTCCCGGACGCCCAGCGCGCGCGACACCGCCGTGACGACGTAGCGCGCGGGCGCGGGCGCCTGCACCGCCGCGGGCGCCTCCAGCGCCTGGAAGTCCAGCTCCACGCCCAGCTCGCGCGCGGCGAAGAGCAGCTCCTTGAGCACGCCGCGCGACTCGGACAGGCGGACGAGGAGGCAGAGGGTGACCCGGCCCTGGAGCACCACCTGCTCCACGTCGAGCAGCTCGGCGCCCGACTCGGAGAGCAGGCCGGTGAGGCGGGCGGTGATTCCGGGCTGGTCCTTCCCGGTGACGGTGATGAGCACGCGGTCGGAAGGGCGCTCGGACATGGGAACCTTCGAGGGGGGTTGCATCACCACCGGCGGCGGGCCCCCACTCGAGGGGCCCGCCCGCCGCGACCTCACGACTGCGGCGCGGTGGCGTTGGAGGAGAGGATGAGGTCGCCCCGCTCCAGGAACTCCTTGTCGGGGAACGCCTTGTAGAAGTCCTCCAGCATGGCGTCCACGTCCGGATAGCGCTGCTCGCGCTTGTCCTGCGTGGCCTTGTCGAAGAGCTGATCCAACCCGCTGGGCGCCTCCGGGTTGACCTCCGAGGGCAGCGGCGAGCGGCGGCCCGGAATCTGCCCGGTCAGCATCTCGTAGAGCATGATGCCCAGCCCGTACACGTCCGCGGACGGGCCCGGGTCCTTCGCCCCGCGGTTGTTCATCAGCTCCGGCGCCATGTACGCCATGCCGCCGGTGCCCACGAAGACCTGGGGCATGCCCTTGGTCGCGTCCACCTCCACCACGCGGCCCAGGCCGAAGTCGGACAGCTTCGCGTTGCCGTACGCGTCGAAGAGGACGTTCTCCGGCTTGAGGTTGTGGTGCGTCAGGCCCGTGGCGTGCGCGGCGCGCAGGGCGTACGCCATCTGCAGGAACGTGCGCAGCGCGAAGGGCACCGGCACGCCGCTGCCGCCCCCCGCCTCCAGCCGCTCCTTGAGGCTGCCGTTGAGCAGCTCCAGCACGAAGTAGGGCCGGGCGGAGTCCACGTTCTGGTCCACCACCTGCACGATGCCGGGGTGGCGCACCTGCGCCTGGGCGCACAGCTCCTTCTTCAGCCGCTTGAGCACCTCGCCGCGCTGGAGGAAGGAGAAGTAGCCGAAGATGTCCTTGAGCTCCTTGAGGCAGATGTCCAGGCCCAGCGCCGTGAAGCGCCCCTTGAAGACGGTGCCCAGGGGCCCGGTGCCGATGGGGTCGAACTTCTGGTAGCGCAGGTCCAGCTCGGCGCCCTTGGGGGCTGCGGCGGCGGGCACGGCGGCGACAGGAGCGGTGGCGGCGGGAGGGGGCATGGAGGCGGCGGGCGACGACTGGGGAGGAGCGGAGGGCTGCGGCGCGGGGGCGGAGGGAATCGGGCCGACGCCCGTCTCCCTCCGCGACTCGGGGACGTGGGTCGGCGCGGGCACCGCCGCCGTCACCACCACCGCGGGCGCGGCGGCCGGAGCGGGCGCGGCCGCGGGCGTCAGGTCCAGCGCGGGCATGGCCGCGCGCGAGGCGCGCATCGGCGGCATCGCCGGCGGCATGGGCGGCGGAGCCACCTGCGTGGTGGACGTGGGCACCACCTCGGTCTCGTCCAGCAACAGCTCCGGCGGCGGCGGCGGAATCACCGCGGGCTCCTCGGTGCCCTGCGCCACCGGCGGCTCGTCCTCGGCCGCCAGGAGCTGGTCCGCGAAGAACTCGCCCACCTCCGTGGAGAAGCGGTCCTGCAGGTCCCCACCCGCCACCCGCTCACCCTGTTCGGTGAGCTTGAGCTGGGCCTCGCGGTCCATGGCGATGTAGTGGAACTTGCGCAGGAAGAAGAAGTAGTTGTCGAACTCCAGCGAGACGGATGGCTCCAGGGCGGCCTTCACGTCGGCCAGCTTGTTGGAGCGTCCGAGTCGGCCGTTCTCCCTCAGGTTTCGGAGGATGAACAGCGCCTCGCCACTGACGGCGTCGCGGTTGATGGCGGCCTTCGGCATGGGTGGGGGACTCTACGACGTCCCCGCGCCCCCACTCAACGTGGGACTACCCGCCGTGGAACCGGAAAATCACCGGGCCCACGCTACCGGATGCGCAACAGCTGCTTCACCGTCTCCAGCACCTCGACGAACTTCACCGGCTTGCGCAGGTAGATGTCGACCCCCAGCTGGAGCGCCCGCTCCTGGGCCTCCTTGCCGCCGGCGGAGATGGCGATGATGGGGATGGCGCGCAGCGCCTCCTCCTCGCGGATGCGCTCCACCAGGGCGAAGCCGTCCATCACCGGCATGTACAGGTCCGTCATCACCAGGCTGAAGCGCCCCTCGCGCAGCATCAGCAGCGCGTGATGGCCGTCCGGCGCGAAGTGGACCTCCAGCGGCACCTTCCCGTGGAGCTCGCCCGAGGCCAGCTTCTTCAGGACGTAGCTGTACATCTCGATGATGTGCGGGTTGTCCTCGACGATGAGCACGCGGTAGCCCTCGTGCTCGACGTGGGGCGCCTGGCTGTTGGGTCCTGCCGCACTCAAGATGTCACCCAGTCTCCGCCTGTCCTCTTCGCGCTCCACGCGGACGCCGACTCCACCGGGTTGATCGAAACCCGGGGGCCTGGCCCATGCCACGATGCCGGTGACTTCTACCGGATCCAGCAGTCCCGGGAAAGAAAGTGCGAGGCGGACCTCGTCCCCCAGGGTGAAGGCCTGGTCGGTCTGCACGAACAGGCCCGCCTGGGACAGGTTCTCCGTGACGTCCCGCACCTGGCGGCCGTCCGCGTACTCCACCTTCAGCACGGCCGGGACCCGGGGGTGCTGGCGCTTGTTCTCTGGTCCCGGGGTCATAACAAGGGGTTGAAATCGCTCGGCAATTTGCTGATGGCGGCCCAGTGTAGCGTCGAGGGTTTATGTTGACAACGCGGCCATTGGAGCAATACGTAGCCCCCCGCCATGGCGGAGCCCCTGTTCACTCCTGAAGAGCAGAAGAAGTTCGACGCGGGTATCGCGGAGATCATCTCCCACTACCCCCCTGATCGCAAAAGCGCGGGCATGCTCCCGGCGCTGCGCCTGCTCCAGGAGATCAAGGGCTGGCTGCCGCAGGAAGGGCTGCGCCTGGTGGCGAAGCACCTGGAGGTCACGCCGGAGCGCGCCTACGAGGTCGCCAGCTTCTACGTGATGTACCACCTGAAGAAGCCGGGCAAGTACGTCATCGACGTCTGCACCAACCTGTCCTGCTCGCTCTGGGGCGCGGAGAAGATGCTCGCCTACCTGGAGGAGAAGCTCGGGCTCAAGGCCGGTGAAGCCAACGAGAAGTTCACCTTGCGGGAGACCGAGTGCCTGGCCTCCTGCGGCACCGCGCCCTGCCTGCAGATCAACGAGGATCACCACGAGAGCCTCACGCGGGCCAAGCTGGACGCCATCCTCGCCAAGCTGAGCTGATCCACCCCTTCCCAAAATTCGTTAGGACGTCACCACATGGCCTCTACGGCAAAGGCGATCGACCCGATCATCTCGGCGGCCTGGGGCAAGCCGCAGTCCTGGACCCTGGACAGCTACAAGAAGCGCGGCGGCTACGAGGGCCTGAAGAAGGCGCTGGAGATGGCGCCCGCGGCCATCATCGACGAGGTGAAGAAGTCGAACCTGCGCGGCCGCGGCGGCGCGGGCTTCCCCACCGGCCTCAAGTGGAGCTTCGTCCCCAAGGACAGCCCCAAGCCCAAGTACCTGGCCGTCAACGGCGACGAGTCCGAGCCGGGCACCTTCAAGGACCGCTACATCCTCGAGGACGACCCGCACATGATGCTGGAGGGCATCGCCATCGCGTCGTACGCGCTGGGCGTGCACACCTGCTACGTGTACCTGCGCGGTGAGTTCAAGTTCCCCGCCCAGCGCTGCCAGGCCGCCATCGACGAGGCGTACAAGGCGGGCATCTTCGGCAAGAAGCTGATGGGCAAGGACTACGAGCTGAACGTGTACCTGGTCCGCGGCGCGGGCGCGTACATCTGCGGCGAGGAGACGGCCCTGCTCGAGTCGCTCGAGGGCAAGAAGGGCTGGCCCCGCCTGAAGCCCCCGTTCCCCGCGGTGGTGGGCCTGTTCGGCAGCCCCACGGTGGTGAACAACGTGGAGACGCTGGCCAGCGTGCCGCACGTGTTCACCGGCGGCGCGGACTGGTACGCCAAGCTGGGCACGGACAAGTCGGGCGGCACGCGCCTGGTCTGCCTGTCGGGCACCGTCAACCGCCCCGGGGTGTACGAGGTGTCCATGCACACCACCATCTCGGAGCTCATCTTCGACGACAAGTACGGCCGGGGCATGCCGGCGGGTCGCAAGGTGAAGGCCGTGATTCCGGGTGGTTCGTCGGCGCCGGTGCTGGGCGCGGACGAGCTGGACGTGGCCATGGAGTTCGAGGCCCTCAAGGTCAAGCAGACCATGGCGGGCTCCGGCGGCGTCATCGTCATGGACGACGCCACCTGCATGGTGCGCAGCCTGTGGCGCGTGGCGCGCTTCTACGCGGAGGAGTCCTGCGGCCAGTGCACGCCGTGCCGCGAGGGCACGCCGTGGCAGACGCGCCTCTTGCGCAAGATCGAGGAGGGCCGGGGCGAGCCGGGCGACGTGGAGATGCTGTCCAACGTGGCCGCCTCCATCGCGCCCTACCCGCCCATCGGCCTGGGCAACACCATCTGCGCGCTGGGCGACGCGGCGGCCCTGCCCACGCACTCGTTCCTGATGCGGTTCAAGGACGAGTTCGAGGCCCACATCCGCGAGAAGCGCTGCCCGTTCGGCGACAAGCCCTGGGGTTCGTTCGGAGACTGGTCGTGAACATCGAGCTCATCCTCTTCGGGGCGTTCGCGCTCCTGACGCTGCTGTCGGCCGGCCTGGTCATCTTCGCGCGGAGTCCCATCAACTCCGCCATGGCCCTGGTGTCGACGTTCTTCTTCCTGGCCGGACTCTACGTCCTGCTCTGGGCGCACACGGTGGCGGTGCTCCAGGTGCTCGTCTACGCGGGCGCCATCATGGTGCTCTTCCTGTTCGTCATCATGCTGCTCAACCTGGGCGAGTCGCCCACGCGTGGGCGGCCCACGCTGGCCCGCGTGGCCGGCGCGGTGGCGACGCTGGGCTTCCTGGCGGTGCTGGGGCTGGCCATCAGCAAGCTGCCCACGGCGGCCCCGCCGGCGATGGGAGGCGCGGAGGCGGCCACCTTCGGCACCATGGCGGCGCTGGGTCAGACCATCTTCACCCAGTGGCTGTTCCCCTTCGAGGCGGTGAGCCTGCTGCTCCTGGTGGCGATGGTGGGCGCGGTGGTGGTGGCGAAGTCGCGAATCTGATCGCCTGCGTTCCGACAATTCTTTCTGTGCTAGATGGCGGCGCAGGTCGTCCGCCCGCGAGGCCCCGAATCGGCCCATGGTCCCCATCTCCTACTACCTCCTGCTTGCCGCCGCCCTGTTCTGCATGGGCATGTTCGGCGTCCTGGTGCGCCGCAACGCCCTGGTCGTCTTCATGTGCGTGGAGCTCATGCTCAACGCGGCGAACCTGACCTTCCTGGCCTTCGCCCGTATGCGGGGCGACAGCATCGGCCACGTGTCGGCCTTCTTCGTCATCGCGGTGGCGGCGGCGGAGGCGGCCATCGGCCTGGCCATCGTCATCGCCGTCTTCCGCAGCCGAGGCAGCGTCCTGGTGGAAGACATCCGGACCATGAAGCACTGACGGACCCGCCAGGAGCCCTTTCATGAACCTCTCCCAATTCCTCCAGGTGGCGCCCGTCGCTCCGGAAGTGCTGGCGCCGTCGCTGTGGCTCATCATCGCCCTGCCCCTGCTGGGCGCGTTCATCTGTGGCGTGTTCGGCAAGATGCTGGGCCGCGCCAACGTCCACCTCGTCGCCTGCTCGGCGGTGGCGGGCGCGTTCATCCTGAGCGTCCTCGCCTTCTGGGCCACCAGCAGCACGGACCCGGAGAGCCGCCGGCTGCTGTCGTTCTTCCCCAACCCGTTCGGCATCGAGCGCGACTACGTCCGCTACGCGCTGGCGTACGACTACGGCACCTGGTTCGCCGTGGGCGACTTCCGCGTGAACTTCGGGCTGATGGTGGACCACCTGTCCGGCACGCTCCTGCTGGTCATCACCGGCGTGGGCTTCCTCATCCACCTGTACTCCACCAGCTACATGGAGCACGACGAGGCCTACTGGCGGTACTTCGCGTACCTCAACCTCTTCGTCGCGGCGATGCTGACGCTGGTGCTGGCCGACAACCTGGTCCTGCTCTTCGTGGGCTGGGAGGGCGTGGGCATGGCCAGCTACCTGCTCATCGGCTTCTGGTACACGGACCCCGCCAAGGCGTGGGCGGGGCGCAAGGCCTTCGTCACCAACCGCATCGGTGACTTCGCGTTCCTCATCGCCACCTTCCTCATGGTGCTGCTGGTGGGCGCCTTCACGAAGCAGGCGGACGAGCGCGACTACCTGCCGGGCGCCACCAGCGCCCAGCGCTACAAGGCGGGGCTGGAGGCCAAGGGCCCCGTGACGTTCCTGGGCCTGCAGAAGCTGGCCGAGGGGCTCCCCGACGGCGCCAGCGGCAAGGTGGACCTGTCCACCCCCATCGCGTCCGGCCCGCTGGAGGGCTACACGTTCGGCGGGGTGATGACGGTGGCCCTGCTGCTGTTCCTCCTGGGCGCGGCGGGCAAGAGCGCGCAGCTGCCGCTCTACGTCTGGCTGCCGGACGCCATGGCCGGCCCGACGCCGGTCTCCGCCCTCATCCACGCGGCGACGATGGTCACCGCGGGCGTCTACCTGTTCAGCCGCATGTCCGCGCTGCTGGTGCTCAGCCCCACCGCCATGGCGACCATCGCCATCGTGGGCGCGCTGACGTCGCTGCTGGCGGCGCTCATCGCCTTCGCGCAGGACGACATCAAGAAGGTGCTCGCCTACTCCACGGTGTCCCAGCTGGGCATCATGTTCATGGGCGTGGGCATGGGCGTGTTCTGGGCGGCGGTGCTGCACCTGGTGACGCACGCGTTCTTCAAGGCCTGCCTCTTCCTGGGCGCCGGCAGCGTGATGCACGGCAACGGCGACGAGACGGACATCAAGAAGCTGGGCGGCCTGCGCCACGAGATGAAGTGGACGTGGGGCACCTTCCTGGTCGCCACGCTGGCCATCACCGGCATCCTGCCGCTGTCGGGCTTCTTCTCGAAGGACGCCATCCTCCACGGCGTGCACCACAACCACCTGGAGGGCCTGCACTGGGTCTCCACGCTGGTGTACGGGCTGGGGCTGACCATCGCCGCGAGCACGGCCTTCTACATGACGCGCCTGTACCTGCTGACCTTCGAGGGGCCGCGCTCCAAGGAGGCCCGGGTGGCGCACGCGCACGAGAGCGCCTGGCACATGACGCTGCCGCTGGTGGTGCTGGCGGTGCTCAGCGTGGTGGCCGCGGTGTACGCGTGGCCGCTGATGAAGGCGCCGGGCGACGGCCGGCCGCAGCCGGTGTTCGAGAACTTCCTGAGCCCGGTCTTCGCCTCCATGAACCGCGTGGTGGAGGCGGGCAAGGTGGTGGAGCTGGACACCAGCGTCCCCACGCTGGGTGACTACGGCTTCGCGTGGCTCGTCGCGCTGGTGGGCGGCGGCGCCGCGGCCTTCCTGTACCTGAGCTTCTTCCCGGCCCGGGCGGCTCAGCCCGCTCCGGCCTTCGCGCGGGCGGTCCGCCGCGTGGCGCAGAACAAGTTCTACGTGGACGAGCTGTACGAGCTGGTCGTCATCCGGCCGGTGAAGTTCCTGAGCTTCATCCTCTTCCGCGTGGTGGACGCGCTGCTCATCGACACCGTGGCCGTCCGGGGCACGGCGTGGGTGACGGCGCGCGTGGGCAGCGCGCTGCGCTACGTCCAGTCCGGTGATGCCCAGGCCTATGCCGCGGTGATGGTCGTCGCCCTGCTGGGCGGCATCGCCTACGCCTTCATCCAGGTGCTGCAATGAGCTTCTTCGACACCCACCTGCTCAACCTCGTCGTCTTCCTGCCGCTCGTGTTCGCGGCGCTGGTGCTGATGCTGCCGGCCAGCGAGCCGGGGCAGATCCGCGCCGTCACGCTCATCGGCATGCTGGTGGACCTGGTGGTCGGCGTGTGGGCGTACACGCGCTTCGAGCCGGGCGGCGCGGAGTTCCAGTTGGAGTACCGCGTCCACTGGTTCAAGGAGTTCGGGCTCAGCTACCACCTGGGCGTCGACGGCCTCGCGGTGAGCCTGCTGCTGCTCACCGTGTTCCTCGGCCCGCTGGTGGTGCTCGCCTCCACCACGTACATCAGCCACCGCATCAAGGAGTTCCACCTGGCGCTGCTGGTGCTCCAGACGACGATGCTGGGCGCACTGGTGTCGCTGGACGTGCTGCTCTTCTACATCTTCTTCGAGGCCATGCTCATCCCCATGTACCTCATGGTGGGTGTGTGGGGCGCCGAGGACCGCCAGATGGCGGCGGTGAAGTTCTTCCTCTACACGCTGGTGGGCTCGCTGCTGATGCTGGTGGCGCTCATCGCCGTGTACTTCATCAGCGCTCCGGCGGGCGCGCGCTCGTTCGACTACGCGAGCATGTACAACGGCCTCCTGGAGGCCAACCGGCAGCTCAACGCCTGCCGCGTGGGCCCCGAGGGCGCGTGCGCGTCGCTGACGGGATTGGCGGGGACGCTCTACACGTACGGGCCGTGGATGTTCGCGGCGTTCGCGCTCGCGTTCGCCATCAAGGTGCCCATGTGGCCGGTGCACACCTGGTTGCCGGACGCGCACGTCCAGGCGCCGGTGGCCGGCTCCATGATCCTGGCCGGCGTCATGCTGAAGATGGGCACGTTCGGCTTCTGGCGCTACGCGATTCCGTTCTTCCCGGTGGCGGCGCAGCAGGCGCGCCCGTTCCTGGCCACGCTGTCGGTCATCGGCATCGTGTACGGCGCGCTGATGTGCCTGGCGCAGCGGGACATCAAGAAGCTCATCGCGTACTCGTCCGTCAGCCACCTGGGCTACTGCATGCTGGGCATGCTGGCGGTGACGGCCGAGGGCGCCACGGGCAGCGCGTACCAGATGCTCAACCACGGCGTGTCCACGGGCGCGCTGTTCCTCCTGTTCGGCTTCCTGTACGAGCGGCGCCACTCGCGCCTGATGGCGGACTTCGGCGGCATCGCCAAGGTGATGCCGGTGTTCACCGCGTTCTTCGTCATCATCACCTTCTCGTCGGTGGCGGTGCCGGGCACCAACGGCTTCATCGGTGAGTTCCTGGTCCTGCTGGGCACGTTCAAGAGCGACCTGGGCGCGGCGGCGGGCAACCCGCACCTGACGATGGTGTTCGGCGCGTTCGCCACGCTGGGCGTCATCCTGGGCGCGGCCTACATGCTGTGGATGGTGCAGAAGGTGTTCTTCGGCAGCCTGACGCACCGGGAGAACCAGCACCTGCGCGACATCGGCCTGCGGGAGACGCTCACCGTGCTGCCCTTCATCGCCCTGGTGGGCGTGATGGGCCTGATGCCGCAGCCCTTCCTGGAGCGGCTGACGCCGTCGACCGACCGCTTCATCGCCCGCGCTCGCGTGGGCATCCCCGGTGCCCCCCAGGCCGAGCAGGTGCGCGTGGAGGTGATGTCGCTGCCCTCCAGCCCCACCGCGGCCGCGCCCCAGGCGCCCACCCCTCTCGCCGCCCGCGACGTCCCCTCGCCGCGGCAGTAGGCCGCCAGAGCTTCCGACCATGAACCTGCCCAACCTCACCCTGGCAGACTTCCTCCCGCTGATTCCCGCCATCATCATGGTGGTGGGCGCCTCCATCCTGCTGCTGTCGGAGGTGTTCCTCGGCGCCACCTCGTCGCGCGCCTACCAGGCCGTGCTCACCGTGGTAACGGCGGTGGCGGCCGGCATCGCGGCGCTGACGGCCATGTTCGAGCCGGCGCAGGAGGTGTTCCTCGGCTTCGGCGTGCTGGACCCCTTCTCCAGCTTCCTCACCTTCGTGGTGTGCGTGGGCCTGGGGCTGGCGGCGCTCAGCTCCGTGAGCTTCCTGCGCAAGCGCGGCGCGGAGCGCGGCGAGTTCTACGCGCTGATGCTGTTCGCCGCGGCGGGCATGAGCCTGCTGGCCATGTCGAACGAGCTCATCACCCTCTTCGTCAACCTGGAGGTCCTCTCCATCGCCACCTACGCGCTGACGTCGTACCTGCGGCGCGGCACGCGGCCGAGCGAGGCGGGCTTCAAGTACTTCATCCTGGGCGCGTTCTCGTCGGCGGTGCTGCTGTACGGCGCCGCGCTGCTGTACGGCGCCACGGGCACGACGAAGCTGACGGACATGGTGGGCCCGCTGTCGGGCGCGCTCGCGGCGCAGCCGCTGCTGGTCTACGCGGGCCTCATCCTGGTGGGCGCTGGCTTCGCCTTCAAGGTCGCGGCGGTGCCGTTCCACATGTGGACGCCGGACGTGTACGAGGGCGCCCCCACGCCGGTGACGGCGCTGATGAGCGCGGGCGTGAAGGCCGCGGCCTTCGCGGCGCTGGTGCGCGTGTTCCTCACGCTGGGCAAGGGCATCGACCCGCACCTGCCGCTGGTGCTCTTCTCCGTGCTGGCCTTCCTCACCATGGTGGCGGGCAACCTGCTGGCGATTCCGCAGCGCAACGTGAAGCGCATGCTGGCGTACTCGTCCATCGCGCACGCCGGCTACCTGCTGGTGGGCGTGGCGGCGCTGTTCGTCACCGGCCCGGGCGAGCAGTTCCGCCTGCTCGGCCCGTCCGAGCTGACGGGCGGCACGCCGGTGGACCTGGCGCGCGCGCAGGCCCTGCGCGGCATCCTCTTCTACCTGCTGGCGTACACGTTCAGCGCGGTGGGCGCCTTCGCCATGGTGTCCGCGCTGGAGCGCCGCGAGGACGAGGAGAAGGGAACCGCGTGGGACCTGGAGCGCTTCAGCGGGCTGGCGCAGCGCCGTCCGGGTTGGGCGGTGGCCATGGCCGCGTTCATGCTGTCGCTGGGCGGGATTCCCCCCACCATCGGCTTCATGAGCAAGCTGCTCATCTTCCAGAGCGCGGTGGACTCGGGCCTCGTCGGTCTGGCCGTCGTGGGCGTGCTGTCGAGCGCGGCGGGCGTCTATTACTACCTGCGCGTGGTGGTCTACATGTTCATGCGTCCGGTGCCCGAGGGCGCCCAGACGCTCGAGCGCAGCTGGTCCACCGAGCTCACGCTGGTGCTCTCCACCGCCGCCGTCGTGGTGCTGGGCATCCTCCCCGGCCCCATCACCACGTGGCTGCAGCAGGCCAGCCGCATCTTCGGCCTGTAGCCCCGTCGGGGCGACGAGCCCCGTGAGTCACCTCGCCCGCCCCGGCCTCGCGCTCGGGCGGGCGTCGTGTTTCAAGGCACGGGCTCGGGCAGCGGCCCGCGCAGCTCGAACGTCTCGAGCCGCGCCACCGCGCCCGCCTCGCGCAGCCGCCGCTCCAGCGCCGCGTCGTCCGTCACCACCACGCCCACCGCGTCACGGGCGTCGCCGAGCAGCGCGAAGGCCTGCTCCAGCAGCGCGCGCGCGTGTCCCGCGGACACCGCGAAGAAGGGGAACAGCACCGCGGAGGGGACTCGCACGTCCATCATCCCCAGCACCTCGCCTCCGTTCGCGCGGGACAACCGCAGCAGCCGGTGCGAGTCGAGCGTCGCGAAGCGCGCGAGCTTCCCCGGCAGCAGCCCGAAGGACTCCGTCAGCGAGGGCCAGTCCGCCTCCACCGCGGGCACCACCGAGACTCCGGCGGGAGCGGGCGGAAGCGTCTCCACCTGCCGCCGCGTCACCCCCAGGTTCACCGCCTGCCGCGAGGGCCGCAGTCCCAGCGAGGCATAGAGCGCGAGCGCGGCGGCGTTGTCCCGCTTCACGTTGAGCGTCCACTCACGGCAGCCGCGCGCGCGGAAGTCCTCCGCCACCTGGCGCATCACCCACCGCCCCAGGCCCCGCCGCCGCGCGGACGCATCCATGACGAGCTGCTGCACGTACCCCAGCGCCCCCAGCACGTCCGTCGTCGTGTAGCCCGCCACCCCACCCGGCCCGTCCACCATCCACGTCCGGGCCGCCAGCTCGCGCTCCCACTGCGCCAGGTCGGGCGGTGGCTCATCCACCCCCAGCTCCGTGAACAGCCGCGAGAAGGCCGCGAGGTCGTCCACCCGCGCGGCGCGCAGCCGCCAGGGCCCCTGTCGCACTTCGTCCTTCATGAGCGAAGGCTACCGTGGGGGACACCCAGCGGCTCGGACTTCAAGGGCCCAAAAGAAGGCGGCCCAGCGCTCCGTGAGGAGCACCGGGCCGCGGGTCTTCTGAAGGTGACTCACCGGAAGTGCTGAAGGGGTGGGGGGGAACCGCCTTCAGCCTCGCTTCGATGTGTCCCGTGGATTTCTTTAGCAGTCGCCGTGCCAGTGTCTTCGTCCGGACAAAACCTAGTTTTCTCAAGTACTTAGAGCCGCCACGGGGTCGTGCTTGCCGGCCGGACTGCATTTCATGCCTGAAATCGCCTTGCAGAACTGAAAAAAGGTAACGATTTCAGCCGATTGGGTTTTTCATCGGTGAACCGCCCCGATTTCGGTTCTGAATTCGAACGGACGGGAAAGTTCCACGGCGTGCCTCCCCCTACTCGCGGGAGGCCTCGCTGGGGGGGCGCAGGTTGAGGCGCTTCATCTTCCGCCACAGGGTGGTGGACGAGACGCCCAGCTCATCCGCGACGCGGGCCAGGTCCACGCCGTGGCGCTCCAGGGACTGGGCGATGGCGCGGCGCTCGGCCTCCTCCACCACCTGGGCCAGGGTCGGTCCGGTGCTGGCGCCGCCGCCCGAGAGGGCCTGTCCATCCAGGGGCGAGACGCTGGAGGTCTCCTGCACGGGCGCCAGGCGCGCCTGACGCAGGGGAAAGTCCTCGGGCAACAGCTCGTCGCCCTCCGCGAGGGCGGCCGCCTGCTCCACCAGGTTCTCCAGCTCGCGCACGTTGCCGGGGAAGGTGTAGCCCATCAGGTGGGTCACGGCCGAGGCCGACAGGCGCTTGGGGTTGGGGCTGCGGGCGTTGGCGCGCTCCAGGAAGTGCTCCGCCAGCGCGGGGACGTCCTCCAAGCGCTCGCGCAGGGGCGGCACCCGCAGCGTCACCACGTTGAGGCGGTAGTAGAGGTCCTGGCGGAAGCGCTTCTCCCGCACCTCCAGCTCGATGTCGCGGTTGGTGGCGGCCACGGTGCGCACGTCCACGCGCAGCGCGGTGGACTCGCCCACGCGGCGCACCTCGCCCTCCTGGAGGGCGCGCAGCAGCTTCGACTGGAAGGTGGGGCTGGTCTCCGTCACCTCGTCGATGAAGAGGGTGCCTCCGTCGGCCTCCTCGAAGAGGCCCCTGCGCGCCTTCACCGCGCCGGTGAAGGCCCCCTTGGCGTGACCGAACAGCTCGCTCTCCAGCAGCGTCTCGCTGATGGCCGCGCAGTTGACGGGCACGAAGGAGCGCCCCTTGCGGCGGCTGTGCGCGTGCAGCGCCCGCGCCACCAGCTCCTTGCCCGTGCCGCTCTCCCCCTGGATGAGGACGGTGGCGTCCGACTGGGCCACGCGCATCAGCCGCGTGGTGAGGTCGCGCATGGCCGCGCTGCGGCCCACCAGCGCGGACAGGCCGTGGCGCTGGTTGAAGTCCGTGGCGAGGTTGTCCACGTCGCGCAGCAGGCGCGCCCGCTCCAATGCGCGCTCCACGCGGTAGCGCAGCTCGCTCTCCTTGAAGGGCTTGGTGACGTAGTCGTACGCGCCCAGGCGCATGGCCTCCACCGCGCTCTCGATGGAGCCGAAGGCCGTCATCATGATGACCTGGAGCCGGGGGGCGACCTCCAGCGCGCGCCGCAGGAGCGTCAGCCCGTCCATGGGCTCCATCTTCAGGTCGGTCAGCAACAGGTCCATGCTGCCGCCCGCCAGGTGCGCCAGGGCCTCCTCGCCGGTGGCGGCCTCGAAGACGGTGTACTGCTCGGCGCGCAGGAGCAGCGCGGTGGTGGCGCGCATGTTGCGCTGGTCGTCCACCACGAGGATGCGTCCACGGGACGGCGGGGTGTTCGCGTCGGTCATGGGAAGGACGGGGGCTGTGAGAGGGGCAGCCGGAAGGTGAAGGTAGTACCGCGTCCGGGAATGCTGTCCACGGCGATTTCACCGCGGTGCTCCTCCAGGATGCGTTTCACGACGGCCAGGCCCAGGCCCGTGCCCTGGGCCTTGGTGGTGAAGAAGGGTTCGAAGACGCGGTGGAGCAGCTCGGCGGGAATCCCCGGCCCCTGGTCCGCCACGTCGATGCGCAGCTGCTCGCGGCCCGCGTGCGCCTCCCTGCGGGCGCGGACCTGCACCAGCCCCCCCTGCGGCATGGACTGGATGGCGTTGACGGCGACGTTGACCAGCGCCTGGCGGATGAGCCGGCGGTCCATGGGCACCGGGGGCAGGCCCGGCTCCACCTCCGACTTGATGAGGACGGTGCGCTCGGAGCCGCCGCCCTGCGCGCGCGCCGCCTCCAGCGAATCCTGGAGCACCCGCCCCAGGTCCTCGTGCTGGAGCACCGGGTCCCTGGGACGCGTGTAGTCGAGCAGGTCCCCCACCATGCGGTTGAGACGGTCGCTCTCCTCGCCCAGGATGTCCAGCAACATGCCCGCGTCGCCGCTCGGCTCCAGCAGCCGCCGCAGCGAGGCCACCGCGTTGAAGATGACGCCCAGCGGATTGCGCACCTCGTGGGCGACGATGGCGGACAGCTCGCCCAGCGCGGCCAGCCGCTCGCGCTTCACCATCTCCGCGCGCGTGGCCGCCAGCTCCGCGTAGCTGGCCCACAGCGACTCGTACAGCCGCGCGTTGGCGATGGACAGCGCCAGCTGTCCGCACGTCGCCTCGGCCAGCTCGATGAGCTCCGGGCCGAAGGCGCGGGCGCGCCGCGTGTCGTCCAGCAGCACCACGCCGATGAGCTCCTCGCGCGAGGTGAGCGGCAGCGCCAGCAGCGCCTTCTCCCCGAAGCGCTGGGCGAGCTGCGCGTTGAAGCCACCTCCGGACGACTCCACGTCCTCGATGGCCACGGGCCTGCGCTCCCGCGCCGCGCGCGCCGCCACGCTGTCGCTGCTCAGCGACAGCACCACCGTGCGGAAGAAGTCCCGGTGCGCCGCCGACGCGGCCGCGCCGCGCAGCGCCTTGGCGCCCTCGTCGTACAGCATGATGTAGCAGTTGGACACGTCCAGCAGGTGGACGAGGAAGTCGGACGCCACGTCGAGGATGCTGGAGGTCTCCAGCACGCCCGACGTGGTGCGCGCCAGGTCCAGCAGGAGGCGCGTCTCGGTGAGCTGGCGCGCGGCCTCCGAGCGCAGCCGCCGCTGCTCGAGCAGCGTCACCAGCAGCTCCGCCAGCGTGCCCAGCAGCCGGATGTCCCGCGCGTCGAAGGGCCGGTCCGGCGCGCGCAGCACCTGCAGCACGCCCCGCACCTCCCCACCCCGCGCCAGCCGCACCACCGCCCCGCTGCCCAGCCGGTCCGCGGACGCCTCGCGCAGCGCGCGCGCCTGCTCCGCCGAGGACAGCTCCCCGTCGAGCGCGTCCGGCACCGTGCGCGCCATCACCGCGCCCAGCCGCTCCACGTCCCCGTCCCGCCCCACGGCCTCCACGAGCCCCACGTGCGCCGCCAGCGACAAGGGCCCCTCCGCGCCCTGCGTCAGGTGCAGCACCGCGGCCTCGGCGAGCAGCAGCTCCGCCACGCGCGCCAGGAAGTCCTCGGGCGTGGGCGGTATCGGCCGCGCCACGAAGCGCGCCATCTCCGCCACCGCGCCCACCTCCCAGCGGCTGCGCGCGCCGTCCGCCTGCACGCGCGCGTCCGCGAGCGCCGCGCCCACCACCTTCGCGAAGAGCGTCAGCACCGAGCCGTGGCGAGGCGCCACCCACGGCCCCTCCATGCGCAGCACCTCCACCTGGGGGCCGCCCACGGGGATGTAGACATGCGACGGCGCGGCGCTCCCCGCGCCGCCGAAGACGGGCCTGCCGTCCGACAGCGCCTCCAACCCCAGGTGGATGTCCTCGGGGGACGCCCCACCGTCGAGCGGCAGCAGCCGCGCGCCATCCCACCGCAGCAGCCGCACCCGGAAGCCCGCGGCCTCCAGCCCCTTGAGCGCCACGCGGCGCACGGCGTCCTCGGAGTGCGCGGAGACCAGGTTGGCGGACGTCTCCACCAGCCGCTCGGCCATGGACAGCTCCGGCGGCCGCTCCGTCAGCGGCAACAGGTTGAGCAGCAGCGCCCGGCGCCCATCCTCCAACGGCAGCAGGGACGCGTAGAGGGCCACTTCCCTCGAGCCGCCCCCCGCGTGGGGCACCTGGTAGACCTGGGTCACGGCCTCCAGCGGGGCACCCGCTCCGACCCGCTCGTAGCGCTCGGCGAGCCGGCTGCGCTCCTCCGGCTGGACGAAGTCCATGACCGGACGACCCTCCACGCGCTCGCGGGGCAACCCCACCAGCGCGAGGTACCCGTCGTTCGCCGCGAAGACCCGTCCCGCCACCACCGCGAGCACGGGGTTGTGGAAGGGTTCGATGAAGGCGCGCAGCGACGCCTCGCTGTATTGCCTCGTGCTCATCCTCGACGCAGCACCCGCTTCTCGCCCACGCGGAGCGTCACCTTCTCACGGTCGAAGTACTCGGACAGGGGAATGACGAACTTGCGGCTCTGTCCCACCAGCTCCTTGAACCCCTGGGTCGTAATCTCCTTCTTCTCGCGGAGGTGGGCAACCAGCCGCTCCCGCAAGGACGCCAGGGCGCCCGCGTCGAAGCACAGGTCGTCGCTGACGCGCACCACCACGCCCTGGGCGGCCAGCACCTTCAAGAGCTCCCTCAGGCGGGGCTCGGGGAGCTGGAGCTTCTGGGACAGCTCGCCCTGGGTGGGCGGGCCGAGCCCCGCCGCGGACAGCTCCGCCGCGAGCCTCGCCCGGGCCGCCTCGTCCCCCAGGGACAGCGTCCGCCCGCGCCCCCTCAGGCGCGCCACGTCCTTGTCCACCTCCACCTTCGCCGCGTCCACCAGTCCCTGCAACACGCGCTGGAAGGCCCGCGCGTCCAGCTCCGCCGACAACCGCTGGCGCAGCTCCTCGCGGGGCAGCCCGTCGCGCAGGGGCTCGCGCTCGTGGAAGGCGGCCAACAACGCGAGCGAGCGCCCCTGGAGCCCCTCCAGGACCTCTCCCGACAGGTACCACCGGCGCTCCCGGTCCAGCAGCACCACCCCACCCCGCGCGCCGAGCAGCTCCAACGCGCGCGTCAGCACCCGGGGCGCCAGCCCCGAGCGGCCGAACAACTCCGCCTGCGTCAGCCCCCGGTAGCCCGCCTGTCGCAACAGCCACGTCACCTGCCCCGCGGCATCCGCCTCGCGCAGCGGAGACACCAGGGCCGCGCCGCCCCTGCGCCGCCGGGGCGGGGCGTTCGACAGCACGCGGCCTCCCGCCACCGTGGCCCCCCGTCCGGGCAGCGCGCGGGAGCCGCGCAGGATGAAGCGCTGTCCCACGAGCGCGGCCACGGGCTCCTCGAGCCGCAGCTGCGCGAGCGTCGTCTCCCCGGGCTCGAGCTTCTCCACGTCCAGTAGCGCCACCGTGGCCTCCACCTGCGCGGTGCCCAGGTGCAGCAGCAGCTTCTTGCGGCGCGGCAGCGGCGCCTCGGCCGCCGGCAGCAGCGACAGCTCGACATCCAGCATGCGCGTCTCGGGAAGCTCCCCCGCGCGCGTGAGCACCATGCCCCGGCGCAGCGCGTCCGCCTCCACGCCGCCCAGGTTCACCGCCGCGCGCTCACCCGCCACCGCGCGCGGCACGGGCTGGCCATGGCGCTGCACGCCGCGCACGCGCAGCGGCCCCGGCGCGCCCGGCAGCAGCGACACCGCGTCCTCCACCGACACCGCGCCCGACAGGAGCGTGCCCGTCACCACCGTGCCGAACCCCTTGAGCGTGAAGACGCGGTCCACCGGCAGGAAGAGCGGCCCCTCCGAGGGGCGCGAGTCCAGCGCGAGCGCGGCCTGGGTGAGCGCGGCGCGCAGCGCGGCGAGCCCCTCGCCCGTGCGAGCCGAGCAGGGCACCACCGGCGCGCCCTCGAGGAACGTTCCCGCGGTGAGCGCGGCCAGGTCCGCCTCCACCAGCGCGCGCCACTCCGGCCCCAGCTCCGAGAGCAGGTCCGACTTGGTGAGGGCGATGACCCCCGCGCGCACGCCGAGCAGCCGACAGATGTCCAGGTGCTCACGCGTCTGGGGCATGACGCCCTCGTCCGACGCCACCACCAGCACCACCAGGTCCACGCCGCCCGCGCCCGCGGCCATGGCCTTCACGAAACGCTCGTGGCCCGGGACGTCGACCACGCCCGCCACCGCGCCGTCATCCAGCGTCAGGTGCGCGAAGCCCAGCTCCAGGGTGATGCCCCGGCGCTTCTCCTCCTGGAGACGGTCGGTGTCGATGCCGGTGAGCGCCTTCACCAGGGACGTCTTGCCGTGGTCGATGTGGCCCGCCGTCCCGACAATCATCGCGTCACCGCGTCAGGGGCTCATGCCCCGGCCTTGTCCGGGTCTTCCTCGAAGCGCGCGTCGCCCGTGACGGGCTCGTAGTCCCAGGGGAAGACCACCAGGGCCTCGGTGGTGAGCCCCTGGAAGTCCGGCGCGAAGCCCTCCGGCTTCGCGACCAGACACGCCGTCGACACCTCGCGGGCGCCCACCTCCAGCGCCAGCGCGGTGGCCATCTCCAGCGTGTCCCCGCTGGAGGCCACGTCGTCGACGATGAGGACGCGACGGCCCTTCAGCTCGCGCGGCATCACCCCGCTGAGCGTCGGGTTGCCGCCCTTCTTCGCGCGGGGCTCGCTCTGGCGGTCGCGGCTGCGCCGGCTGATGCGCACCGGGAAGAACTCGCAGCCGAGCGCCGACGACAGCGCCCCGCCCACGAACACGCCGCCGTGGACCACGCCCACCACGGCCTCCGGCTGGAACGACTTGAGGATGGAGCCGGCCAGTTGCTGCACGGCGCGGTCGAACTCCTTCCACGTCAGCTCCCGCACGCTCGCGGAGCGCCTGCGCGACTGGTCCTTTCCAGTGGGATGCCGAGGCGCCTCCACCTGCGGCGCCAACACCATGTCCGCCGGGATGGAGACGAGCTTCTGGGCCTGCTCCTTGCCCGACTTCCGCTTGCGCGCCAGGCGCGACAGGAGCGAGGGCTTCTTCGAGGAGGACTTCGCGGTGGGCTTGCTCTTGCCCTGGGCCTTGGGCCCGGGCGCTGCCCGCTTGGTTGCCACGGCGGTGAGCTCCGGCTGGGGTGCGGGCCCGTCATATCCCGAGCCTCGCGCCGTGGCCACATCCACGCGGCGTCCGTCGTTCATCAACCCGCATGAGCGACGGACGCGTCGCGCCGGCTCACGCCGCCAGCTTCTCCTCCACCATCCGGTCGGCCACCTGCTCGGGGCGAAGCCCGGATTCCTTTGCGCGGCGCAGCACCGTGTCGATGGTGTCGAAGATGTTCGCGGCCCGGGCGTAGGCCTTGTCCCGGTCGTACCCCGCCCACTCCTGGGCCACGTTGATGAGGCCCCCCGCGTTGGCCGCGTAGTCCGGCACGTAGAGGATGCCGCGGCCGGCCAGCTGCTCGCCGTGACGCGAGGTGAGCAGCTGATTGTTGGCCGCGCCACACACCGCTCGCACCTGGAGCAGGGGCAGCGTGGCGTCGTTGATGGCGCCGCCCAGCGCGCACGGGGCGAAGATGTCCGCCTCCATGCGGTGCAGCGTGTTCGCGTCCACCGCCGTGGCGCCGTACTGCTTCACCGCCGCCTCCACGCTGGCCGCGTTGATGTCGCTCACCCACACCTTCGCGCCGCGCGCGTGCAGCTCCTTCACCAGGTACATGCCCACGTGCCCCACGCCCAGCACCGTCACGCGCAGGCCCTTGAGGTCGGACGTGCCGAAGACGTGCTTCGCCGTGGCCTCCATGGCGCGCGCCACGCCGTACGCCGTCACCGGCGAGGGGTCACCGCTGCGCTCCTTGAGCCCCACGACGTGGCGCGTGTGCTTGCGCACGTGCTCCATGTCGTCCGGGCTGGTGCCGCTGTCCTCGGTGGTGATGTAGCGCCCGCCGAGCGACTCCACCGCGCGGCCGAACGACTCGAACAGCTTCGCCCGGTCGAAGTTGCCCCGCGGCAGCATGATGACGGCCTTGCCACCGCCGTGGGGGAGCCCCGCGAGCGCGGCCTTGTACGTCATGCCGCGCGCCAGCCGGAGCGCGTCCGCGACGGCTTCCTCTTCGCTGGTGTACGTGGCCAACGCGCGGGTACCGCCCAGGCCGGGGCCCAGTCGCGTGTTGTGCATTCCGACGATGGCCCGCAGGCCCGTGCGGGAGTCACTGAGGAGATGGACGGCCTCGTAGCCGCCCTCGAGCAGTTGCGTGAAGTAGCTCATGGCGCGCGGCAAGTACCGAGGCCGCGCACCCAAGTCAAACCGAGCCGCTCGCCAGCATGCCCCGAATGACGTCTCCCGGAATGACATATCGCGTCGTACAGAATTGACACGTCGCTTCCGCCTGCCCCTCCTTGTCGAGCAGGTCCTGGAGCTCCTCGCGTCCCATCGCCAGCAGCGCGCGCTTGACGCGGTCCTCGCTGCACGAGCAGGCGAAGCCGAGCGGGTAGCGCGACATCACCTCGAAGTCGGACTCGGGCAGCAGCGCGCGGAGCACCGCGGACGCGCCAGACGCCGCGTGCGCGCGGAGCACGGACTCGAAGTCTCGACGCAGCCGCTCCCCCAGCGCGCCGAAGGCCTCCATGTCCGCGTTGGGCAGCGGCTGCACGAGCAGGCCGGCGACGACGCCCAGCGACTCCGTCTGCCCCCCCGGCCCGGGGGTGGGCAGCTGCGCGAGCAGCAGGTGTGACGGGAGCTGATCCGACTGCTGGAAGTAGCGCTCCAGGTCGCCCGCCAGGTCGAAGCGCTCCAGCTCCACGGAGGAGCGGTAGTGCTCGCCCTGCCCCATGTCCCGCAGGACGGAGAGGAAGCCCTGGTTCCCCAGCACGGGCCGCCAGTGGTACTGGCCGTCGCCGCCCACGTACTCCACCAGCGGGTTCTTCACGTAGCCGCGCACCGTGCCGGCGGCGTCCCCGTCCACGAACAGGCCCCGCAGGGGGCCGTCGCACTCGACCTGGAGGTTGATGCGCGCCTCGCTCTTCTGGAGGGCGCCGAGCAGGGCGGCCGCGGTGAGCGCCTGGGACAACAGCGCGGCGGCGGCCGGGGCCGTGCGGTGGGTGGCCCGGGCCTTCTGGGACAGGGCCGTGGTGACGGCCAGCACCACGCGCAGGTCCGCCTTCTTCAACAATCCACTGACGAGCTCATCGGACATAGCTGTGCGACTAGCGTGCCCGACCCCGCATTGCCCGCCAACGGCAGAAGGCGGACACCCCTTCGCCCGGCGGTCCGCCAGCAGGCCCACCCGGGGTGACGCATAAGCCGGACCTTATGCCTCCGTGTGCGACGGCTGGGATGCGCGGGTGCGGAAGAAATCCAGCCCCGCCGCCGGAACGGTTATAAACCGCCCTGCGACAGTCCCCTGACATTGACTTGGGGCGCGGGGAACCCGCCCGCGCGCCGCCCCTGGAGAAACGATGAGCACCCAGGCTGCCACAGCCGACGCCGTTCCGACGAAGACTCCGCTCCTCAAGTCCCGCCTGGGTTCGTTCCTCGCGGTGGTCCCCCTGAGCGTCTGGGTCGTCAACCACCTCTGGGACAACCTCGCCGCCTTCTACGGCGCCGACGCGTGGGAGAAGTCCGTCACCTCCTACGCCAACCCGTACTCGCAGGCGCTGACGTTCCTCGTCGTCATGTTGCCGCTCCTGTTCCACACGGGCTGGGGCATCGTCCGGCTGTTCAGCTTCCGCCCCAACAACAACCGGTACAACAACTACGGCAACCTCAAGTACATCCTCCAGCGCGTGAGCGCGGTGGGCGTGCTGGCCTTCCTCGGGGCCCACATCTGGCTCGCCTTCCTGCAGCCGCGCCTCGTCGCGGGTCACCCGGAGGCGTTCATCGACATCGCCCGGGAGATGCACTTCCACGGCCCCACGCTCGTCGTCTACCTGCTGGGCACGCTGGGCACCTCGTACCACCTGGCCAACGGCCTCCAGGGCTTCGCCATGGGCTGGGGCCTGCTGGGCAGCGAGCGCGCCATGCGCCGCTTCGAGCCGTTCTCCATCATCATCTTCCTGCTGCTGACGGCGATGAGCTGGGGCGTCATCTACGCGCTCTACACCGCCGGCGGCGCGCTCGGCCCCGCGGCCTGACGCCCTCCACCGGGCCGGCGCGCTCGCGCGTGCCGCCCGGCCCCCACGCGAGTCCCTTTGCGAAAAGCACACCGGCCGCCCCCGAGGGATTCTCGGGGAGCGGCCGGTTCGCTTCCAGGGGATGGGCCCGCGGGCCCGGTGTTTCAGAACGGGATGTCGTCGTCGCCGTTGCCGCCGCCGCCGTGGCCCCCGCCCATCCCGTCATCCATGGGAGGCGGCTGGCCGTAGTCGTTGGAGTCCTGGCCGCCGCGCTGGCCGCCGAACTGCCGGCGCCCGCCACCGCCGCCCATGCCCTCACCCGCGTCGCGGCCACCACCGCCCAGGAACGTCACCGCGTTGGCGACGACCTCCGTGGTGTAGTTCTTCCGGTTCTCCTTGTCCGTCCACTCACGCGTCTGCAGGCGGCCCTCGACGTAGCACTGCCGTCCCTTCTTCAGGTACTCGCCGCACAGCTCCGCGAGCTTTCCCCAGACGACGATGCGGTGCCACTCGGTCCGCTCCTGCTTCTGGCCGTTCTTGTCCGTCCAACTCTCGCTGGTCGCGATGCGGAAGTTCGCCACCGCCTGACCACCGGGAGTGAAGCGAACCTCGGGGTCCGCCCCCAGGTTGCCGATGAGGATGACCTTGTTCACGCCTCCAGCCATGACTGCTCCCTCTGCCTTTCTGTCGAGGTCCCACCCACCAAGGACGGGACACGCACGGCCCACCGAGCATCAGCCCTGGCAGGTTGCCTCCCACGTATAGCAGCGCGCCCTGACATTTCCAGAAGGCGGACCCACCCAGGGGGCCCGCCCGGGCGCACGCTCCCCGAGCGGAGGGACGGCGGACAGGCGAGGGACGAGGTACGCGGGGCGACCACCTCCCGGGAGGGACGGGCCCCACGGGGTGGCGCTGGCTGGAGGGGACCTCCGCGCCCTCGGGACGCCCCCCTCAACGGAAGGGGGGCCGCGCCGGGGGCGAGGCTACCCGCCCGGGCGGGTCTCCGCGGTGCGCGCGTCCGGGAGGGCCCCGGACCGCTGCGTGCCGGGCGGAGACGCCTTGCCGGCGGGCGCCACCATCTCCACGGGGGCGGAGCCATCCGGACGGGGCGCCTTGGCCTCGGCCACCTTCTGCGACAGCGAGGCGTCCAGGCTCTTGGCGAAGGCGGCCACCTGCGGGTCGGCGTTGCCCAGCATGCGGCGCAGGGACTTCCAGAAGGGGTGGTCCGCCTGCCCCGTCTGCACCAGCGCGCGGGCCAGCAGCGTGGTGGAGACCTCCCGGTCGGAGGCGCTCGCCGCGCGCAGCGCGACCACGAGCTCCTCCGGGGCGGTGCGCGCCACCTCGCCCAGGGCGACGGACAGCTCCGTCTGGGCCTGGGTGTCCGTGCCCGCGGCGCCAGCCAGCTCCAGCACGCGCGCCAGCGCCTCCGTGTTGCCGCCAGCCGCCAGCTCCACCATGGACGTCACGCCCGGCACCTCCACCGCCAGCACGCGGGCCACCTCCTTCAGGCGGCCGAACACGTCGCCGCCGGCGGAGTAGCTGTCGAGCAGCGTGCGGGCCCCCAGGTAGTCGTGCGGGTTGGACTGGTAGAGGCTCTCGGCGAGCACCGCGCGCACCGCGGGGTCGCGCTCGCTGCGCCACGCGGTGCGCAGGAAGCCGATGTTGCGCGGGTCGCGCTGGCGGCCCAGGTCCAGGTACGTCTTGATGCGGGCGGCCACGTCGTCGACGCCGCCGGTGGCCTTGCCGCCCTCCGCCAGGGTCGCGACGGCGTTGGAGGGCCCCAGGCTGGAGCCCGTGGCGGCCACCGCCGCGCCGAGCGCGTCCAGGCCCGCGACGATGGGACCGGCGCGGCCCGCGAAGTCATTGACCATCATGGAGAAGGAGAAGCGCTCGCCGCCCGCGCTCGTCACGTAGCCGCTCAGCGCGGAGACGCCCTCCAGCGTGCCCGTCTTCGCGCGCAGCCGCCCCACCGCGTCGCTGCCCTCGAAGCGGTACTTCAGCGTGCCGTCCTTGCCCGCGATGGGCACCGAGGACAGGTACTCCGGCGCGAAGGGGAAGCGCTCGTACATGTAGCGCAGCAGCTTGTTGAGCTGGGTGGCGGAGAAGCGGTTCGCGTCATTCAGGCCGCTGCCGTTCTTCATCACGTACGTGCCGCGCTGGATGCCCACGTCGCGCTCCAGGAACTGCTCCACCACCTCCACGCCCTTGGCGAAAGAGCCCGGCTGGCCGCGCAGCTCGGCGCCCATCGTCTTGAGCAGCTGTTCGGCGACGAAGTTGCTCGACAGCTTGTTGAGCCGCTTGAGCAGCACGTCGAAGGTGTCCGACTGCGCCACGAACACCGCCCGCGCGCGCGACGGCGTCAGCCCGCCCTTCACCCGCCCCTTCACCTTCACGCCCCGCGTGGTGAGCAGCTGCTTGAGCGTCTGGCCGAAGTACATGGGCGGGTTGTCGATCTTCTTCCACACGCTCACCGCGCCGCCGCGCTCGGCCGGCACCTGCCCGCGCACGACGATTTTCTGCTGCGCCCCGGACGGGTCCGACGTCACGGAGACGCGGCGCGCGCGCCGGGCGCCGGTGGTGATGAGGTTCTCCACGATGAAGTAGTCGCTGGGCGGCTCCATCTCCACGCTGGCCTTGGCGCCGGGACTGGAGCCGGGCCGCACGTAGATGGCCACCGCGTTCCAGTTGAGGCTCAGCGCGCCGGTGGGCGCCATGTAGGCGCGGTCCGAGTCCTCCTGGTCGTAGCCGGGCGGCGTGCGCTCGGCGTCGAACCACGAGTCGTCCACGACGATGTCGCCCACCTCGCGCACGCCCGCGTGCCACAGCTCGGAGACGATGCCCCACAGCCGCTCCGTCGTCATGGACGGGTCGCCCCGGCCGCGCACGAAGAGCGTCTTCACCTTGCCGTCCGCCGCGAGCTCCGGCTCCGCGAGGAACTCCGTCTCGTAGCGGAACTCCGGCCCGAGCGTCGCCAGCGCCGCCGCGGACGTCACGAGCTTCACGTTGGAGGCGGGGTTGAGCAGCTCGTCCGCGTTGTGGGTGAACACCACGGAGCCATCATCCAGGCTCTGCATGTGCACGCCCACGCGGCTCGACTTCAGCGGCGCGCGTTGCAGCACCTCCATCAACGCCGCGCGCAGGGCCTCGCGGTCCGCGCGCTTCTCCGCGGAGGACGCAGGGGCCGCCTGGGCGGCGACGGTCAGCAGCAGGGAAACGGTGGCCAGCACGGCCACGAGGTGTCTGGCTCGAAGAACCTGCACGCACGCTCCAGGGAAGTCGGCGGCCATTATGGGGAAGGGTGTGAAAGCCCGGCAAGGGAGAGGGGCAGCGGGAGTCCACGGTTGGGCGCTCGCTCTACCGCCCAGTGGAAAAATGAGAGTCCACCGTGTGGACTTCTTCTCATTGCAACCTTCGAGTGACATGGCAGCACCCGCGTTCATGATGGCGCGGGCCTCTGACAGCCCTCCCGGGTGGGTCCGCTCCGCCGCGCCCCCCACGTCGGGGTATACCGGCGCCTCACGACGACGAGGAGGGGATGGCGGGCCCTGACGCGCGCCCCTCGGCGTGACGGGAGGAAGGCGACGATGCGAGCGGTGGTGCAGCGGGTGCTGGAGGCGTCCGTGACGGTGGACGGGCAGCGGGTCAGCCAGATGGGCCCGGGCCTGCTCGTGCTCCTGGGCGTGGGCAAGGGCGACACGGAGGCGGACGTGGCGTGGATGGTGGAGAAGCTGGCCACCCTGCGCATCTTCGAGGACGCGGACGGGAAGATGAACCTGTCCCTCGAGGACACCTCGAGGCAGCTCATCGTGGTGAGCCAGTTCACCCTCTACGGCGACGCGCGCAAGGGCCGGCGCCCCAGCTTCATCGACGCCATGGAGCCCACCGTCGCCAAGGCCCTCTACGAGCGGGCGTGCGAGGCGCTGCGGCAGCGAGGCCTCGCAGTGGGCACCGGCGTCTTCGCGGCGGACATGAAGGTGGCCCTCGTCAACGACGGGCCCGTCACCCTGCTGCTGGAGAGCCCCGGCCCCGCCGCGCCCAGGGGCTAGACGCGGACGGTGTTGCCCTTGGTGACGAGCGCGGCCAGGCCCTGCTTGGCCAGCGCCGCCTCGCGGATGTGGCCGGTGAGCGCGCCCAGCTCGCGAATCCAGTTGGCCGCGCGCGGCCCCAGGCCGGAGAAGGCCACCGTCAGCGGCGGCGGCTGGGGCAGCTTGCCCAGCCAGTAGCCGAGCACCTCGTCCTTCTCCGGCAGCGCCGGCAGCTTCATCCGCGCCTGCTCGCGCGCCAGCAGCCGCTCCAGCTTGCGCGGCAGGTTCACCTGCCAGTGCGCCACCGCCCGCGCCGGGCGCCAGGCCCAGTCCGCGAAGGCGAAGCTCATCGCCGGGAAGTACTCGCCCCGGCCCTGCGTGACGAAGACGCGGTCGGGCGGGAACTCCGGGAAGGGGTCCCAGTACCCCGCCAGCAGCGAGGCCAGCCCCATGTCCGGCAACGGACGCAGGCGGAAGCCGTCACGCACCTCGCGCGCCTCGCGCGAGTCCCAGTAGGGGTAGTTGGGCTCCTCCAGCATCAGCGCCAGGTGCAGCGCCTCGTCCCACGCGTCCGCGTAGCCGGCGTGCGCGCGGCTGACCTCCCAGCCGGCGGGGCCCTCCGTCCAGAGCAGGAAGGCGAGCCGGTCCACCAGGTCCGCCCACGGGTCCGCGTCCACCGCGTTCAGTCCGCCCGGCACCGCCGTGGCCAGCATGCGCTCGCACAGCATGCGCGCCTGCCCGTCCCCCAGCCCCTCCATCAGCGTCTCGAGCGCGCCCGAGGCATCGCCCATGGCCCGCGTGAGGAAGGGCAGGACCTGCTCGTGGAAGAAGCGATCATTGATGGGGCGGAGCACCACGTCCATGCGAGGACCTCCCCTGCCGGCTCAGGGCCGGGCGTCTTCCTGGATGATGAGGGCGTGGATGTCCGCGGCCGAGGGCGCCTCGAGGATGGCGGCCCGGAAGCGGGGGTTCTTGAAGAGGCGGGAGATGCGAGCGAGCGCCTTGAGGTGGACGCCCGCGCTGTTCTCCGGCGCCACCAGGGCGAAGAACAGGTGGGTGGCCTTGCCGTCGATGGCCTCGAAGTCCACGCCCGCCCGGGACACGCCGAAGGCGGCCTGCAGCTGCGTCATGCCCGGCAGCTTGCCGTGGGGGATGGCCACGCCCTCGCCGATGCCGGTGCTGCCCAGCTTCTCGCGCTCGCGAAGCACGTCGACCAGGCGGTCTTCCTGCAGCTGCGGATGGGCCCGCACCAGCGTCGCGCTCAGCTCGCGCAACACCTCTGGCTTCGTCCGCGACTGCATGTCCGCGATGACGGCTTGGGGGCTGAGGAACTCGGCGATTCTCACTGACGCTCCCGCGCTGGCGCTCCTGAGCTTGCCGCAATTACTCCTCACCCTGGATTCGCGCAAGGGTCGCCTGTCGCCGAAAAGCCACGGCCGCTCACTGCGCATCAGGGCGGCGGGGGGCGGGGCCCGTACCCCGGGGCGATATGCGTGCCCCGGCCCGCCGTTTCCCGCCTTGAAACCACGACACGCCCCACCCCACACCCCGGAGGAGCGCCATGACGCGCCCACTGTTCTCGACCCTCGTCCTCGTCTCCGCCCTGGCCACTGGCTGCGCCACCACCGCCCGCGTCACCCAGGGACAAGCCCTGGGGCGCGAGGGGCAGGAGCCCCTCGTGCTCGAGGGGAACGACCTCACCGGCCCCTCGTCGACCCTGCGTCTGGACGAGCACGGCATGCGCGGGCGCTTCCGCAGCAGCCCCGTGGCGCTCGCCTGGGACTACCAGAAGATGACCGGCACCGTGGGCGAGCAGGCGACGCGGCTGGAGCTGGCCGAGGGTGACGACACCCGCGTCTGGGGCAGCTTCGGCGGCGTGCTCGTGGACCTCACCGAGGATGGGACGTGGCTTCACGGCCGCGTGGGCGGCTGCGCCTATGCCCTCAAGCGCGCCAGCGACACCACCCTCGAGGGCGTGCGCCAGTGCGGCGGCGTGCTGGAGCGGGACATCGCCGTGGCGTTCCCCGCCACCATCGCCCAGCGCCAGCTGGGCGAGCGGGCCGCGCTGATGGCGCTGACGCTCGTCAACACCCAGGGACCGGTGATGGTGCCGCGCGTGGCCATCTCCAGCGGCGTGGCCCAGGACCGCCCCGGGTCCAACCGCTTCCCCTGCAAGGAAGTCTTCTGACACACCCCTTCCAGCGCCGCCCTCCCGAGGGATGGCCCGACGCGCTCCATCCTCCGGGGGAGGGATGGGGCGCGTCGTCTTCTCGATGCCGATATGCCCCGGCGTCCCGGAGCGTTCCCTGGACCGGACAGCGCCGCCACGCCCCAGCGGGTGGCGCGTCACGGGCGGGCGCGGCACGTCGCGCGCCAGGGCCGTGACAGGTCCGACATGGGGAGGACCTGGCGCCCCGGTTCCACACCGGACCGGGGTGCCGCGCGCTCCGCCTCCCGAGGGGGGTGGCGGAGCGCGTTGCTTCCACCGCGGACCGGAGGACCTCAGGTGCCCGCGGCGGCGGCCAGCGGCGCCGGCTCGTGCGGCTCGATGAGGCCGTACTGCCCATCCTTGCGCCGGTAGACGATGCCCAGCGCGTCCGACTCCACGTTGTGGAAGACGTAGAAGTCGTTGTTCATCAGGTTCATCTGCATCACCGCCTCGTCCACGGACAGCGGCTTGACGGTCAGCTGCGTGGAGCTCACCACGCGCGTCGCGGGCGAGGAGGCCGCGGAGACCACCGGGGTGGCCTTGGGCGCCTCGGCGCCGCTCACCGCGGGCTTCTCCGCGACGGCCGCCAGCTCCTCCGTGTCGGGGACCTCGAAGACGGCGTGGCGCACCTTCAGGTGATTCACCAGGTCCTGTCGGTGGTGGACGCGCTCGCGGCCGTGATGCGTCTTCAGCTTGTCCCGGTAGCGCCGCAGCTGGCGTTCGATCTTGTCCATCGCCAGGTCGATGGACGCGTACATGTCATCGCTCTTGTCCCGGCCTCGGAGGACCCAGGCGCCGGAGTGGATGGTGATGTCCGCGTGGTGGAGATGCCGCTCCAGGGAGAGGACCACGTGGGCCTCGCCCGCTCTATCCAACAGCCTGTTCACCCGCTCTACCTTCTCGCGTGCGTACTCCTTGAGGGAATCCGACGCCCCGAACTGACGGAAGGTGATGTTGAACTGCATGCGTGGCTGCCTCCTAGGGTGAGGGGAGCTGCGTGACAGATCAGAAACGTTCTGTCCGCGGGAAGCAACCCGGCGCCCTGGGTTGCCTCTTCCCGACCACACCCCGCGTCCGGGGGTCGACACCCGGCAGGCACGCCCCGTCACTGGCACGACGGACGCGGTCCCCACCCGACGCTTCAACCCCGCGGATTCACGCGTCGCGTCAGCCTGGCGACACCCGGCCTGGACCGGGGGCTACTGGACAGTGACGACGCGCTCCTCGGCGTGCAGGAAGGCGCCGTCGCAGAGGACCACGCCCGAGCACTCCGTCACCACGCCCCTCGTGGAGCCGCTGAGCGTCAGCAGGTAGGTGGCCACGGGCGTGGTGTCGAGGAGGGTGAAGCGGACCGCGCCGTCGTCGGTCAGCGTCGCGGGCACGGTCGCGGTGGCGAGCCCATCCTCGCGCAGCAGGGTGACGCCCGCGGCGCGGGGCGCCTCGTTGTCCGGCTGCCAGCGGAACGAGTACGTCTGGCCGCGCATGAGCCGGTCCGCGGCGCCCACGCCCTCGTACCGGAAGGTGCGCTTGGCCTTGCCGCCCTGGAGCGTCAGGGCGACGGTGTGGGTCGAATCCTGGAGCACCACGCGCAGGTCCTCCTGCTCCTGAATCGCCCACACGCTCGGGTCGAAGTCGAAGTAGGCCCGCGTGGGCAGGCACAGGTCGCGGCCCGCGGTGTCGTCCACGCCGCCCGGCTCCAGCCGCATGGGCAGCCCGTTGAGGGTGGCGGTGGTGCCCGCGCGCAGGTCCGTGCACCGGTCGCCGCTCGCCGAGGAGAAGGTGATGGTGAAGCGGTGCGCGCCCGGCGCGTCCCCCCGCTCGTACGCGTCCACGTCGTTGAGCGCGTACAGCAGCGTGCGGTCCGCCAGCCCCGCCAGGTCCACGGTCTCCGCGGTGAGGGAATTGCCACAGCCGCTCAGCAGGCCGAGCGCCACGAGCGCCCCCGCCAGGGCGCCCCGAGTCTGAAGGAAGGAAGGTCGCATACGGGGCGCACCCTATACCCCCGCGACGCCCGGCGCGCGCGGCAGAACGGCGAGCCAGCGAGGAACGGGCCCGCTCCCGCCCGCCCGCCCGCCTACCCCTCCCGCCGGAGCATCGCCTCCAGCCGGGCCTTCACCTCCGGCCACTCCGTGTCGATGACGGCGTAGTAGGCGCTGTCGCGCACCTGGCCGCCGCGCACCAGCATGTGGTGGCGGAGGATGCCCTCGAAGCGGGCGCCCACCCGCTCGATGGCGGCGCGCGAGCGCGTGTTGCGCCGGTCCGTCTTGAGCTGCACGCGCATGACGCCCAGCGACTCGAAGGCGTGGCGGAACAGCAGGTACTTGCACTCGGTGTTCACGACGGTGCGCCACGCGCGCCGCGCCAGCCACGTGGAGCCCACCTCCAACGTCCGGTGCTCGCGCTGGATGTCCAGGTAGCGGGTGGAGCCCAGCGCCTCCCCCGTCTTCTGTCCCAGGATGACGAAGGGCCGCTCGACCCCGGCCTCCGCGCCCCGCAGCGCCGCGCGGATGTAGGACTCCACGTCCTCGCGCGTGCGCAGCACCTGGGAGAAGTGGGTGAAGATGTCGGGCTCGCACAGCGCCTGGAGCGCCGGCGCGTGCTCGAGCCCCAGCGGCTCCAGTCGCACCCACGTGCCCTCCAGGACGACCGGGGGCGCGACGAGCGGCACCGGCTCCCGTCGCGGAGGGATGTCGTCGGAGGGAAGGTGGCTGCTCATGGCCCCCGAGTGTGTCCGCCGGGGACCCGGCGGAAAAGGGCCACTTGCGCGCGTCTCAGTAGTACCGCTTGCGCTTGCTGCTCGGCAGGATGCCCAGCACCTCGCGGTACTTGGCCACCGTGCGCCGGGCAATCTCCGTGCCCTGCGCGCGAAGCAGCTCGACGATCTTCTGGTCCGAGTACGGGTTGCGCGCGTCCTCCTGCGCCACCAGCTGCTTGATGTGGTGCTTGACCGCCTCGCTCGCCGTGTCCTCGCCGGACACGCGGGAGATGGACGAGTTGAAGAAGTACTTCAGCTCGAAGATGCCCTGCGGCGTGTGGACGTACTTGCTCGTCGTCACGCGGCTCACCGTGGACTCGTGCATGCCGATGTCCTCCGCCACGTCCCGGAGGATGAGGGGCTTCAAGTGCGCGATGCCCTTGTCCAGGAAGTCCCGCTGGAACTTCACGATGCTCTCGGTGACCTTGTAGATGGTCCGCTGCCGCTGGTGGATGGAGCGGATGAGCCACACCGCGCTGCGCAGCTTGTCCTGGATGAAGTCCTTCGTCTGGCCGGGGCCCACCGCGCCCGTCTTCAGCGCGTTGCGATAGATGCCGGAGATGCGCAGCTTCGACAGGCCGTCGTCGTTGAGCACCACCGTGTACTCGTCCCCCATCTTGTAGACGAACACGTCGGGGGTGATGTACTGCGCGTCGTCCCCGCTGAAGTTGCGGCCCGGCTTCGGGTCCAGCTTGGGCAAGAGCTTCACCGCCGCCACCACCTCCTCCAGCGGGACCTTCAGGTCCTTGGCGATGGCGGGCAGGTTCTTGCTCTCCAGGTACTTCAGGTGCCGCTTGATGATGAGGCCCAACAGCGGCGCCTGCGGCTCCTTCATCCCCTGCAGCTGGATGAGCAGGCACTCCTGCAAATCCCTCGCGCCGCAGCCCCGGGGCTCCAGCATCTGGATGCGCCGCAGGGTGCGCTCGGCGATGTGCATGGGCACGTCCGCCTCGTTGGCCAGGCGGATGAGCGGGTCGCCCTCCAGGTCCGGCAGCTTCAGGTAGCCGTCGTCATCCAGGTTGCCGAGGATGAGCATCGCGATGCGCCGCTCGGCGTCGTTCAGGCGCAGCGTGCCCAGCTGCTCCTGGATGTGGTCGACCAGGTCCTCCTTCTTGACCAGGTTGGCCTCGAACGACGGCAGGTCGTCCGTGGCCACGTTGCCCTTGTTGGACGCGGTGGTCGGCTCGTTGAACTGGTAGCTGTTGAGGTACGCCTCCCAGTCGATCTCCGGGGGCCCGTCCCCATCCGCCTTGAACTCCGTCGCCGTGTCGCTGTTGGCCGCCGGCAGCTCCACGTCGCGCGGCATCTCGACGTTGTCCGCCTCCAGCGAGGCCTCCCCCGGCTCCTTGTCCCCCACGTCCCCGGGCGCCTGCTCGTCCGGCTGCTCCAGGAGCGGGTTCTGATCCATCTCCTCCCGGACCTGCTCCAAGAGCTCCATCCGCGAGAGCTGGAGCAGCTTGATGGCCTGCTGCAGCTGCGGCGTCATCACCAGCTGCTGCGCGAGCTTCAGGCTTTGTTTGAGTTCCATCGCCATGAGACAGGGTCTCCCCGAGCTGATTCAGTCCCCTTCGACAGGGGACCAATCAAAGACCGTGCCAACGTAACAAGGCACCCTGACGCCGTCTAGTGGTGGAATCGTGGTCCCTTGCTTGCATATTCAAAATTCCACAAGGAAACCAACGGTTTACACGTACTCCGCGTGAGGAGGAGGCGCCGGGCGAGCGGCGCAAAAGCGAGGCCAACCCAGTCTATGCATCGGGTTGGCCGTTGACCAGCCGGGCTCAGGAGGTCTGCTGGAGCCGGAACCGTTCCCCCAGGTAGACGGCGCGCGCCCGGGGGGACGCGGCGATCTCCGCCGGGGTGCCCTCCTCCAGGATCTGTCCCTGTGCGATGATGTAGGCGCGGTCACAGATGCCGAGGGTGTCCTGGACGTTGTGGTCGGTGATGAGCACGCCCAGGCCGCGCTCGCGCAGGAGGAATATCTGCCGCTGGAGGTCGCCGACGTTGATGGGGTCGACGCCGGCGAAGGGCTCGTCGAAGAGGATGAAGCGCGGCTGGGGCACCAGGCTGCGCGCGATTTCGGCACGGCGGCGCTCGCCACCGGACAGGGTGCCGCCCAGGGACTCGGCGACGTGGGTGAGGCCGAACTCCTCGAGGATGGCGGCGGCGCGGGCCTCGCGGGCGCGCTTGTCCAGGCCCTTCTGGAGCTCCAGCACGGCCAGCAGGTTGTCGCGCAGGGTGAGCTTCTGGAAGACGGAGGCCTCCTGGGGGAGGTAGCCCACGCCCCGGCGCGCTCGGCGGTGCATGGGCAGGTGGGTGAGGTCCTCGTCGCCCACGCGCACGCGCCCCGCGTCGGGCGTCACCAGGCCCACCACCATGTTGAAGCTCGTCGTCTTCCCGGCGCCGTTGGGGCCCAAGAGGCCCACCACCTCGCCGGGGGACACGGTGAACGACACGCCCTTCACCACCTGACGGCCCCGGTACGCCTTGTGGAGCCCCTCCGCCATCAGCTTCGCGCTCACCGGGGCACGCCTCCGTCCGCGGGGGCGGCGGGCGCGCGCGCGGGCTTCTTCCGGGCGGGCGCGGGGGTGGACGGCGGGGACTCGAAGATGATGACGGCGTTCTCCACCTCGAGCTTCTCGCTGCCCAGCGTGAGGCGGACCTTCGTCCCGCGCATGTACGTGGTGCCCTGGCGCGCCTCGGGCGAGCCCGTCACCACCAGCACGCCGCTGGCCACGTCGTATTCGGCGCGCTCGCCGCGGGCCATGCGGTCCCCATCCACCGCGTTGACGCCGCCGGTGCACACCACCCGCGTCACGACGCGCGGCTGGGTGAAGTAGGCCGTCATCTTGTCGCACTTGAGCTCGAGCGTGCGGTGCGTCGCCCTCACGTTGCCCGTGAGCGTCGCGTGCGTCTTGTCGCCGTTGATGAGGTCGGCGTTGATCTGGATGGGCGCGTCCAGGTCCAGCGGCGCCAGCGAGCCCTGCCCCTGTGCCCCGGCGTCCGCCGCCGGAGGCGTCCCACCGTCTGCGGGCGTCGCCGCCACCGCCGGCAGCGGCTGCGCCACGAAGAAGGCCATCACGAGAAACTCAATCACGCTCCACCGCTCCCAGCACGGTCTCCACCGAGCCCTCGAAGGTGAACGTCTCATCCGGGAAGGACAGCTCGAAGCGGTCCGACCGCAGGTTGTAGCCCGGCCCTTGGATGCGCACGCCCTCGTTGCCCCACGCCGACTCCGTGGTGGCGTCGTAGGTCAACCGCGGCGTGTGAACCACCATCCCCTCCCCCGTGCGGACCACCACCCCGCCCGAGGCCACCAGCTCCTTCGACGCCTGGAGGCCCTCCATATTCGGAGCGCTCACCTCCAGGCCCTTCGACGCCCCCACGCCCCCGCCTCCGGGGGCGCCCGGAGGCACCCTCAGCGTGGCGTTGAACGCCCGCGCGTCACCGCCCGTGCGCTGGTACGTCAGCCGCTCGGCGTGGCCCGACAGGGTCAGCGCCTCGCCCTCGTAGGTGGACAGGCGCGCGCCGTGCAGCACCACCTGGGGTGGGGGCTCCTGCTCCGCCCCCTCCCCCGGACGACGGGAGGAACAGGCGGCGACGAGGCTGGCGACGAGGCTGGCGACGAGCGTGCGCGACACGGGGGGCCTTCTATCACCCGGAGGCGGCCCGTGGCGCCTCGGGAAGCGCGGCGGGTGGGCGCGTCTTCCACCGTTGGTGCATCCACACCCACTGCTCGGGTGTGCGCCGGATGGCCGCCTCGATGCGCTCGGACAGCGCCGCGGTGAGCGCCACGGCGGCCTCCTCGCGGTCCTCCACCTCCGGCAGGCAGACCTCCTCCATCGACAGCCGGTAGCCCCCTCCCTCGACGCGGTGGCAGAAGCCCGCCACCACGGACGCGCCCGTGCGCACCGCCAGGTCCGCCGCCGCCCGGGGCGTGGAGGCCAGCTTCCCGAAGAAGGGCACGAAGACGGACTGCACCTTGGTGTCCTGGTCGATCAGGATGCCCAGGATTTCCCCACTTCGCAGGGCCCGCAGCATGGCCCGCGCGGCGCCGTCCTGGCCGCGCCAGATGCTCCGCACGCCGCCCCGGGCGCGGAAGCGCTCCACCAGCCCCGTCAGGCGGGGGTCGGACGTCTCCTTCGCGATGCTCTGGCTGGGGTAGCCGGCGCGCGCCACCCGGCGGGCGAGCAGCTCCCAGTTGCCCACGTGGCCGGTGACGAAGACGACGCCCTTGCCCCGCGCCAGCGCCGTGTCCAGCACCTTCCGGTCCTCGTCCGGCCAGGACACCAGCCCCTCGAGCCCCCGGTCCAGGGACTGCGTGCAGGCCACCTCCAGCGCCGCGGCGGACAGGTGCCGGAAGCACGCGCGGGCCAGGGTCCGCCGCTCCGCGTCGGACTTTTCCGGGAAGGCCACGGACAGGGACTTCAACGCCTTGCGGCGCTCGCCCCCCGCCACGGTGTAGGCCAGCCCGCCCAGCCAGGCCCCCAGGGCCCGGGCCCACGACAGGGGCAGGGGTTGAAGGCACAACAGGACGCCCCGGATGAGCACGTACCGGAGGAAACGTTTCAGGCGCTTTGCTAAGGGTGGACGCTCCACAGCCGTTCCATATCCCATGCGCGAATACAACTTCGACGGGCTCGTCGGTCCTACCCACAACTACGCCGGCCTGTCGCCTGGAAACCTGGCGTCGCAGAGCCATGTCGGAGAGGCCAGCCATCCCCGGGAGGCGGCGCTCCAGGGCCTGGAGAAGATGCGCTTCGTGTCCAGCCTGGGCGTGGGGCAGGCGGTGCTGCCGCCCCAGCCGCGCCCGTCGCTGCGCATGCTGCGGGCCCTGGGCTTCACCGGCTCCGACGAGGAGGTCATCACCCGCGCGGCGCGCGACGCCGAGCACCTGCTGCGGCTGACCTCCAGCGCCTCCGCCATGTGGACGGCCAACGCGGCCACGGTGGCGCCCAGCGCGGACACCGCGGACGGCCGCGTGCACCTGACGCCGGCCAACCTGTCGCAGATGTTCCACCGCGCCCTGGAGGCGGACACCACGCACGCGGTGCTGAAGGCCATCTTCGCGGACGAGAAGCACTTCGCCGTCCACGCCCCGCTGCCCCAGGGCAGCCACTTCGCGGACGAGGGCGCGGCCAACCACACCCGCCTGGCCACTCCGGGTCACCCCGCGGTGCACCTGCTGGCCTGGGGCCGCAGCGCGTGGCAGGAGGTGCCGGGGCCCAAGCGCTTCCCCGCCCGGCAGACGCTGGAGGCGAGCCAGGCGCTGGCGCGGCTGCACCAGCTCGACCCCAAGGCGGTGCTCTTCCCCCGGCAGCACCCGGACGGCATCGACGCGGGCGCCTTCCACACGGACGTCATGGCGGTGGGCAACGAGCGCTTCCTCATGCTCCACGAGCTGGCCTTCGTGGACCACCCGGGCCTGCTCCAGGTGCTGCGCGAGAAGCTGGGCCCGGACTTCCGCGCGGTGGTGGCCAGCAGCGCGGAGCTGCCCCCCAAGGACGCGGTGAAGGCGTACCCCTTCAACTCGCAGGTGCTCACGCTCCCCGACGGCACCATGGCCATCGTCGCGCCGCTGGAGAGCCGCGAGACGCCCGCCGCGCGCGGCTTCCTGGAGCGCGTCGTCGCCGAGGACACGCCGGTGAAGGCCGTGCACTACCTGGACGTGCGCCAGTCCATGAACAACGGCGGCGGCCCCGCGTGCCTGCGCCAGCGGGTGTGGCTGACGGACACGGAGCGCCGCGCCATCCGCGCGGACGTCTTCTACACGCCCGCCCTGCACGACTCGCTCGCCGCCTGGGTGCGCCGCCACTACCGCGACGTGCTGCGCGCCAAGGACCTCCAGGACCCGCAGCTCGCCCGCGAGACGATGACGGCGCTCGACGAGCTCACCCGCATCCTCAAGCTCGGCAGCGTCTACGACTTCCAGCGGTAGGTCGCAGCCCGCCCGCCCCACTCCCGGGGCGGCGTGCGCCCGGAGGGCCTCTCCGACCTCGGGGAGGGTGGGGCTCCGTGGTCGAAGTCGTCCGGGTGACACACCTTTTCCAGCGAGGAGGTGATGTCCCCATGATTCCCGCATCGATTCAGCAGTATCTGCGACGAAACCGGATTCTGTACGAGCGGTACTGGCACCCGCGGGCCGTGAGCGCGCAGGAACTGGCGCAGGTGCTCCACGTCTCCGGGTGGCGGGTCGCCAAGTCCGTCATCGTCATGGCGGATCGACAGCCCTGGATTGTGGTGGTGCCCGCGGCGAGCACCGTGGACCTGCCGCGGCTGCGCGAGATGCTCGGCGCCCGACACGTGCGCCTGGCCACCGAGCAGGAGTTCTCCAGGCGCTTCCCCGACTGCGAGCTGGGAGCGGAGCCGCCGTTCGGCGAGCTCTATGGCCTGCCCGTGGCGGTGGACGAATCACTCAGCCTGGCCGAACACGTGCTCTTCCGCGCCGGCTCGCACGAGGAGGCCCTGGAGATGCGCTTCCAGGACTTCGCCACGCTGGAGTGGCCCCTGGTCGCGTCGTTCATCGAGGAGCGGCTGCGCGCCCCGCGCGACGTGGAGCCGGTGACGCCAGTGCTGATGGAGGTGGAGACGCCCATGCCCGCATGACGCTCCCTTCCGGCGAACGCGCTCAGGGCTCGACGGCGGGGCGCTCCGGGTCTCCCAGCAGGTGCTGGAGCTCCTGGGCGTTCGGGTCGTCCATCAGCTCCTGGCGCCGCTGGTCCACGCGCTCGCGCTCCGCGGCCTCGAGCCGCGCCGCCCACGCCCGGGCCGCCTCGCGCCCCTCGGGGGGCAGCAGCCGCAGGCCCTCGTGGACCGAGCGCGACGCGGCGTCGTACCGGCGCAGGGCCTCCTGCAGCCGCGCCACGGCGAAGTGCGCCTCCGGCGAAGGCACCAGCCGCGCCGCCGTCTGCCGGCGCTCCACCGCGCGCGACAGCAGCCCCTCCCGCTCCAGGCAGGCCGCCTCCAGGGACAACAGCCGCGCGCGCTGGCGATAGTCGGAGAGGAAGGGCCCCACCGCCTGGAGGGTGTCGCGGGCGCGCCGGACCAGGCCCGCGTCGAGCTGCCAGCCCGCCAGCGTGAAGGCCACCTCCACGTCGCCCGGCTGGCGCGACACCAGCCGCTCCACCACCTGCAGTGCCGCGCCACCCTGCCCCTGGGCCCGCAGCACCTCCGCGCGCAGCAGCGCCGTGTCCCGCGCGTCCGGCGCCAGCGCCTCCACCCGCGCGCACGCCGCCTCCGCCTCGGCGAACTCCTTGCGCCACATCCGCAGCCGCGCCTCGCGAACCCACAGCGAGGCCTCGCCCGGCCGGCCCGCGAAGTGCTCGCGCGCCCAGGCCCCGTACTCCAGCGCCAGCGCGTGACGCGCCGGCACGTCGGACAGCGACGCCAGCAGCCGGTCCGCCGCCTCCGGCGAGTCCGACGTCAGCGCCACCAGCTCCTCCACCGTGCGGGCCCGGAGCACGGCCTCGGCCTGGAGGATGCCCGTGTCCCCCGCCTCGTGCGCCAGCCGGTACTCCAGGAAGCCCTGCGCGCGGCGGTGGAGCGTCAGCAGCGCGCGCGCCGCCACCCGGTGGGACACGGCGTCCCAGGGCGCCAGGTACAGCGCGCGGTTGACGAAGGAGAGCGCGTCCCCCGCGCCCTTCGGGCCCCGCGCCGCCTCCGCGGAGGCCAGCAGCCGGTACAGCAGATAGTCCGCGGGGTGCCGGTCGACGAGCGCCAGCCCCTGCTCGCGCACGGCCTCGATGGGCGCGCCGGACACGACGAGCTCCGCCAGCGCGCGCTCCGCGTCCGCGACCCGGTGCCGCCCGGGCACCAGCGCGACGAGCCCCACCACCGTGAGCGCCCCCGCCGTCACGAGCACCGGCACGGAGGGCGAGAACCCGGCCTGTCGCCGCTCGCGCGCGCGCGGCCGGGCCACGGCCCCCAGCACCACCAGCGCCGCGACGGCGCACGCGGGCAGCTCCAGGCTGAAGTCGAACAGGTCATGCAGCGCCAGCGCCGCCACGCCCGCCAGCGCCGACAGCTCCAGCGTGTCCAGGTGCTCGCGGCGCACCAGCCGCGCGAAGCCCCACAGCGCCACGGCGAGCAGCACGAGGCCCGGCACGCCCATTTCCGTCGCCACCTGGAGCACGGCGTTCTCCGGGTGGGTGAGCGTGTTGGGGTTGGGCTCCGTCTGGTAGCGCGGGAAGGCCGCCTCGAAGGCACCTCGCCCCATGCCCAGCACGGGGAAGGTCCGCGCCGCCTCCGCCATCATCGGCCACAGCGACACTTTCGAGCGGCGCAGCGCCTCCACGTCGCCCGCGGACCGGGCCTCCGCCCACAGCGCGTCCGCCGCGACGTACGCCCCCACCGCCAGCACCGTCAAGAGGCCGAGCAGCGCGGCGGCGCTCCGCGCCCAGGCGGGGCCCGCGCGCCGGGACGACTCGCGACGCCGGGACAGCAGCCACGCGGCCAGCAGCACCTGCCCGAAGACGAAGAAGGCGATGCCTCCCCGCGACAGCGACAGCACCACGCCCGTGCCGCAGGTGGCCGCTCCGAACGCGTACGCCATCGCCCTCGCGCGCGGGCGGGCGGTGAGCGCCAGCCCCACGCCCACCGTGGCGGCCAGCCCCAGGTAGCCCGCGAGGTGGTTCGGGTTGCCGAAGAACGTCACCAGCGGGGGCCGCGCGTGCACCCAGGGCCGCGAACCGAAGAGCGACGACACGTCCAAGAGCGCGTGTCCCAGCCCCACCAGGGCCACGACCGCGCCCGTGACGAGCACCGTCGCCAGCAGGCGCCTGCGGCTGTCCCGGGCCCGGCACACCTGCACTGCGGCGAGGAAGGCTAGCAGGTAGGCCAGGTGCCGGGCCAGCTCGCGCCAAGTGGCGGTCGGGTCCAGCGACACGGGCCGGGCCCCCGTCAGTCCGAGCGGCTCCAGCGCGAACTCCCGGAGCGCCGCGGCCTCCGGGCTCACCACGCCCAGCACGCTCGCGGGCAGTGGCACCAGTTGGAGCGCGCACAGCACCGCGCCGCCCGCCAACGGCGCCGCGAGCAGCGGGAAGCGCGGCGACTGCCCCTGCCTGCGGGCCCCCACGCCCGCGAGCACCGCCGCCAGGCCCGCCAGCCCCACCAGGGGCCAGTGCACCCACCTCGCCGCGCCCCCGAGCGCCAGCGGGCACACCACGACGAGCGCCATCAGCGCCACTTCGGCGAGCCGGGTATACCGGGAGCTGCTGCGATGGGAGGAAGCCATTCGGGGCGGGGGCCGGGAGTATGGCACGACCTGGAGCGTCCCCTGTCCCCGCGCGCGCCCACGGTCGGAGGGACGAGGGGCCGGCGGGCATGCGGGCCGTGGCGGGTGTCCACGACTCGCGCTTCACCTCCACCTCTGGGGCGCCTCCGCCCTCGGTGCGGGGCCTCACCCAGCCAGCCATCCTCCCGGGCACGCCCGGGTCCGGAGTTGGCTTGCATCCGGAAGACCTTCTGGCATGTTCGCCGCACCCATGCGCCGCCTCCTCGTCACCGCCGCCCTCCTCTGCTCCACCCTGACCGGCCTCGCCGGCTGCAAGGGGGCCTGCCGCGAGCTGTCCGAGAAGCTGTGCGACTGCGCCATCAACTCCGTGGAGAAGGAAGTGTGCCTCCGCAACGCCTCCGACGAGGAGAGCCGCGTGGAGCCCACCCCCGAGGACGAGACGATCTGCGAGGCGAAGATCGCCAACTGCGACTGCAAGAAGATCGAGACGCCCGAGGGCAAGCGCGAGTGCGGCATCTCCCGTGAGGGCGGCATCGACTGACGCTCACGCGCCGGGCGCCACGGGCCTCGACTCGGCGGCGCCCCGCTCCGCGTCCACCCAGGGCTGAAGCGCCTTGCGCATCCGACCTCGCAGCGGGGTCTCCACGAAGTGGTGCACCAGCAGCGAGGTCGGCACCGCCAGCGCCAGGACGGAGCCGAGCCACCCCCACGGCGTGTGCAGGTCCACCCAGGGCGACAGCAGGCGCTCCAGCTTCGCGGCCGCCTCGCCCGCCGGGTACTGCAAGAGGTACAGCGCGTAGCTCGCCGCCCCCAGCCGAACCATGAGCGGGTGCGCCAGCCACCGGCCCAGCCACCCACCGCCCCGCGCCAGCCCGTACACCAGCAGCCCCGACGCCGGCGCCAGCAGCGCGTTGTGCATCAGCGGGTAGGCCACCGCCTCGCCCGCCATCCCCGCCGCCACGAGCAGCGCCAGCCCCACGGTGGCGAACACCGCGCCGGAGCCACGCGCGGGCCCCGCGCTCCGCTCGCGCACGAAGCACCAACCCAGCAGCACGCCGAGCAGGAACTCCGGCAGCCGCGCCAGCGGGCTGAACTTCATCAACGCCAGCCACGGCCCCCAGGCGTGCGCGTCCAGGGGGATGGGGCCGTCCGGTCGCGTCGCCAGGTACGCGAGCGGCGGCGCGAGTCCCAGCGCCCAGACGACGACGAGCGCCCACCCCAGCCGCGCGGGCCTCAGGCGCGGCAGCCACCGCGTCAGCCGGGGGAAGAGCGCGTAGAAGAACGCCTCCACCGATACGGACCAGCCCGGGGGGTTCCAGTACAGCGCGAGCCTCGGCACCCACGCCTGCGCGAGCGTCAGCGTGAGCAGCCCGCCCACCACCAGCTTCGCGCCGGCCAGCAGCCAGCCGTTGTCCGCGACGGACGCCTCGATGGTGGGCGGCGCGGACAGCAGGAACGTCAGCACGTAGACGGGATACACCCGGGCCAGGCGCGCGGCCTGGAAGGCGCGGGTGCCCGTCTCCATGCGCCCTTCCGCGTCCAGGTAGTTCCAGGCGAGGACGAAGCCGGAGAGGACGAAGAAGACGCCGACGGCGGAGTAGCCCGCGCCCACGAGGTTGCCCAGCCACACCGGGGCCGGCTCCAGGGCCGGCCGCGCGAAGTGGAACAACACGACGTGGAGGGCCGCGAGGAAGCGCAGCCCCGTGAGCGCGTCGAGCGAGCGGGCGCTGCTTCCGCTCACTTCCGCCCGATGCCGTAGTACGTGAAGCCCAGCTCGCGCATGCGCGCCGGGTCGAACACGTTGCGGCCGTCGAAGATGACAGGGGCCTTCATCAGCGACTTCATGCGCTCGAAGTCCGGGCGGCGGAACTCGTTCCACTCGGTGACGACGAAGAGCGCGTCCACGCCCTCCAGCGCCTCGTAGGGCACGCTGGCGTAGCGGATGCGGTCGCCGAAGACGCGGCGCGCGGTGTGCGTGGCCACCGGGTCGTGGGCGATGACCTGCGCGCCCTTGCCGATGAGGCCCTCGATGACGTCGATGGAGGGCGCCTCGCGCATGTCGTCCGTCTTCGGCTTGAAGGCCAGGCCCCACACGCCGAACTTCTTGCCCTCCAGCGAGCCGCCGAAGTGCCTGGTCGCCTTGTTCACCAGCAGCTTCTTCTGCCGCTCGTTGGTGCGCTCCACGGCGCGCAGCAGGTCCAGCTCCAGGCCGAACTCACGCGCGGTGGCGCCCAGCGCCTTCACGTCCTTGGGGAAGCAGGAGCCGCCGTAGCCCACGCCGGGGAAGAGGAACGGGTAGCCGATGCGGCGGTCCGACCCCAGACCCTTGCGCACGAAGTCCACGTCCGCGCCCACCTTCTCGCAGAGCGCGGCGATGTCGTTCATGAACGAGATGCGCGTGGCGAGCATCGCGTTGGCCGCGTACTTGGTCAGCTCCGCCGAGCGCGTGTCCATGAACAGCACCGGGTTCTCGGTGCGCACGAAGGGGGCGTACAGGTCGCCCATCACCTGGCGGGCGCGCTCGGAGTCCACGCCGATGACGACGCGGTCGGGCTTGAGGAAGTCGTCGAGCGCGGCGCCCTCCTTGAGGAACTCCGGGTTGGAGACAACGTCGAACTCGATGCTCGTCACCTTGCGGATGGCCTCGCGCACCTTGTCCGCGGTGCCCACCGGCACGGTGCTCTTGTCGACGACGACGGTGTACTGCTTCATCGCCTTGCCGATCTGCTCGGCGGCGGCCAGCACGTACTGGAGGTCGGCGTCGCCCGTCTCGCCCTCGGGCGTGCCCACGGCGATGAAGACCACCTGCGCGGCGGAGACGGCCTCGGCCAGGTCGCGCGTGAAGAACAGGCGCTTCTCGCGCACGTTCTTCTTGATGAGCTCCTCGAGACCGGGCTCGTAGATGGGCACCTCGCCCGCCTGGAGCATGCGGATCTTCCGCTCGTCGATATCCACGCACGTCACGTCGTTGCCCGAGTCCGCGAAGCACGTGCCCGCGACGAGGCCGACGTAGCCGGTTCCGATGATGGCAATACGCATTGAAAGAGTCCCAGGAGTGGGGAGGTTTCCTGCCTGGAACTCATACGCCGGGACGCGCTCTGAAAGAAAGCCCGTCCCCTCTGACCGTACGGCGGCCGGCCGGCCTCACTGCCCCGTGAGCAGACGACGCACTCTTTCCAAGCCCTTGAGAGCCGAGGTGCGTCCGGGGGTGCCAACTGGACCCACCACCGTGCGGTCCAGCAGCTCGCGCGTGGCCCTGCGCAGCGGCGGCAGCGCGGCGGTGGCGTCCGGAGCGGCCTCGGGGAACAGGCGGGCGACGATGGACAGCGACGTGTAGAGGGCGCGCTCCAGGCGCCACTCGGCGGCCCGGGCGAGCAGCGCCGGCACGTCGAGCGGGCGCGAGTAGATGCCGCCCATCCACTTCGCGCCCGTGACGAGCTCGCGAAGGTCGATGAAGGACAGCCAGGGTACGTCATACCCCTGACGCGCGTGCTCGAGGCACACGAGCAGGACCGAGTCCTCCAGGTCGGCCCGGTACATGGAGGGGCCGTAGACCTTCATGGGCTTCGCCCGTTCGAGGATGCCGGCGGTCTGCTCGCGGCGCTGGGGGCCGAGGATGTCCGAGTAGAGGTAGATGGCGGTGCGGCCGTCGGAGACGACCTTCGCGGCGCCACTGTGGGCGGTGTCCGCCTCGGGCTTGAACTCGTGGTTGGAGAGGTAGCCGGCGAAGCCCTCCACGTCCATGCGGCGCATGAGCAGCTGCAGGTCGAGCACGGGGCGGAAGCCGACGTGCGGGTAGACGGCCTCGGCGAAGGAGGCGCCGCCGAGCATGACGAGCTTGCGGCCCTCGAGCTGGTCGACGATCTGCTTGAAGTTGACGAGCTTCATCACGTTGTCGTTGACGGAGCCCTGATAGGTGGACAGCAGCCTGTCCCTCGCCCACTCGGGGGCGCCGCCGCCGCCCAGGCGGTACTCCAGGTTGTAGGCCGCCAGGGGCGCCAGGCCCTGGGCGACGGCCCAGTCCACGTACGCCTCCCAGGGCGCGCCCTTGAGCGCGCCTCGCGGTGGGTCGAACGAGGCGAGGACGCGGAACGTGTCGAGCAGGCTGAGCGACATGGGGGCCCCCTTTAACGGGCCCACCCTGTGCCCTGCAACGACTGCCTGTGCCCGACCCGAGGCTCCCCGTCACGGAGGGTTGATGGACACCGGACAGACGGTGGCCCCGGAGGAGGGGGCCGGGCCCCTCTTCACACAGGGGCCGGAGCGGCGGCGTCCCGGCCGTCGAGCAAGGCGCGCAGGTGCGTGGAGACCCGCCGCAGGTCGGCCTCTCGGCGCCGCCGGATGCCTCGCCAGAAGAACACCGAGGCGGCCCCGGTCAGCACCGCGAGAGACACGGACACGAACCCCGGGGACAGGAGCGCCACCATCGCGAAGAAGGCGCAGAGCGAGGCCAGTCCGAGCGTCCCCACCCACTGGAATCGGGCATGGGAATCCAGCTCGAGCTCGGCGCCATCCTCGCGAGGGATGAACCGGATGGAGACGTAGGTGTCGAACCAGGGAATGTTCGTCGCGGTGGCCTGCTTGCGCAGGAGGAGCCGCCCGCCCTCGGTGAGGGTCTGGTACGTCCTGGAATGAGCGCCGCCCCAGTTCCCACCCGAGGGCCAGAAGAAGGCCGTACGCCCGACCGAGAGGGAGTGGGCATCCAGGATGCTCCGCGACTCCTGCTCGCTTCGACCTGTGTGGATCCTGACCATGTCCGAGCCTCGCGCGAACCCTTCGCCTTTCTCTCTAACACCGTCCCCGCGCCAAGAAAGCGCACGCGCGAGTCCATCACCGCGGGAAGGACGCCTCGGGCTCCGCACGGAAGCCAGCGCCTCATGCCTGGGCCCACCTCACGGTCGGCGCTGGAGGCCCCACAGCCGCGACCGCAACCGTCGCAACGAGTAGGCCGCCACGGTGCGCCCGCTCGGAGCCAGCAGGAGCTTCGCCGCCAGCCACGCGGGCTTGCTGTTCAGCAGCTCCGTGTCCACCAGGCGCGACGCCGTGAAGAGCCGCCCGGCCACGGTCCGTTGCCACAGGGGCGGCGCCAGCTCTCGCAGGGCCGCTTCGGGCACTGGCGCTCCGAGGAGCCGACGCGCCGTCTCCCAGCCGTACCACGCCGCCTGGGCCTGCCCCGTCTCCCGCGCGGCGGCCACCACCCGAGGCCAGTCCAGGCCACGCAGCGCCAGCAGCTTCAAATCGAACACCCACGCGAGGCGCTGGAGCAGGTGGTTGCCCGCGTGCAGTGACAGGTACACGGCCTCGTCCTCGGGCCGCAGCCACCGCACCCGTCGCCCCTCCAACCCGTCCTCCACGGCGCGCGCGAGCAGCGTGTCACCCTCCAACGGGTGTCCCCAGGGGGACAGCGCATGGAAGTGCAGCTCCACGAGCCCCGCGGGCCCTTCCAGCTCCACGTGGTGCGCGGACGCCTCGACGTGCCGCGCGGCGTCCGGGCTCCGCGTGGCGAGTCCCAGCCGCGTGAGCGCGCGCACCGCCGGGCCCACCTGCTCGCGCCCCACGAGCAGGTCCACGTCGCGCGTCGCGCGCTGGAGCGGGTCGGGGTACAGCCGCAGGCCGAGCCCATAGCCCTTGAGCGCCACGGGGACGATGCCCTCGCCGGCGAGCACCTCCAGGGCGCGCAGGAGCAGCGCCTTGACCTGGATGTTGCGCGCGGCGCCCGCGAGGGATTCGCGGCGCAGGAGCGCGCCCGCCTCCGCGGGCAGCGACCAGCCCCCCTGCCCCACCGCGTGGGCCACGAAGCCCGCGAGCCCATGGCGCACGGCCGCGCGCACGAAGTCGAGGGCCTCCTTGCCCACGGGCGCGGGGCGGGACGGCGCGGAGGGCCAGTCCCGCAGCAGCGCCACGAGGGCGATGGAATCCGTCACGCCGTCACCGCCTCAGGGCGACGACGCGGCCGGGCTCCGGCTCCGCGACGGCCATCAACCGCGAGGCGCGCTCGGCCACGGCGTCGGCCACCACCTCCAGGGCCAACTCCTCGTCCCGGTTGATGGCGCCGCGACCATCGCGCCACGCCAGCACGAGCGAGCCCAGCATCTCCTCCGCCTCCTTCAAGTCCAGACGGACCTCGTGAGGCAGGGACAGGCCGGTGGCGCGCTGGGTCTCGAACACGATGCCTTCGGCGGGAGCGTCCGCGCGGACCTGGAGGAAGCGCAGCTCCAGGCGCGACACCTCGAGGCCCTCCGCGAGAGGGCGCACGGCATCCCAGACGGCCTGGAGCGAGGGCGCCGAGCGGACGGCGGCGGTGACGTCCTTCACGAGCGAGCGAAGGCGGAGGTTGCGCTGGCGGACCTGCTGCATGTCGGCGGCGCGCCCCAGGTCGAGGTAGCCCAGCTTGCGCATGAGCACGAAGATGACCACGCCCATGCCACACAGCAGCAGGGCGCTCTGGGCGCTGTTGGCGAAGTTGAGGCCCAGGGCCGCGAGCATGAAGAGGCCGCACAGGGCATAGAGCACCAGCACGGTGGAGCGGTGGCTGAGCACCAGCCGGTTCATGATGCGGTGGTGGATGTGCTCCTTGTCCGCGCTGAACAGCGGGCGGCCCATCAGCGAGCGGCGCACCACGGCGAGCAGCGTGTCCATGATGGGCAGGCCCAGCGCCATGATGGGCACGAGCATGGCGACGGCGGTGCCGCTCTTGGTGCTCGTCTTGATGGACACGGCGGCGAGCACGAAGCCCAGGAACATGCTGCCCGTGTCTCCCATGAAGATGGAGGCCGGGTTGAAGTTGAACACCAGGAACCCGAGGATGGCGCCCGCCAGCGCGGCCATCAGCAGGCACATCAGCACGTCGCCCCGAGCGAGCGACAGGATGAAGTTGGTGCCCACGCCGAAGAACGCGACGCCGCCCGCGAGCCCATCGAGCCCGTCGATGAGGTTGAGCGCGTTGACCACGCCGACCATCCACAGCACGGTGAACGGCAGGCTCAGCGCGCCGAGCGTCAGCTCCGGGCCGAAGGGATTGGCGATGACCTCGATGCGGAAGCCCAGCGCGTAGAGCCCGAACGCCACGGCGAACTGCACGGAGAACTTGAGGCGCGCGCCCGCGCCGCGCAGGTCGTCATAGAGCCCCAGCGCGGCGATCACCGCGCCCCCGAGGAACAGGCCGGAGACCAGGTCCGTGTGGAGCCGGAAGTGGTAGCCCACGCCGGAGTCGACGAGGAACAGCGCGCACAGCGGAGCGAAGAAGCCCGCGACGATGCCCACGCCCCCGAGCCGGGGAATCGGTCGAACATGGACCTTGCGGCTCGAGTTCGCCTGGTCCAGCCAGCCCCAAGCCAGGGCCTGGTTGCGCACGAAGTACGTGAGCGCCAGGGCGACCAACAGCGAGACCAGGAAGGCGACGAAGTACGTGATCATACGGAGGGGCCGCGGCGCCCATGGTGACGGTCCCTGTCACGATGCGTCAATGAACGTCCTTGTAGGACAGTCGGGAAGTCTTCGGGCCTGAACCGCCGGGAGACAGGCGGCCGGCCTCAGCGAGTCCGCCGACGCAGGACTTCTTCATCCTGGTTGAGCATCCCAGCGACGACGGTTGCCAAGGCATGGCAGACCCCTGTCATGAATGACCCTGCCCGGAGCAATCGACCATTCCTCCAGGGAGCCCGGAGCATGACCTCGAGCTCCTCCTGGGCGGCGACGGCTCGGCGAGTTCGTGCCGGGCTGTGCCTGCACGAAGCCTCTGTCGCCTGGAGCGGCGGACGTGGCACGCACTCAACGCGCAGGGCCGCGGAGGGATACCCCACGGTCGCGCAACCCGATGGCGTCTCACCAGGCCATGGCGCGCCCCTACCATCCCAGCGACCAGGCCCCGCGTCCTCACCGCCTGTTGACGTCTTCGAGGTGGAAGCCACAATGCCCCTCGCCCCATGCCTCTTCCGGCTGCCCTCCACACTCCCGCCGCTCGACGCATGGATGGGCTGGACGTCCTCCGGGCCTGCGCCATCCTCGGGGTGCTGCTCTTCCATGCTCCGGCGGTCGTCCACGAGGCCCTGCCCACGCCGCTGAGGTTCGCCTTCGCGCATGGCTGGATGGGGGTGAACCTCTTCTTCGTCCTCTCTGGCTATCTCGTGGGCCGGCAGGTCTTCGCGCCGGACGACGACGCGCCCACGGGCACGCGGCTGCGCACGTTCTGGCTCAAGCGGTGGATGCGCACCCTGCCACTCTACTTCGTCGTACTCGCGTTCTACGCCCTCAAGCCCTGGACCGTGGGCACGCCCTTCCTCGGCGGCGGCTGGCATTACGCGGTGTTCCTCCAGAACTTCACGATGCCGCGCGACTTCGTGCAGAGCTGGTCGCTGTGCGTGGAGGAGCACTTCTATCTCGCACTGCCCCTGGTGGCCTTCGCGCCAGGCGCCCGCCGCTGGCCCGCCTGGGTCTGGCTCCTGCCCGTGGGAGCGAGCATCCTGGCGCGTGCGCTCTTCGTGGCGGAGCTTCCATTGGACAAGTCCATGCTCGCCATCACCGAGGGCGCCCTCTGGTCCACGGACCAGCACCTGGATGGCCTGGCCGTCGGCGTGTTCCTCGCCCGGACCACGGCCATCTGGCATGGGGGGCACCGTTCCTGGCGCATGGCCTGCGGCATCCTGGGCGCGGCCGTGCTCCTGGTAACGGTGGCGCGATATGGCGCGGTCGTCGCGGCCGCGGGCCATCCGTGGATTCACGCCGGGCTCGCGGTGGGCTTTGGCGGTGTGCTCATCGGAATCGAATCCCTCCAACTCCCTCCAGGGCTCCGTTGGGCCATCCAACAGGTGGCGCTCCTGTCCTACGGGGCATACCTCTGGCATGGCCTCGTAGTGCGAGGCATCGAAAGGCTGGAGCTCAGCCTGGGGGCCTGGGGGCTGGACCTGCTGGCATTCCTCCTAGTGACCCTGGGCTTGTCCTGTGTGACCTACGTCGCGGTGGAGAAGCCGTGCCTCAAGCTGAGGGACGTGATGTTGGAGCGATGGACCCTCGGCGAGTCGCCCCGGTTGCGTGGCAACATGGAAGGCCGCGAGTCTGCTCCCTAGGAACACCATGCCCCGACTGAGGGACCAACTGACCCCGCTGAGTCACCTGCGCTATCTCGCCTGGAGGGCCCTGCCTCGAGGACGCGCGGTGACGTTGCGTCTGCGCTCGGGAGAGCGGCTCATGCTGCGCCCGCCTCCCGCCGAAGACCTGGCCACCGCCTACGAGATGTTCGTCGCGAGGGTCTACCAGCCCCCCTTTGCCATCGAGGTGGCCACCACGCGCCGCATCGTCGATGTCGGGGCCAACTGTGGCCACTCCCTCCTGTTCTGGGCCAGGCACTATCCGCACGCGCATGTCCTTGCGTTCGAGCCTCATCCCGTCCATCTGGCCGTGCTGGAGCGCAATGTCGCGCTCAATGGGTTGGAGCAGCGGGTGACGCTGCACCGGGCGGCGGCCGGCGTGGGTCAGGGGGAGATCAGCCTGCTCGACGCGGAGAGCCGCTCCTCTACGGTGGATGTCCCCCCGGAGCGGGCGCTTCGGGTGCCGCTGCGCGACTTCTTCGACACCATCGGCCCCGACCCCATCGACCTGCTCAAGATGGACATCGAGGGAGGCGAATACGCGCTGCTGAGCGATCCGCGCTTCGCGGCATTGAAGATTCGCACCCTCGTCCTGGAGTGGCACCGTACCCGGGAACATCCGGACGGAAAGGACTGGTGCGAACAGGTGCTGGCCAGGCTGGGTTACGAGGTCACACCGGGCCTCTGGACGGGGCAGGAGAACGGCCTGCTCTGGGCTCGACCTCGCGGTTCGGAGGCGCGCGCATGACCCTGCCCGGCGTCACCTTCGTCATCCCCACCTACAACGGCGCGAGGCGCGTCGAGGCGCCCTTGCAAGCCCTGCTCGAGCAACAGGCGGCGAGCGAGTGCTTCGAGGTGGTGGTCGTGGACAACAATTCGACCGACGGCACCGCGCGAGTCGTGGAGGAAAGCAACGCGGTCGCGGGACTGCGTCGCCGCGGCGTCGAGGTGCGGGTCGTCGCCGAGCCCCGGCAGGGACTGCTCTTCGCACGGCTCTGCGGAATCCTGAGCGCGCGACGGGACATCGTCTGCTTCCTGGACGACGACAACGTCCCCGAATCGAACTTCGTCACGGATGGGCTGGCGGCATTCGAGGACGCGAGCGTCGGAGGCGTCGTCTCGCGCCTCTATCCGCGCTACGAAACGCCCCCCACTCCGAGCATCGCACGTCGGGAGCACCTGCTCGCCATCAACCATCGATTGGGGGATGCCCCCATCGATTTCGGGGCGGATGCCACGCTGGCTCCGACGATTGGCGCCGGACTGTGGCTGCGCCGCGCCGCCTTCCTGGAGGCGGTGCCCTGGCAGACGCCCGAGCAACTCATGCCGGACCGGCTCGGCAAGCAGCTCTTGAGCGGAGGCGACATCGAGTTCGGCTTCCTGCTCGGCAGGGCGGGTCATCGCCGCGTCTATGCGCCCACCCTGAAGGTGTGGCATCTCATCCCGAGCACCCGCTTCGAGACGCGCTATTTCCTGCGGCTCATCGTGGGCGTGGTGCGCAGCGAGCAGACACTGCGGGCACGCTATCTGGGCCAGAAGTCCACGGGACTCCACCGATGGAAGGCCTGCGCGCGGCTGCTCGGCGCCGGGCTCTCCAGTCCCGTGCTCGCGCTTCGCGGCGACTCCCTGCGGGAAATCCTGTTCGTGCTCGCGAGCCGGTGGGCCCAACTCCAGGGCCCCTATCCCCACCTCCATCCATGACGACGCCTCCGCCCCGCCCCACCTTGCGCGAGTGCCTCGAGGGCCGCGGCAACAACCTGGACTTCCTGCGCTTTGCCGCGGCCACGGGTGTCATCGTCAGTCATGCGTTTCCGCTGGGAGAGGGCCCCAAGGGCACGCCGGAGCCGCTGACGGGGTTCAGCCACGGGCAGGTCAGTCTGGGAATCGTCTGTGTGGCCGTGTTCCTGGTCATCAGCGGGCTGCTCATCACCCGGAGCTGGGAGCGCACGCCCGATACACGCGCGTTCCTCCAGGCGCGGGCGCTGCGCATCTTCCCGGGGCTCGCGGTGTCCCTGCTGGCGACCGCACTCCTGCTGGGCGGCGCGGTGACCACGCTCCCGCTGAAGGAGTACTTCACGGCCACCGCCACCTATACCTTCCTCGCGCGCAACCTCCTGCTCGTCGAACCGCAGTGGACGCTGCCCGGCGTGTTCGAGACGAACGTGTACGTCGGCGCGGTGAACGGCTCGCTCTGGACGCTGAAGTACGAGGTGGGCTTCTACCTCCTCGTCCTCGCGCTCGGCCGGGCGAAGCTGCTGCGCCGCGCATGGGCGCTCGTGGCGTGGGCGCTGACGGCCGGAATGTCCCTCCTGCACATCGGTCGGCTGGGCTTCTGGCCGGAGCTGGGCCTCTACTTCGGTGGAGGGCTCGTCCTCTACCTCTGGAGGGACCGGGTCCGCATGAATCCCTGGCTCGCATTGCTCAGCGCCGCGGTCCTCATCGTGACGGCGATGATGGGTACGGGGCTCCGCGTGGCGATGGGCTCCTTCGGCGCGTATCTCGTGCTCTACCTCGCCTTCCTCCCCAGCCGGCTCGCGAACTTCGGGCGACGCGGAGACATCTCGTACGGCGTCTACATCTACGCATTCCCCGTGCAACAGACAGTCGCGGCGTGGATGGGCGGCCCTACGCCGTGGTGGTGGAACGCGGCGCTGGCAGTGCCGCTGATCTGGCTGCTGGGAGTCCTGTCCTGGCGACTCATCGAGCAACGGGCGCTGAGGATGAGGTGGCGCCCGGAGACACCTAGACCGACCGTCTCGTCGCTGAGTCCCCACGCCTGACCAGCTTCGAGCGCCGGGCGTATCAAACAGACGCAGGGAGCCCCTTTCCCGGAGCCTCGGACGTCTTGAAGCGCTCCTTGAGACGCAGCAGGGGTTGCTCGAAGAAGCGCCACGACAGACAGGTGAGCAGCAACAAGACCCCATACTCGAACGCGAACGAGAGCGCGGTGGCCACGACGCTCGATGGGATGAGGCTGGAGAAGATGGGCCGCGTGTACGCGGCGCCGAGCGGAAAGACGAGCGCGTGGAACAGGTAGAGGCCGTAGCTCAGCTGTCCCATGAGACGCAGGAGTCGCGATTCGAGCACATCCTGGACGCCCCGGGCGCGGCCGGAGAGGACCCATCCGAGCAGGCTGGCGAAGCCGCCACTCCAGAGCGAGTAGAGCGCTACCAGCAGTCCCGCGCGGACGACAGGCCCCCCGAATCCCACGAGTGCCTCGCGGGTGTGTATCGAGTGAGCCCGGTCGAAGAACACCGTGCCGAGTCCGAAGGCCGCGAGCAGCATGGGGAGCGCGAGTCGTCGTCCCCAGCGCGCCAATCCCTCGGGCGTAAAGCGCCCTTCCTCGATGCCCAGCGCCAGGAGCCCCCCCAGGGCGAGCCCATCGAGTCGGAGAAGGGGGAAGACATAGAGCCAGTGGGGCGAAGCGCCCTGGAGCAACGCCGCGCAGCGCGCGACAGGGGAGAGCAGAATGATCGAGCAGAGGAGAGCCCGCAGCTGCGCTGGCCTCAGGAAGAACACGAGGAGCGGCCACACCAGGTAGAACTGCTCCTCGATGGCCAGCGACCACGTCACGTTCAGCGGAGGCGGACCGAACTCCCCCAGTCCGATGTTCTGGAGGTACAGCGCGTAGAGCCACCACGGATACCGCTGGGTGTCGAATGCCAGCGCGGGCAGCCACCGCCCCATGACGCCGAAGGTGAACGCCAGCAGCAGGAGATAGAGCGGCCAGATGCGCAGGGCCCGGCGGGCGAAGAACGCGCGGAAGTATCCGTCATGAGTCCGGGTCCTCAGCAGGATGCCGGTGATGAGGAACCCCGAGAGGACGAAGAAGAGGTCGACCCCCGCCCACCCCGTCTGGAACACCGAGCCGATCGACGCGGTCCGAATCTCGCCCAGAGAGTGGTACGCAATCACCATCAGCACGGCGATGCCGCGCAGCCCGTCCAGCGCGGGGAGATGCGCCGAGAGGCGGTTCGGCTCAAGTTCCTGAGAAACGGGCTTCATCCGTCGCTAGAGCCTAGTACGTCCCACGACGATTCGGGACCACCGAGCACTTCAGGGAGAGGCCCATTCGAGGTAGCTCCACACACTCCCTCACGACTCAGTCCGACTTCAAGCCCAATACCACTTGAGAGTAGATGATCGCCGCAGCGCCGCAAGCAAAGAACCACAGAATCGCAAACAACTGCATCCGACGAGAACGTATATCCCCCATCAAGAACAGATAAATCCACCACTCACGCAAGCCACGAGGCCAGCGACCTTCAATCGCTACCCCCGTCAGGATGCGCATGCCGATGAATCCACTCGTAAGGAGGAGCGCGCTTCCCCAGAAGGCAATCTCTGAGTACCCAATCTCCCTCATGTCTCGCTCACTTCCTCGCGTTCCACGCTCTTCAGTCAACAACAAGGCATCGCACGACTTCATCCTGAACGACAGAGCGCCTCCGGAATGAGTCGAGGCAAGTAGCTACACCAGCCTCGACTCATTCCATCAATCAACCGGCGACCCGAATTCCAGAAGCACCTTGACACCACGACCCATCAAGCCACGACTGGACGCCAGGAATCATGCTTCGTCCATCATCACCTGAATTCGAACAGCTCCCAAGTATAGTTGAGTTCAGCGTAGGGTCCAAGCCCCAGCCCCACTCCCGGGAAGCCGCTGAAATTGAGGGATGGGCCAACCAATCCTGAATCTGTAACCGATGCACCGAGTCCCGCAGACACAGGTCCAAGATCGAACGAGGCAGCGGTGCCCACTCCTTCCAAATCATCGACGGTTTCGGCATCCAGATTCAGCGAGTAGTGCATCCCACCGCCGAGTCCCCCTCCAAATCCAAGCTTCCCACCTACGCTTCCATGCAGTTCGACGTTCGTCTCACCGTCCACGACGATCTGGAGTGAGACTTCTGGCCCAAGGATCAGCCACAGGTTTGCAGACACCCCGACGCTGAAAGTCCAGAGCCCCTCCGGGTCGATGAAGCCCACGGGGTTGTTGTTCGCATAGACGTAGATGAACGGGCTCCGTCCCTTGGCCACCTCCTCGAGCATCCAGGAAGGCTCCTGGGCCTTCGGCTCTGGCCCGAGGTACCGTCCCACGCTCGGGTCATAGAAGCGATTCCAGTTCTCGAAGAAGTCCGTCTCTTCGTCATGGTACTGCCCAGGGAAGCGCAGCCGAGGCCACACCGGCGTTGCCCCGGCCTGGAACCGCCGGTACTCCATGCCTCCCAGGACCACGTCCTGGACGTCGCCGGAGTCGGCGGCCGACTGGAAGCGAACCTGCACGGTCCCCGTCGAACTCGGTACGACCCAGCGAGAAACAGCGTTGTGCGCGGTCGCGTCGGACAGCAGGGAAGACTGCCCGTCCACCCCGCTCAGCAGCGCCCCACTCTCATCGGCCAGATACACGCCGCTCCCCCCCTCCATGTCCAGGACCGGGAAGCGAGCACGCACCTGAGTGACCAGCGAACCGGAACTCGGCACCTGCGCCGTCGCCATCAGTGCATCCTGCCCGGCCCCCAGCACGGGTGAGTCCGCGACCTGGGTCGTCCGGTTGACGTGGCCGTACGGGTCATAATCCGCCACGCCAGTCACCCGACGATAGGCATCGAACGCCAACACGGGCTTCCCCAGGTTGTCCGCGACGAGGAAATACAGCCCACACGGCGCCGACTCACCGTTCCGCGAACAATCCCCCACGAAGTCCTCGGCGCGCTGTCCCTGCGTGGTCGTCCTGTTCACCCGCGACTTGATGAACGCAATCGGACGCCCATCCAGCCAGATGTACTCGTCACGCACGGAATCCGCGGTGCTCGGGTCCACCGTCGTGTTCCCCCAGTCCTCCAGCAAGCGGGTCCCCGCATAGAAGAATTCGTCCTCGAGCACACCTTGAGGCGTGTTCATGCCATAGCGCTTCAACCGGCGCCGCCCCTTGGCGTCGTAGAAGTACTCGTAGGTTCGTCCCTCGGAGTCCGACACCTGGCGATAGACGGCCCCAATCGCCGCGTGCGCGCCGTCCAGGTCGGCATCCAGACTCAAGGAGAAGAATGGCGTCGTCAGCGTGCTGTCCGTGACCCGCTTGTACGTGTGGACCACCTCCACTCGCCCATCGGCGTCGTAGCCGTAACGCTGCGTCAGCGACAGGCGCGGCGCGCAGATGGAACCACCGCACTGCTTGCCCTCGAGGTAGCGCGTCGTCAGTCGGTCGACACGAGAGCCATCCGTCGAATACTCGCTCTTGAAGCTCCAGCCGTCCTGCACATCCTGGGTCCGGTTACCGCGTGCGTCGTACTGATACGCGCGGCCCGAGTACGCCCCGCCCGCGTTCGCGGAAGCGTTCGAGACACGGTGTGCGTGCTTCAGCTGCAGCCGCGCGTCGTACCCCGAGGCCCCCGAGGTGGCATCCGCGTAACGGATGCTCATGGGCGGCACGCTCCCCGTCTCCAGCAAGCAGGTGTCTTCCTGGATGAGCTGGTCTCCCTTCCAGGTGTACGCACGCTTGAAGAGGTCCCCCAGGCTCCCACCCGCCTCACTCCTCGAGACCGTGAGGCCCGAGATGCGCCCGGTCGTGTCACCTGCGCTCGTGAAAGACGTGCCGCTGCAGCTCGCGAGCGGCTGATTCGTCCCACCGGTGTGATACTCGACACGCGCCCGCTGCGCTCCGGTCGCCGCCTTGCTGGCAATGAAGACGTACGAACGCACGCCTCCGAACGGCTCCCATTTGATCTCCTCCACGATGGGCAGATAGCCGCTCCAGACCGTCCCCGAGTACTGGACGACCGAGATCGACTGGATGCGATGCGAAAGCCCGGTCGCCGTCGCGGAGTAGTTATATTGAATGGTGCGTCCCCCGGGATACACCTCGGTCAGCATGCGCCCGGCACGGTCGTAGTAGGCGAAAGTATTCGGGAAATCCTTCCCTGCCGCGTCGTAGCACATCACCGTGCTCGGAGTGCTCCGAGAGGTCGAACTGGCCCTGCTGCGATACGTAGCGATGAGATTGCCGTGAGCGTCGTACCTGTACCAACTGTCCCCGAACGAATCGATGAGGACCTGTGCCCGACCCATCGCATTGGAGGGCTTGCTCGCGGCGTAACCCGGACAACCCCATGGGGGTGTCACTGCCTGGTCGTAGAAGTACGTGAAGAGCGTCTCCCGGGACTCGACTCCGTTCACGGACTTGACCGCCTCTGACTTCAAGAGGCGCTTCATCTGGTCGTAACCGTTCTCGACCCACTGCGGGACGGCGGCCGCCGCCATGACCGGCGTCTGTTTACGAACCAGATTCCCCGCCGCATCGTACTCGTACAGGTAACGGCCGCGCTCCGCGGGCACCGTCAGGGACGGCTTGGGTCCTGTCCCCCAAGGGGCATCCACGCGTACGACGTTTCCGAAGTCGTCATGCCGGTACTCCGTCACGGGCTGGGTGCACACACTGCAATCCCCCGCCGAGCCCGTCCCCCGAGGGCATCCCTGTCGAACGCTTCGCAGGTTTCCAGCGGCGTCGTAGGACATGCACATCTTGGCCGCGTCACCCGTGTTGCTCGCGCCGTCGATCGGCTCGAGCAACCCCGCGAGCCTGTTCAGCCGGTCGTAGGCGAAAGCCTTGCAGTGCGGGCTCGCGGGCCGCCGCTGCACGCCCTGGCCCAGGCTGTTCGGGTCGAAGCCTCCGCACAACGGCTCCGGCTCGGCCGCCGCGGGCTGGTAGGGGGAGCCCAACCCCACCTTGTTTCCCTGCGCGTCGAAGAGGCTCGTCTGCGTGTAGCGGGTCTCCGAGGGAACCGAGGGCCCCGCAGCCCCCCACGCCTCGAACGTCTGCCGCTCCAGCGGATCCCCCTCGTAGTAGCGGGTGCGACGCACCTGATTGGAGGCATCCCGGAACGTCTCACTGCGCAGCTTCCCGAGGTGATAGGTGTAATCCACCCGCTCGGAATGTGTCGCACCGCCCGCAGAGGCAGACGTCGCCTTCCACTGCAGCAGGGTCGTCAGCTCACCACCCTTGCATCCCTGTTCCGGCAACGTGTTCTTCCGGTAGCACAACACCTCGTAGCGCCCATCCGGGTGGCGCACGTAGTCGCCATGTGTCGCGTTGTCGTCGTAGCCGTACTCGGTCGTCGCCTCCAGGTTGGTGTTTCCGAAGGCTGCGATCTTCTTCACCAGCTTGGTTCCCTCGTACTCATACCGGGTGACGCCCCCGTTGGCGTCCGTGGTCTGGAGCAGGCGCCCACGCGGGTCGTACTCGTCATAGGTCGTGACAATGGGCGTGGAGCCGCACCCGTTGGGGTAGACCGACTTCGACTTCAGCCGTCCCGCGCGGTCCCCCGTCTCCGACGCGCTCCAGTAGTCGTAGATGGCGAGGGGAACCGTCGTCCCCGCCGCACAACTGGTGGACTGCGCACTCGCCACGTCACACGGCCCGACCACCGCCCGGACCCGCCCGAGCGAGTCATTCGTGGGCTGGCTCTCACAGACATTCTGGGTCAGGTAGAACGTTCCCACCGAGCGTGGGACCCGGCTCCACGCCAACGTCTGCGGGGAGAACTTCATCGTATAGCCGGTCCGCACCATCCCCGTGAGTCGGTTCGTCACCGGGTCGTACTGGCGCCGCACCCCTTGGACCAGGTTGGAGTCCTCGTCGCTGAACGTGGACGCCGCAGAGCTCGTCTCGATGAGCTGCTCATACGCCCGCTCATTGGCCGCGCGCCCCACGCCGCCATAGGTATACGTATAGTCCCGGCTCAGGAGGGCCGAGTTGCCACCGTCAGACAGCGCTCCTTCCTGAACGCGTTGCAGCTCCATGGGTGGGAGGAACGGCTTGGTCCGCAAGCTCGTGTCCGCCGGCAGCTCCTGCTTGAAGACGGTATACGCGCCGTTGGGATGGCGAATCCCGGCTGGGGCCTCCACCGTGCGCGTGGCCGTGATCTCCCGCTCCACGATGAACCAGCTCGACCGCGAGGCCTCGGTCTCGGCTCCAAGGCAGGGGATTCCATCACACTGCACGGTCGTCAGCGTGTTGTTCAGGATGGGCCCCTGGTCTCCCACGGGGTCCTTTCCCCACAGGCTCATGGAGAACTGGCTCTTCACCTCGCTCGCGAGCAGGCCTGTTCCATCCCCCCGGGTCCTCCCCTGTGTGGTGAAGAAATGGTCCTGCTGCTTGCAGGCCCCCGTCGTCGCCGAGAAGACACCGGGCGCACAACCGTTGTCCTCCGCGGTGACCGTGTAGTGGTTCTTCGCGGCCAGGTTGCCCTGTCCATCGGAGTCCTCGACGACAATCCCACGCTCGCCGAGGACCTGTCGCACGACCTGGACCCCGTCCTTCTTGATGCTCCAGACACCGGCGTCGGCTGACGACTGATAGCTGTACTCCAGCCGCGTGCCCGTCGGCTGCCCCCCGGTCTGGTCGGGATATTCGACGCCCGCGAGCTGTCCCGCCACGGCGTGGGTCCCCGAGGCGTCAGTGACCTGCTCGTATTGATACGTCACGGCCGACGACTCCACCGTGCCGTCCCTCGCGACCAGGTCCACCGTGCTCAAGACGCACTCATGGCTCTTGTGCACCAGGTCCGTGACCCGCGACGGGAGGCGCTGATACTTGAAGACCAGCTTGGCTCCGTTGGTCGCTACCGCCGACCTGAGCAGCTGGGAGGTCGCCCCCAGCGTCTGCGCGACCTCCTCCGCCGTCCCCTGGGCACACTCCGAGGGGACCTCGTAGAACAGGCGCGCGATCCGCCGGTGGCACGAGGCCGCGAAGTCCACTCCCGCGTCCTCCCGGTAGTTGGGAGGACAGCTGGCTTCGTCATATTGAGGAGGCTCGATGAAGCGCAGGAGCCAGATGTTGTTCGCCGTCGGCTCAGAGCCGGGATTCTCCAGCGTGTAGACGTATCGTCCGTCCTTGGCGTGGACGATCAACGCGCCACCCAGGTTCTGGAGGCGGACGTTCTGCTCCGAACCACTCGCGGCGAAGCAGCTCAGCTGCTCGCAGAAGCTGAAGGTCTTCACCGCTCCGACCGGCCCCCCATACACATCCCAATAGATGGACGTCAGGCACTCCTCTCCGGGCGGACAAGGAAGCTGCGTCTCCTCTCGCTGGACGATGAAGCTGTGGAAGTTGTGCACCCACCTCATCCGCGGCTTGGCCGGCGTACCGAAGCCGTCGATATAGCCGAACGGCGCGGGCCGCCCTCCGGGCACTCCATACTTGTTCAGCGAGCTGACGCCTCCAATCGACGTATGGCTCAGCGTCAACGTCCCCACGGGCCCCTTCAGGGAGATGTCCGCCTGGGTGTATTTCGGCTTGAGCGAGCCAAGCGAGACCTGGCTCTCCTCGGAAGCCCCATACGCCGCCGGCCCCCCCAGCGGCTGCTGGGGATTGAGCGTGGCATCATCCACCTGCTGGGCCACCTCCTCGGTTGGTAGCGTGCCACCGTCGTCGACCGCGACGGCACCGACGGCCAACAGCATGCCACCCACGAATACCGCGACCGTACCGGGACGCGCTCGAAGCGCTCGCCATCCCAGAGTCCTCTGTCTCATCACAGACCCCATTCGTTGGACAACCTTCACGACACCAACGACCACATCCGCCCAGGACAAGACTCGAGGACAAAGGAGTCCCCTTGCAGGCGACGCCCACACTTCTCGACCCAATCCTGGGAAGACTTCACGACAACGCGTTCACCGCGCCGGAGGAGACTCCTTCGGCGGCATGCAAACCGCCTCCTTCGACCCCGGCAACACGCTCACGCACCGCCAGCCTTTCGAACAGTCCGTCTCAGACTGACAGCGAGCGCTGCACACATAGCCACTCCCGCGGGATGCACGCGCATGGATGCACACCCCACTCACGCATTCCGCGCCACCATGCGCGCCGCAGTCCTCCCCGAACTGCTTGACCGCGGGCTTCGTCGTGGGCGCCGGACGCCACTCGCGAACCACGGGGCTTGGGTCGGCGAGGGGAGCGGAATCATCACTCGCGGAGTCCTGTACCGGCTCGCATCCCCAGAGCCCTCCCACCGCCAGGAATATCCAGAAGGCCGAAAGCCTTCCATTGCCACGAATCCCGACAGCTCCAGCCACTCGGCGGTGCATCCAGACCATCAGTCGCTCCCTGGAAAGTCGTGGACCGGGGCGCACGAATGATTGCCCTTGTCGAACGGTCCAATTTGAACACTCTATCTTCGGGGACTGACACCGTCGACAGGGAACAGTGTCATGAGCGTCTCACGAAAAACTCGTGAATCAACCATGAGCAAGAAATGACTTGCATCCCTGCCACGCCGCACCACTGGTTCGCGCTCCACACACGAACCACGGGTCCCGGGCCGGCCAATTCAAGACAAATCCGCAAACCAACAGCAACTCAATGTCCGTCGGGCTTCCTTACTGCTTACTGAAAGAACTCGGAGAGCAAGGCCGCCCCGATAGCGCCCGACAGCTCCCCGAGTGCAGCCACACATACGGGGGGCTGGCGTTCCACGGCGAAGACGTGGGGGTGCATGGCGTGGAATAGTCGCTTTGCATATGTAGGGCCAAGGCGAGTCCCCAGTCCTCCGCCCAGGATGACTGCTCCGACATCTGTCAGGTTGATGGCCGATGCAATCCCCACGCCCATCATCCGGATGGCACGGTCGATGAGCCGGGTTGCCAGCGCATCCTCATCCTTGAGCGCCTTCATCCAGATGCTGCTCGTCAGCCGGGGACGGTCCTTCTTTCGCATCAACTCGAAGAGTTCGGTCTTTTCACCGGCGTTCGCGGCCTTGCGCGCCTCGCGCTCCATGTTGGCGCGTCCCGCATAGGCCTCCAGACAGCCACGACGGCCACAGCCACACCGAGCGCCATCCGGCTTCACCACCATGTGGCCGACTTCGCCCGCGGCCCCCCGTCCAATCCACGGGACTCCGTCCAGTATCAAGCCGCCCCCGATCCCCGTGCCCCACCAGACGCCCAGGACCGAGCGATAGGGACGCCCCGCGCCCAGGCGGTACTCTGCGGCCACGGCGACCTGGACGTCATTGCCGAGCACGACGGGCCTGTGCGCGAGGTCCGCCAGGTCACTCGCCATCGGATAGGGCTCCACCCAGCCCTTCCCCACGTTGCTCACTCGCGCCAGGGTTCCCGCCTTGCGATCCACGGCCCCCGGAGCCCCCACCCCCACGCCCACGAGCATCCTCGAGGTCAGCCCCGCCGCCCGGGAGGCCTCCTCCAGTGCGCCGTACATCTCCCGCACCACGTCGTCGGGCTCGCCCTCCACGGGAGTGGGATGGCGGGCATGCCCGATGGGACGCCCATCCGGGCCGATGACGACGGCTTCGATCTTCGTCCCGCCCAGGTCGATGCCCCCCCAGGCCCTCACCCTGCCGTGGGCCCGCCTGCTCCGACCATCTCCTGTCTCCAGCGCGCGCGGCGCCCCCATGGCGTACCTCCCGAAGCGCGCGGGCGCGCCTCCCTGGTCCTCCGGGGAAGATGCGCAGCCCCGGACGGGGTATCGACACCCGCCCACTCACGGTGCAGGGGAGCGTCAGCGCCCATCGGCATCAGGGGCACACGACCAGGCGAGGACTCGCGCCTCTCCAGGGCCAGCCTCGAAACGGCCCTCACTCGCGTTGGCGCGACGGGCTCCGTTGGAGCAACCCTCGCACGACGAGCTTCGGGAGGAACCCGAGCAGATACCTCCAGCGCGGAACCTCCAGATGGAAGGCCAGCCCTCGGCGATAGAGGTCCATCGCGAGGGACATCCGTCGATGGTCCACCAGCACATGCGAGACGTGGCGCGTGGCGTAGAGCAGCATCTCCAGACGCTCGCGCCGCCGCTCGGTTCCCCCCGGATAACGACCGAGCCGCTCCTGGGTCAGCTGATAGGCCATGCCCTCGTGGGTCGCCTCCAGCATCGTGGACTCGGAACCCGGGTGCTTCCGGTAGCCCACCATTACGGGTGAACGCACCCAGGCGAAGCCCGGCTCCGTCCCCAGGCGGAACAACAGGTCGTAGTCCTCCGCGACGATGCGCAGCGGCGTGAACCCCTCCACCCGTCGGAGCGCCTCGGTCCGCACCGCCAGGACACACGCCGTGCGCGGCGTCCGGTCCCTCGCGCTCGCGAGATAGTCATCGAAGCACACGACGCGCACCGGCTCGCGGGTGACGCGAGACAAGGTCTCCTCGTCGTGGAACGACTCCGCAGTCCCCATCACCACCGTGGGCTGGCCCTGCTCGCGCAGCACCTGCCGATACACCGCGAGCGTCCACGGGAACCACAGGTCATCGCTGTCCAGGAACACCACGTACTCGCCCAGGGCGGCCTGGATGCCCTGGTTGCGCGCGGCACCGGGGCCGGCGTTGCGCTGCCTCAGCACCCGCACGCGCTCCCCCAGACTCGCGAGCATGTCCAACGTGTCATCCGTGGAGCCATCGTCCACGACGATGACCTCGTAGTCCGTCTCCTCCTGCGCGAACACCGACGCCAGCGTCCGCTCCAGCAGACGGGCCCGGTTGTACGTCGGGATGACGACCGAGAAGAACGGCATGCGCGCGGACCTCACACCCGGGCCCGCAGCCCCATCTCGGAGATGCGCAGGAAGGTGGAGAGCTGACGTCTGTATTCAGCCGGCGCCATCCGCCCACGCAACAGTGTCTGCGTCAGCACCAGCGCGTTGTAGGGCAGCGTCCCCACCAGGATGGCGCGCATCGCCCACTCGTGCAGCGGGCCGTGGTGCTTGCGGAAGTACGCCACCCGCGTGCGCCACAGCTCGATGCGCACCTTGTCCGGTCCCGTCGCCGAGGGACGGAACGAGCGGCTCGACAGGTGCGTAATCACCGCCTCGGGACAGAAGGCCACCTCCCAGCCCGCCTTCCACGCCCGGACACACCAGTCCGTGTCCTCCGTGTTGCCCAGCGGCGAGAGCTGCTCATCGAGCAGCCCCACCTCCGCCAACGTCTCCTCTCGCACGGCGATGCACGCGCCCAGCACCCAGCGCACCCGGGCCTCCTCGTGCCCGTACTGCGCGGGGTCGATCTCCATCCGCTTCAGGAAGTGCAGCGGGCGGGGCAGGAACACCAGGTCGAACAGCTGCCCCGGCAACGACATGTCCCGGAAGGTGCAGTTCTGGATGGTGCCATCCGCGTTCAAGAGCCGCGCGCCCGCCATCCCCACGCGCGGGTTCTCATCCATGAAACGGACCAGCGAATCGAACGCCCCTTCGTGGACGATGGTGTCGTCGTTGAAGATGCAGATGTAGCGCCCCTGCGCCTGACGCAGCACCTGGTTGTGATTGGCGGAGAAGCCCTTGCGCTCGGTGTTGAAAAGCCAGCGCACCTGGGGGAAGTCGCGCCGCATCGCCTCCACGCCGCGCCCATCCGTGGCGTTGTCGACGATCCACACCTCGAAGCTCACCTCGCGCGTCGTCGCGTACAGCGTGCGCAGGCAGTCGTGGAGCAGCTCGGGGTTGCTGTGGTTGACGATGGAGATGACCAGGTCGGGCTTCGTCATCGACTGCCTCTCACGATGCCGGGTGCGGCGAGGCCGTCGCGCGCGCGGCCCTCCGCTCCCTCACGAACGCCAGGATGTCGCGAAGCTCGCCCAGGAGCGAGCGCAATCCAGGAATCCACTCCCGCGCCAGGACCAGCAACAGGAACAGCGCCCCTCCCGCCCCCCAGCGCAGCCAGGCGTCCTCGGGGACCAGCATCCGTGCGATCCCGCTCGCCACCCCCAAGAGCGCCCCCACGGAGAGCAATGGCTCCACCACCTGGAACACCAGCCCCCGCAGCGCGGGGTTGAGCCGCGACACACGCCACGCGGTCACCCAGATCTCCACCAGCGCGAGCCCCAGCCCCACCGGGCCTATCCCCTCCAGGCCGAAGCGATACAGCACCCACGTCCCCAGGCCCCACTTCGCCGCGCCCACGCCCACCACGACCACCAGCCGCTCCCACGGACGCCCGCCCGCGTTCTGCGCCGTGGCCAACAGCCCTGTCAGCGTGACGACGAGGCACTCCAGGCAGAACCACTGCACCAGCGGCACCGCTGGCGCCCACCGCGCGCCGAAGAAGAGTGGCACCAGCACCGGCATGCCGAGGACCCCCAGGGGAATCGCCGCGAGCAGCCCCGCCGACAGCCTCCGCAGCGAGGTCTTCAGGTACGCCGCGAAGCCGACGGGGTCCTCCTGCAACCGGCAGTAGGCCGGGAAGGCGACACGGTTGAGGACCGCGCTGAGGATCATCGACGTGGAGGCCAGCGCCCAGGCCCAGTTCACCAGCCCCACCGCCTCCTTGCCGAGCACCGCCCCCACCATCAGCGGCACCCACCCCGCCACCAGCGCCGCCACCAACGGAGGAAGCTGGAACGCCAGCCCGAATCCCACCAGACGCCGCAGCACGTCCAGGCGGAACGCGCCCACCGGGCGCCAGGGCGATGCCCACCAGATGCATCCCAGCCCCACCACGCCTCGGACCACCGAGCCCATCACCAGCGCCCACGCCCCACACCCCAGGGCCGCCAGGCCGATGGTGCAGGCCACCTGCGCCACGTTCTCCACCAGCTCCGCGCGGGCAATCGCGGGGAAGGCGAGCGCGCGCTCCAGGGCCATCAGGGGAATCACTCGCAGCGAAGACAGGAACAACGTCAGCGCCATCACCCACACCATGGGCACCGCTTCCGTGCCCAGCGCGTAGCCCTCCGTGAGCCGGGGCGCGAGCGCGCAGACAGCCGCGACGATGAGCGCGGTGAGCGCCTGGTGACACCAGAAGATGGTGAAGGTCTCGTCCCGCGTGGGCTCGTGCGGCTGGCGCACCAACGCCGCGCTCAGCCCCAGGTCCCCCAGGAACACGCCCAGCGAGGCCGCGTACGCGACGATGCCGAAGAGGCCGTAGTCCGCGGGGAACAGCATGCGGGAGAGCGCCAGCGCGCTCACCACGCGCAACCCCTGTGAGGCGAGGGTCCGCGCAATGAGCACGACCATGCCCTTCAAGGCACGGGACTTCACCTCGCCAGCGCTCACCTCGGGTGCCGCGGTCGCGTTCATCACACAGTGCGGCCCGACACAGGGCCATCGAGAACAGGGCCGGCCCACAGCGGACGGCGACCCTCGCGCTCGGCGATGGGCGGCTGGAATGCTACCGGGGGGCCTCCCCCCCTACAAGCAACGCGGGAACCCCCGTCGGCCACACGACCCTGGCTCGGGAGGGCCTGTCCGGCCGCCCGGTGAGTGGCGTGTGTGAGTCGTTGCCACCTGGGAAGTCCCAGCGCTACGGTCCCCCCGATGCCCGCGAGCCAGTCCCTCTTCCGGTTTCTCAAGCGCGAGGTGCTCGTCGGCGAGCACGAGGTCTTCCACCGCACCCTGCGGGAGGAACTGGAGGGCTCCTGCGAGAGCGTGCTCGACGTCGGCTGTGGAGCGAACTCCCCCCTGGGCCGATGCGGGCACCGGATTCCGCACACGGTGGGCGTGGACGGCTACGCCGTGAGCATCGAGCGCAGCCGCGCCGCCAGGCTCCACCACGAGTACCACTGCATGGAGCTGATGGACATCGGCCAGCGCTTCGCGCCCAAGAGCTTCGACGCCGTCATCGCCCTGGACGTCATCGAGCACTTCGAGAAGCCGGAAGGCTACCGGCTCATGGAGATGATGGAGTCGCTGGCGCGCAAGCGCGTCATCATCTTCACGCCGAATGGCTTCCTCCCCCAGGACGTCTGGGACAACAACGTCCACCAGCTCCACCGCTCGGGCTGGGAGGTCTACGACTTCGAGCTGCGCGGCTACCGCGTCACCGGCATGAGCGGCTGGAAGCCCCTGCGCGGGGACTTCGCCCTCCCCACCGTGCGGCCCTCGCGACTCGGCAGCCGGCTGTCCATCCTCACCGAGCCCTTCGCGACGCGCTTCCCCCAACACGCCTTCCAGCTCCTCGCCGTCCGCGACATGGAAGCGTCCTGAGCAGTGGCCTCTCCCGACGTAGGACATGACCCGACCGCGGTCTCCTGGCACCTGCTCACCGGGGAGTACCCACCGCATCCGGGCGGCGTCAGCGATTACACGGCGCTCGTGGCGCGGGCCCTCGCACAGCGCGGACAGCGGGTCCACGTCTGGGCTCCCGGTGACGACTCCGGCGCGCGCGACGAGGAAGGCGTCACCGTCCACCGCCATCCCCGGCTCTTCACGCCCCTGGGCCTGCCCTATCTGACCCGAGAGCTGGAGCGGTGTCCGTCCCCGCGCCGGCTGCTGCTCCAGTACGTGCCCCACGCCTTCGGACTGAAGGCGATGAACCTGCCGCTGTGCGCCTGGTTCGCGTCGCGGCGCCGGGACGAGCGGTGGGTCTTCTTCCACGAAATCGTCTACCCCTGGCACCTCACCGCGTCTCCCAGACATCAGCTCCTCGCCGGTGTCACGCGGGTGATGGCGCGCACAATCGCGGGCACGGCGACGCGCATCCTCGTCTCCATCCCGACGTGGCGGGACCACCTTCCCTCGCACGCCCGCGCCCGCGCGGAGTGGTGTCCCATCCCCAGCAACCTCCCCACGCAGGTGCCCCCCCTGGCGCTCCAGCAAACGCGCGCGGAGCTCGGCGAGGGCCCCTGGCTGGGACACTTCGGCACCCATGGGCCGCACATCACGGAGGCGCTGGAGAAGGCCCTCGTCCCCCTGCTGCGCGCGGATGTCCGACGCAAGGGATTGCTGCTCGGGCGAGGCAGCAGGCGGTTCACGGAGGCGCTGACGAAGCGACACCGGGACCTCTCGCACCGACTCCACGCGCGTGACGACCTGGCCCCCGACGCCGTCGCGTCCCATCTGGCGGCCATGGACCTGCTGCTCCAGCCATACCCCGATGGCATCAGCACCCGCCGCACCAGCGCCATGGCCGGCCTCGCGCTCGGGCTCCCCATCCTCACGATGACGGGCCACCTCACCGAATCCCTCTGGGCCGAATCCGGAGCCGTCGCGCTCGTCGACCAGGGCGCCCCGGAGGTGCTCATCGAGACCGCTGAACGACTCCTCGGCCATCCCGGTCAGCGCGCCGAGCTGGGCGCGCGCGCCGCGCGACTCTACCGTGAGCGCTTCTCACTGGAGCGCACGGTCGAGACCTTGCTGACACCCGCCACGTAGGCCCCGAGGAACGGCTCGCGATGTCTCCCTCCCCCTTCCGCCTCGCGCTGCTGATGGACCCTCGCGAGGAGGGCTGGCCCAGCATGGACCTCGTGGGGGAGGCGCTCCTCGAGGGACTGTCCGCGCACCCCTCGGAGGTCTCCGTCGTCCCGCTGCGCCCCCGCATCCCCGAGCTCGTCCGGGGACTGCCACGGCTGGGCACACGCAACGCCGCGTTCAATGCGGACCGGCTCCTGACCCGCTTCGGCGCCTATCCGCTCCAGGCCCTGCGGACAAGGCCACGGGCGGAGGCGTTCCACGTGGTCGACCACACCTACGCCCAGCTCGTCCACGCCTTGCCGGCCGCGCGCACGGGCGTCTTCTGCCACGACCTGGACGCCTTCCGCTCGGTGGTCGAGCCCGAGCGAGAACCACGGCCCGCCTGGTTCCGGACGATGGCCCGCCTCCAGCTCGAAGGACTGCGACGCGCCGCCATCGTCTTCCACGCCACGCGGGCCGTTCGCGAGGAGTTGCTCGCGCATGGCCTCGTGGACGCGCGCCGCCTCGTCTGGGCCCCGTATGGCGCGTCTCCCGAGTACCGCGTCGAGCCCGTCCCTGGAGACAGGAGCGACGAGGTGCTGGCGCCGCTGGGAGGCCGTCCCTTCCTGTTGCACGTGGGCAGCTCGATTCGCCGCAAGCGACTGGACGTCCTCTTCCAGGTCTTCGCCGAGCTGCGTGCCCGCCACCCCGAGCTTCGCCTCGTGCAACAGGGCGCGAGCCTGACGGCGGAGCAACAGGAGCTGGTGAAGCGGCTGGGGATTCGGGAGGCCTTGCTCCAGCCGGGCCGACAGGAGCGGGCCACGTTGGCCGGACTGTACCGCCGCGCGAGCGCCGTGCTCCTCACGAGCGAGGCGGAGGGCTTCGGACTCCCGCTCATCGAGGCGCTCGCCTGCGGTGCGCCCGTCGTGGCCAGCGACCTGCCCGTCCTCCGGGAGGTCGGCGCGGAGGCCTGCGTCTACAGCCCCGTCGCGGACATCGCCCACTGGACGCGGACCGTGGACTCGCTGCTGACCCAGCCCGGGTCGGGCCCCTCGCTCGCGTCCCGCCTGTCGCGCGCGGCCCGCTTCACGTGGAGCGCCCACACCCGGATCGTTCTCGACGCCTATCGACGACTGTTGGAGTGAGCCCCGCTCACAGGAGCGTCACGTGATGCTCGGTGAGCTCGCCCGACAGGATGGTGATGAGGCTGCTGTGCGACGCGCTGTCCACGCCGCCTCGGACCTCGAGGCGATGCGTCCCCTCGGGGAGGGTGAACAGGTGGCTCTTCCCGTAGCTCTTGCCGTCGACGATGACCTCCTCGACGACGCCATCGACCATGAGCACCAGCGTGCCCATGCCCTGCCCCACCTCCTCCCTCGGCGCGACGTCCGCGGGAGCGCTCGTGGCGACGGGGGTCTCCTCTCGTGACGAGGCGGAGTGGCGCATCGAGGACAGCAGACAGCCACCACCGGCGAGCAGCGCCCCCAGCACGACGAGCCCCAGCGACAGGCGGCGCAGCTTCTGCTCACGGGACATGCCCAGGGCCGCGTGGTCGAGCGCCGTCGCGTCCAGGAGGATGGTGGGCGCCTCGATGACATGGGTCGCGATGTCCGAGTCGGACATGCGGCGCGGAGGTGGCGCGGCCTTCAGGCGGCGATTGCGCCGGTCCGCGCGCGCGGGCTTCTGCTGCGCCGGGGCGCGGCCATCGACCTTGGGGCCGGTGAGCTGCGTGACGGTGCCGCTCATGCCCGCGAGGATGAGCTTCAGCTCGCGACGCACGACCTCGGCGGACGGCGGGCGCGCCGAGGGCTCCTTCTCGAGGAGCCGCAGCACCAGCAACTCCAGCGCGCGGTTGATGGACACGTGGGTGGAGGGCGGAGGCGCGGGCTTGCGCACGTGCTGCACGACGATGGACATCGGCGTGTCGCCCTCGAACGGCAGCCGCCGCGTGAGCATCTCGAAGGCGATGACCCCCACCGCGTAGAGGTCCGTCTGGGGACTCACCTGCTGGCCACACGCCTGCTCCGGCGCGATGTACTCGGGGGTGCCCACCATCATGCTGGCGTGGGTCTGCGGCGTGCTGCCGTAGGGCGCCTCGCTGCGCTTGGCGATGCCGAAGTCGAGCACCTTGACCGACTCGGTGCCGTCGCTCTCGCGCACCATGAAGACGTTGCCGGGCTTGAGGTCCCGGTGGATGACGCCCACCGAGTGGGCCGCCGCCAGCGCGCTCAGCAACGCGTCGAGAATCGAGATGACCTCCGACTCCCGCAGCGGCGCGCGCTGCTGGATGACCTCGTCCAGCGGCGAGCCGTCCAGGTACTCCATCACCAGGTACTGCCCGACGTCCGGGATGGTGCCGAAGCCGTGGATGTCGATGATGCCCCGGTGACGGATGGACGCCGCTGCGCGAGCCTCCACCGCGAGGTCGCGGGTACGCCCCCCTTCGACGAAGTCGGGGCGGAGGATCTTGATGGCCACCTTGCGGCCGATGACCGCGTGCTCGCCCTCGTAGACGATGCCCATGCCCCCGCTGCCGATGCGGCGCTTGAGCACGTAGTCCCCCACCGGCTTGCCCACCAGCAGGTCGTTGGTGACGGACTCCTCCCACCGCGCCATCCGCGCCGCGAAGGCCGCCGGGACGCCTTCCACCAACGGGCGGACCTCGGCCGGCGTCGCGTCATCGTCCCGCTTGATGGTGATGTCCATCGCGCCACCGCGATACGAGGCGGCCTGCGCCACGCCAGGACGGAAGACCTCGCGCGGACACACCGTGACTCCGTCCCGGTGCTCCATTCCACAGCGAGGACACTTCCGCGAGGCGCTCATCGTCGGACGCATCATCGCCCGGCTCGACCCGCAGAAGCCATCACCACCCGACATCCTCCGCGCCACACGTCGCGCCCCACGCCACGCGGAAGGAGTTCGCGCGCCGCGCCCTTCTCCTCCCCACACCGAGCGCTTTCCATGTTTCACTCGCCTCGCCAGACTTCGTCCCGAGAAAGGCGCGGTGGCGCGCGCCTGGGGCCTGGATTGACGGGCCCACATCGGTCTGCTTCGGTCCCCGCGTGCGCATCCTCTTCCTCAATCCCGTGGGAGTCCTGGGAGGCGCCGAGCGCGCCCTGCTGGATTTGATGGCCTGCCTGCGCCGGAGCGCACCCGACATGTCGCTCCACCTGCTCGCGGGGAGCACCGGGCCGTTGCTGGACGAGGCCCGCGCGCTCGGCGTGGAGGCACGTGCGCTGCCACTGCCCGAGCGGCTGTCCGTCCTGGGTGACAGCGCGCTCCGCGGTCGGGGAGTCCGGGAGGCGTGGCGCTTCGCGCGCGGGCTGACTCCCGCCCCGGCGCTGCTCGCCCGCTATGGCCTCGCGCTGAGGCGGGAGGTCGAGGCGCTACGACCCGACGTGATTCACTCCAACGGCATCAAGACCCACCTGCTGAGTCCCTTCACGGTGGGGCTGCCGTCGAAGCGCGTCTGGCATGTCCATGACTTCCTGGGGGAGCGCCCCCTGGTCCGCCGTGCCCTGGCGGCGCTGTCCCGCCTGGCGGACACGGCCATCGCCAACTCGCACGCCGTCGGCGACGACACGCGGGCGGTGCTGGGGCGCGTGCTCATCCACGTCGTCCCCAACGGCGTGGACGTGGAGCGTTTCCGTCCCGGGCCCGGGGATGCCTCGCGGCTGGACACCCTCGCGGGGCTGCCACCCGCGTCCGCTGGAACCCCGCGCGTGGGGCTGGTGGCCACCTACGCGCGATGGAAGGGACACGACGTCTTCCTGGAGGCGGCCGCCGAGCTGACTCGACTGTCGCCCGACGCTTCCGTGCGCTTCTATCTGGTGGGCGCGCCGCTGTACCAGACGGCGGGCTCCCAGTTCAGCGAAGCGGAGCTGCGCGGACTCATCTCGCGGCAGGGGCTGACCGGGCGCGTGGGGCTGGTCCCCTTCCAGGCCCAACCCCAGGACATCTACCGCGCGCTGGATGTCTTCGTACACGCGAGCACGCGCAGGGAGCCCTTCGGCCTCACCATCGCGGAGGCGCTCGCGTGCGGGCGTCCCTCCATCGTCTCGCGCGCGAGTGGCGCCGCGGAGGCCCTCACGGATGGCGAGGACGCGCTGGCCATTCCACCAGGAGACGCGCGGGCGCTCGCGCGGGCGATGCACACGCTGCTCTCGGACGCCGAGCTCCGCGCGCGCCTGGGGTCCTCCGCCCGGCGGACCGCGGTCGAGCGGTTCTCCCGGGAGCGTTATGCCCGTGAGATTTGCTCCATCTATCGCTCGCTGGTGAGCGAGGCGCGCTGAGGCGCGGGGCCATGCCTTGACCCGCCCGAGCGAGTCTGTTTCGGTCACGCCCACACCGAGGGACCTCCTTGAAGCGGACTCGCCGGCTCGTCACCGTCTCCCATTCCTACGTCGTCGCGCTCAACCGACGACTGGCCAACGAGATGGCGCGCGTGGGAGGGGAGTCGTGGGACGTCACCGCCATCGCGCCCCGCTCCTTCCATGGTGACCTGAGCGCGCTCTCCCTCCAGCGGGAGGCCCACGAGGCCGCGAGGCTGGAGGACGTGCGCGCCTTCTTCAGCCGCTCCCTGCACCTGTTCGTCTTCGGCCCCGAGCTGCGCGCACACCTCTCGCGGGGCGTGGACCTGGTGCATTCCTGGGAGGAGCCCTACGTGCTGGCGGGGCTGGAGGTCGCGCTGCTCACGCCTCGCCGCGTGCCCCTGGTCTTCTCCACCGCGCAGAACCTCTCCAAGCGCTACCCACCCCCCTTCTCGCTCACGGAGCGCTTCGTCGTCGAACGCGCCGCGGGATGGATGGCCTGGGGCGAGACGGTGCGGGAGACACTGCTCGAACGGCCGGGCTATGCCGCCCGCCCCTCGCGCGCCATCCCCATGGGCGTGGCCATGGAGGCGTTCCAGCCCGACCGCGCAAGTGGAGAGGACTTCCTGCGCGAGCTGGGGTGGGACCCCTTCGGGCCGCCCGTCGTCGGCTACCTGGGGCGCTTCGTCCCCGAGAAGGGGCTGCCCCTGCTCATGGAGGCCCTCGACACGCTCCAGACGCCGTGGCGCGCGCTCTTCGTCGGCGGAGGCCCCTTGGAAGAAGGGCTGCGTGGCTGGGCCTCGAAGCACGGCGACCGGGTCCGCGTCGTCACGGGCGTGCCCCACGCGGGCGTCCCTCGCGCGCTCAACGCGATGGATGTGCTGTGCGCGCCCAGCCAGACGACGCCGCGATGGAAGGAACAGTTCGGGCGCATGCTCGTCGAGGCGTTCGCCTGCGGTGTCCCCGTGCTCGGCAGTGACTCGGGAGAAGTGCCGCACACCCTCGGCGACGCGGGCCTGGTGCTCCCGGAGTCGAGCCCCACGGCATGGAGCGAAGCGCTGGCGACGCTGCTGGAGAGCCCCGCGCGGCGCCGGGAGCTGTCGGAGCGGGGGCGCGAGCGCGCCGCCACCCGCTTCGCGTGGCCCGTGGTGGCACGCGCGCACCTGGACTTCTTCACCGAGGTCCTGGAGCGCCGCTGACGGGATTCACCCGAAGCGCTCCATGACCTCCACGATGCGCTCGGCCATGGCATCCCACGACTGGCCCCGGAGCACCTCCGACAACGCCGCCACGTGGGGCGCCCAGGACTCCGCGTTCACCTTCCAAGCTTCGAGGGCGCGCACGAGTCCCTCCACGTCGTCCGGGTCCTCCAGCAGGAGGTCGCGGAGCGTCGCGGGATAGCGCTCCGCCACGCCCGCCGAGCGGCTCACCAACGCGGGGAGCCCGGCGCACAGGGCCTCGTGGACACCCAGCCCATACGCCTCGTAGCGGGTCGGCGCCACCAGCAGGTCCGCCGCGGACAGCAGGACAGGGACGTCTCGACGGAAGCCGAGGAACTGGATGCGCTCGGACAGGCCCGCCGCCCGCGCCTCCTGCTCCCATTGCTCGCGCTGCGCTCCCATGCCCACGACCTTGAGGTCCACGCCCCAATCCGCGTGCGCGTTCAGCCGCGCCCAGGCCTGGAACAACGTATCGAAGCCCTTGCGACGGTCTCCCAGCGCCCCGACGAACAGCGCCACGCGCCGCTGCCCGGGCCACCCCAGCGATACGCGCGCGGCGGCGCGCTCCTCCGGAGACACCGGGTGGAAGCGCTCGGCTTCGCTGCCGTAGTACACGACGTGCACGCGTGCATCGGGGACGCCGGTCGCGGCGACCAGGTCCGCGCGAGTCCGCTCCGAGTTGGCGATGATGACGTTCGCGCGCCACAGCGCCCTGCGCTCGTCGCCCAGGTAGAGGCGACGACTCGCCTGTCCCTTGAGTTGTCGCAGCACGCCGCCCACGGGCTCGGAGGCATAGGCGCCATGGACGTAGTGGACCCAGTTGGTCCCGGGCACGACACAGTTGCCCCCGTTGGCCAGCACGCGCCCTCCCTCCGCGCGGGTGCGCAGCGCCCACGCCCTGCCCGCCGCGGCCAGGAGCGGCTCTCCGAGCAGATAGGCATTGGCGGGCTTGGGGACCTGGACGAAGCGCACGTTGGGGAAGGCGCGCAGCTCGTCCGCGATGCGGTGGGCCACCAGTCGCACCGGCCCGCCCTGCTTCGCCAGCCAGAGCGCCAGCGCCAGGTTCGCCCGGTCCATGCCGCCCGTGGCGACGAAATCACCGGAGATGAGGGTGTAGGGTCTTCGCATGCGTCCAGGCGCCGAAGAGCGCCGCGTTGAGCAACCAGAACTCCATGCCCACCTGACTCATGAAGAACGGATAGCTGAAGGTCAGCGCGAGCGCGCCCAGGTTGTACGCGAAGATGACGCTCCCCCACAGCCAGAACTCGTCATCCACCTCGCCCCGCTTCCGCGCGATGCGGAAGACCCACGCCATCGCCACGAGCACCCCCAGCGGATAGAGCGCGAGGACGAGCACCCCGCCGTCGTAGACCCACGCGGTCCACTGAATCTCCGCCCAGAGGGGAGGATGCTCCGGGTCGGAGTTGTCTCCGAAGTACGCGTTGGGCATGCCATAGCGGCCCAGCCCCGCGCCCAGGGGGTACTCCGGCAACAGGTTCTCGAACGTGCGCTCGAGGAAGTGGCCTCGGTTCCGCTGGTAGACGTCCTCGGGCTTCGCCTCGACCAGGCTGTTCCAGCGGGAGAGCACCGCGTCGCCACCCACCGAGACCGCCCAGCCGAACGCGAAGACCGCCGCCACCCCGACCACGACCAGCAGCTTCGCCAACCGCACGAGCCGCCCCGTCAAGGCGAGCATGAAGGCCATCGCCGCGAGGCAGACGCCGAGCATCAGCGCGATCGCACGAACCTGGCAGAGATAGAGGCTGAGAAGCCCCACGAGGATTCCGCCCGCACTCACGCCTCGCGCCAGTCCCCGGCGAGAGGACAACAGGAATCCGCTGCCCAGCAGCACCGCGTAGAAGGCCCCGGTCGCGGCGCCTCCTGGCATGTCGGTCAGCCCCATGGGACGCAAGACGCGGTCGCCACTGGCGGTCTCGAACTGGAGGCTCCGCACGTAGGCATCGCCCTGGGACTGGATGGTCGACGAGAGGTTGGGCTGGAAGCGCCCTGGGAAGTACACCTGGAGGACACCGACGCTGGCGCTCGCGACGTTGAAGAAGAAGAGCAACGCCAACGTGAGCCGGAACGTCTTCGCGTCGATGGACAGCCGGGTCACCCACAGCAGCGGCGCGGCGATGGCGAGCTGGATCCCCAACTGCGCCGCGGCGGCGACAGGGCTGACGGTCCCCGGAAAGACGATGCCCAGCGCCGTGAAGCCCAGCGCGCCGAGGATGTAGGGGAGCGCGGGGTGCTTTGCCCCTCGCCCTGGCACCATCGCCAGCAGCACCAAGCTCATCCCGAACGCGAGGATGCGCACCACCACGCGCAGGGGAGACAGGGCTTCGACGAGGAGGACGAGCTGACAGACGATGAGCGTGACGACGAACCAGGGCACCCACCTGCTCGAGGTCCACAGCCCTCCACGCACCACGGGGCGCGCGCCGCCTCCCTCGCGCGCGGGCCCCGACGCGGACGGAGCCACCACCTCGAGGGGTGCTCCGGGAGCGCGCCGCACGTAGCGACGGCCCAGCACGCCGGGCCCCTGGAGCCCGGGGCGCGGCGCACGCGGTGGAACCACGGCGCGCGGTGGCCTCATGCGCGCGACTCCCCGGCGCGCAGCCCACGCAGGTCCTCGTCCAGGCCCCGCAGGAACGCGGCGGGCTCGCACAGCGCCGCGGCCCGCGCGGGCCCCGCCGCGCCCAGCCGCCCTCTCGCGTCCGCGTCCGCCACCAGACGCAGCAGCGCCGAGGACAACGCCGCCGCCTCCGGCGGGACGAGCACCCCACACGTCGCGTCCACGATCTCCAGCGGCCCGCCCCCCGCGGTGGTCACCACGGGCAGCCCCGCCTGGAGCGCCTCGACGAAGGCGAGGCCGAAGGGCTCCGGCGAGGTATTCGGCTGGCAGTGCACGTCCGCGGCCCGCAGCAGCATCGGCACGTCGGAGCGCTGCCCGAGGAACCGCACCCGCCCCTCGAGCCCCAGCGCACGGGCCTGCGCGCGCAGTCCCTCCACGTAGCGCTGCTCCTCCTCGCGCTGGGCGCCTCCCACCAGCCACGCCCGCCAGCCACGCTCCTCGCGCATCCGCCCCAACGCCTCCAACAGGAGCCGGTGGCCCTTCCACTCCTCCATGCGGCTGACGCAGACGATGACGACGTTGCCCTCACCCGCCCCCAGCTCCGCGCGAACCGCCGCGCGAGCCCCCGCGGACAACGGACTCGCCGCCGGGGGCACCAGGGGATGCCGGACCCGGAACGGCGCTCGCGGATAGACATGGGACAGGGAGCGCGCGGTGAAACGGCTGTTGGCCAGCACCAGGTCCGGCGCCGTGACACGAGCCCACCGCTCCACCCAGTGCCGCCCCGTCAGCGCGTCGTGCTGGTAGAACACCAGCGGCACGCCCACCCCGCGCACCACCGCGCCGAACAGCGCCTGGGGCCACGCGGCATGACACACCACCGCCGAGTAGGCCCCCGCCTCCAGCACCGCGCGCAGCGCGCTCCGGGCGCGCCACACCGTCCACGGCCGACCGACTCGCGCGGGCCCCAGCAGGTGCACCACCGCGCCCGCCTCGCGCAGCGCCTCCGACAGCCGCCCCTCGAAGCACAGCGCGTACTCGTGCGTCGTGCCCGTCCCGTGGCGCGCGGACTCGCGCGCCAGCGTCACCAGGAAGGACTCGATGCCCCCGAAGAGATTGCCGCTGTAGACATGAAGCACGCGCATGGTGGCCGCCTCACGCCCTCCCCGCGACGGCCCGCGAGGGCGCGGACTCCTCGGGGACAGGCCTTCCCAGCGCCTCCGCGTACAGCGCGAGGCTGCGCGTGGCCATGACGTCGTGCCGCAGCTCCGCGCTCGCGCGGGCCCGCGCCCCGTGCCCCAGCCGCTCCGCGAGCCCCGGCTCCTCCAGCAGCCTGCGCGCGGCGCGGGCCAGGGCCTCCGCGTCGCCCACCGGCACCGTCAGCCCCGTCTCCTCGTGACGACTCACCCAGGGGACGCCGGAGTGCGGAATCGCCGTGTTCAGCACCGGCAGCCCACACGCCAGGGCCTCCGCCTGCGACAAGCCGTAGGCCTCGCTCCGCGCGTTGCTCGGGAACCACAGCGCGGTGGCCGCGCGGTAGGCCCCGATGAGCGCGTCCGGAGGCAGGTACCCCGTCCACGTGACGCGGTCCTCCACCCCCAGCGCCCGGGCGCGCTCGCGCGCCTGCGCCTCCAATTGCCCCACGCCCACCACCACCAGGCGCCCCGGCACCCGGGCCAGCGCCTCCAGCGCCGTGAACAAGCCCTTGTAGTAGACGAGCCGGCCCACCATCAGCCACAGCGGCGCGCCCGCCGCCAGCTCCCGCCAACGCGCCTCCTCCCGCCGCGCGGCCTCGGACGGGTGGAGGAACGGCGCCAGGTCGATGCCCAACGGCAACGCCCGCACCTTGGATTGGAACGCGCGCAGCAAGGGCGAGCCCGGCACGTACGCCTCGCTGGTGGCCAGCACCCGCCGGGCCCGCGCGTACAACACCGCCTCGAAGGGCCGGAAGAGCGCGCCCGCCACCCGCTGGCGGATGACATCGCTGTGGTGCGTGACGACGAGCGGAGGCAGCCTCGGCACCACGTCCAGCGCCAGCACCATGGTGGGGTTCGGCGTGTGCACGTGCACCACGTCCACGCCCCGCGCCAGCATGCGCCGCAGCGTCCCCGGCAGCTGGGGCAGCACGTCCATGCGCGCCACGGAGGCGGCGCGCCCCAGCCGCACCACGCGCACCAGCCCGTCCCAATCCTCGCGGGTGGGGCTGCGCCCGTGGAACTCGTGGCTGGTGCCCGTGCCGTCCACGGAGTGGTTGGCGCACAGCACCTCCACCTGCGCGCCCAGCGCGGCCTGGGCCCGGGCCAGCGTCTGCACGTGGCTCTCGATGCCCCCGGAGGCCGGCGGATAGAACTTGCCCAGGTGCAGCACACGCAGGCCCGCGCCCGCCATGGGCGCGCTCACGACTGCGCCACCCCGTCCTTCGACTCCTCGGCGGCGTACTGCCCGTAGCCCTGGTAGGCCAGGTACGAGTCCCCATAGCGCGGCGCCCGCAGGTCCACGTCGTTGAGGATGGCGCCGTACATGCGCGCCTGCACGTCCGCCAGCGAGCGCAGCGCGCGGCGCGCGGACTCGCGGTTCGTCTTCCCCGCCTTGAGCACCAGCACCACTCCGTCCGACTGAGTGGCCAGCACCGCCGCGTCCGCCACCGCGTTGAGCGGCGGGCTGTCCAGGATGACGCGGTCGAACTTCCCCGCCACCTGCTTGAGCAGCTCCGCGAAGGCGCGCGTGTGCAGCAGCTCCGCCGGGTTGGGCGGCAGCGGGCCACACGGCAGCACGAACAGCCCCGGCACCTCCGTGCTCTTCACCGCCGCCTCCAGCGCCCCCTCGCCCACCACCAGCGAGGAGATGCCCAGCTCGTTGGGCACCCCGAAGGCGCGGTGCAGCCGGGGCCGGCGCATGTCCGTGTCCAGCAGCAACACCCGGTTGCCGCTCTGGGCCATGGCCACGCCCAGGCTGATGCACGTGGTGGACTTGCCCTCCTGCGGCCCGCTGGACGTCACCACCAGCGTCTTGAAGGGCGTGTCCGGCGACATGAACAGCAGGTTGGTGCGGATGGCCCGGCAGCACTCCGCCACGGACGACTTGGGCTCCCGGTGGACGTACAGGTCCCGCTCGCGCGGCGCCTTGTTGCCCTCGATGCGCGGCATGACGCCCAGGAAGGCCAGCCCCAGCCGCTCCTCCACGTCCGCCTGCGTGGACACGCTGTTCTCCAGCAGGTCCAGCAGCAGCGCCATGCCCAGCCCCGCGAGCACGCCCAGCACCAGCCCCATCATCAGGTTGCGCCGCACGTTGGGCTTCACCGGCGTCCACACCGGACGGGCCGGGTCCAGCACGCGCACGTTGCTGGTGCGCAGCAGGCCCGACAGCTCGATGTCCTTGAGCCGCTTGAGCACCAGGTCGTAGAGCCGCTGGTTGTTGTCCGACTCGCGCTTGAGCCGGTCGAACTCGATGGACTTCTTGTTCACCTGGAACGCCTCGGCCTTCGCCTCGTCCAACAGGCGCACCAGGTTCTTGCGCTGGGCCTCCGCCTCCGTCAGCTCCGTCTCCGCCGAGCGCACCACGTTCTGCAGGCTCTTGAGGAAGTCGCCGCGAATCACCGCCAGCTTGCCCTGGCACTCCAGGAGCTTGGGGTGCTCGGGCAGGTAGCGCTCCCCCAGCTCCGCGCACAGGATTCGCGCGTCCGTGTACGCCTTGCGCAGGTCCTGGATGACGCCGTCCTTGGCGCCCGGCAGCGCCTCCGCCCACGTCTCGTCGTCCGCCGCCGTCTTGCGCAACTTCTGGATGGCCTCCATCCGCGCCTGGAGGGCGGCGATGCGCGTGCTCACCTCCGTGAGGTGCAGGTTGAAGCTGTTGATGCGCTCGCTGACGATGCTCATCCTCGACTCGAGCGACGTGGACAGCATGTCCGCGTCCTTCTTGAAGTCGAAGACCGCCAGCTCGCTCGTCTTGGACTGGCTCTCAAGCTCCGACAGGCGCCCCTCCAGCCAGCTGCGGGCGTCGTCCGTCATGCGCAGCTTGAGCGCCAGGTTCTCCGCCATGTACGCGCCGGCCACCTCGTTGGCGAGCAGGGCCGCGCGCTGGGCGTCCTCGTCGTCCACCGCGATGTTCATCACCCGCGAGTCCTTCTCCGGCACCACGCGGATGCGCGACTGGAGCAACCCCACCGCGTCCGCGGCCTGCATCGCCTGCACGCGCGCCTTCTCGTCCTGGACCTTCGAAAGGCCCAGGAAGCCCGCGTCCGTGGACAGCCCCAGCTTGTCCACCACGCGGCTGGCCACCGCGCGCGAGGTGATGACCTCGCTCTGCGTGGCGTAGTACTCCTTGTTGAACCAGTAGTTGCTGCGCTCCTCGCCCATGACCTCCTTCACCTCGGTGTCGAGGAAGCGAGGCGCCATCACGTCGATGATGAGCGAGGTGCTGGCGGAGTAGACCTTGGGCTGGCGCAACGTGTGGGCCGCCGACAACCCCACCACCACCACGGCCACGCCCAGGATGATCCACTTGCGCCGCCACAGCGCGCGCAGCTTCGCCATCACTCCCGCGGGCGTCGGGCCGCCGGCGCCACCCGCCGGGTCGAACACGGTTCCTTCCACGTCTCGTCTCTCCTGAGAGCGCCGCGGTGGAGCACCGGTCCGGCACACACGGCCACCCCCGACCTACACCCACACCTACGCCAGGGCCATCGAGCGTGCCGTGTCCGCCCCGGGTTGTCCATCGTTCCGCCGTCGCCCGGACGCCCACCATGCACCCGACGCCAGGGGGGAGCACGCGCGCGACCCGGCCGCCTGTGCTAGGGAGCGCGACGTGAACTTTTCGCACTCGGTCATCCTCCCCTTCTCCCCCTCCACCGTTGACGCCGCCTCCCACTTCGCGCGGGAGCTCGCTGGCAGGGCGGAGGTGGTGCTGGCTGGAGAGGGCGAGCCGAGCGTGCCCCCCCGCCCGGGGCTGCACGTCCTGCACGTGCAGGGGGGCAAGGGCGCGGCCATCCGGGCGGCGCTGCCCCGCGTGACGGGCGCGGTCACCATCCTCCAGGACCCGGACGCCGCCTACGCCCCGGACGCCTACGAGTCGCTGCTGGGCCCCCTCCACGCGGACACCGCGGACGTCGTCTTCGGCCGCCGCACCGCCACGGGGCTCGCGCCCCAGCTGCTCGCCGAGCGCGCCCTGGGACAGGTCACCCGCTTCGTCACCGACGTGGCCGTCAGCGACCCGCTCAGCGGCGTGCGCGCCTTCCGCACGGACGCGCTGCGCTCCGTCAGCCTCACCAGCGACGACGACGCGGTGGACGCGGAGCTGGTGGTGAAGCTGGCCGCGCAGCTGTACCGCTTCACGGAGGTGGCGCTGCCGCTGCAGGCCGTGCCCCGCCGCCCTCGCGCCGCGCGCCTGTCCCAGCTGCGCACCCTGGTGCGCTACGCCACCGTGCGCGACGACGCGGACAACCAGCACGAGGGCTACACCACCCTGGAGCGCATGGACGGCGCCGTCCACTACAACCAGTGGCTGGGACGCCGCTTCCGCGAGCACCTGGGCCGCCGCGTGCTCGAAATCGGCTCCGGCATCGGCACCATCACCCGCGAGCTGGAGGCGGGCCTGGAGCTGCTCATCGCCCTGGAGGTGGACCCCTTCTACGTGGACCGCCTGAAGAACCTCTTCCGGGGCCACCCCCACATCCGCCCGTACCTGTCCGACGTGGCGCTCGCGGACTGGGAGTCGCTCCAGAAGGAGCGGCTGGACACCATCGTCCTCTCCAACGTGCTGGAGCACATCCCCGACGACGGCGCGGCGGTGCGGCGCTTCCGGCAGATTCTCACCCCCGGCGGCCGGGTGGTCATCCTCGTGCCCGCGCTCCCCCAGCTGTTCGGCAGCATCGACGAGGCGGTGGGCCACTACCGCCGCTACACGCCGGACACGCTGCGCGCGGTGCTGGAGCACAACGGCTTCGAGGTCGAGACGCTGGAGTGGATGAACCTGGTGGGCATGCCGGGCTGGTTCGTCAACAGCCGCCTGTTGCGCCGCCGCTCCGTGCCCAAGCTCCAGCTCAAGCTCTACGACACGCTGGCCCCCCTGTTCGCCCGCGCCGAGGCCCAGGTGAAGCTGCCGGTGGGCATGAGCCTGTTCGCCGTCGCGCGCGCCAACGCCACGCAGGACGCCTGAGCCGCTCCCGGGCCCGCGCGCCTCGCGGGCTTCCCCCGACGGACGGGGGCTCTATACTCGCCCAGGCGCGGCGACGCCGGCCCCCGGCGCGTGACTTGCGCCCCCCACCGCCACCGGCGGTGAAGCCCGAGGATACGAGACGATGATGAAGCGGTTCGCCCTGGTGATGACCCTCTGTCTGAGCTCGAGCGCCTACGCGGACGACGTCGCGGAGGTGTGGAAGGCCAAGTGCAAGTCCTGCCACGGCGACGACGGCAAGGCGCAGACGAAGATGGGCCAGAAGGAGTCCATCGCCGACATGAGCCTGGCCGCCTGGCAGGCAGCCGAATCCGACGCGGACATCCGCCAGGCCATCGCCGAGGGCTCCCCCAAGAACTCCAAGATGAAGGCCTTCAAGGACAAGCTCACGCCCGCGCAGATCGACGCGCTGGTGGGATACATCCGCACCCTCAAGGCGAAGTAGCGCGCGCCCGGACGCGGGTTGAATTTCCCCCGGAAGGCGCGCGTCCGCGACCCAGTCACCTGGAGCCGCCCATGAAGACCCTCGCCGCCGCCCTCGTCCTCTGCCTGTCCATGGCCAGCCTCTTCACCGCCGTGAAAGCGGGCGACGCGTCGTCGTCCCCACGCGCGGAGCACGGCCTGTCCCGGCCGGAGGCCCTGTCCCTGAGGCTGGGGGACGGCAAGGGCGGCGACGGGGACGGGGATGACAAGGGCGACGACAAGGACGACGAGGAGGACGAGGAGGAGTACCGCGGTCGCCTCCCGCGCGTCTGATGGACCTGGCGGCCCTGAGGTGGGCGGACCCGGGCGCCGCGACACGGCTCGGCGGTGGCGGACCGCGTCAGGCCCGCCGCGCCTGCGGTGACTCCTGCGACACGGCCTGGGCCACGCGCGGCAGCGTCACCGCGAAGCACGTCCCCGCCTCCGCGGACGAGGCCACGTCCACCCAGCCGCCGTGCGCGGTGACGATTTGCGAGACGATGTAGAGCCCCAGCCCCAGCCCCTGTCGCTGGACCTTGGGCGCGCTCGGGTCCCGCTCCGCCTTGTGGAAGGCCGCGAACAGGCGCGGGCGCAGCGAGTCCGGGATGGGCGTCCCCACGTTGTGGACCTCCACGCGCTGGAAGAGGGTGTCGCTGGCCGCCACCCGCACCCGCACCATGGAGCCCTTGGGGCTGTGCTGGAGCGCGTTGCCCACCAGGTTGGACAGCACCTGCCCCAGCCGCTCCTCGTCCCACACGCCGTTCGACTCGCCCACCACCTCCAGGTGGACCTGGTGCTCCGGGTAGGCCGGCTCCAGCTCGGAGATGATGCGGCGGCACACCGTGGCCATGCACACCTCGCGCGGGTGCAGGGGGATGCCGCCCGCCATGCGCGCGCGGGTGAAGTCCAAAAGCTGCTTCACCAGCCGCGACATGCGCTCGGCGCTCCCGTCGATGCGCTGGGCCATGCGCCGCTGCTCGGGCGTCAGCGTGCGCTGCGCCAGCAGGGCCGCCGCGGACAGCCGCACCGCCGCCAGGGGGTTGCCCAGGTCGTGGCCCAGCACGCCGATGAAGCGCTCCTGGAAGAGGGCCTCCTCGTTGCGCTCCTGCTCCTGGCGGCGCCGCGCGGTGACGTCGCGGCTGATGCCGAACAGGCCGTAGACGGTGCCGTCGCCCCGGCGCAGCACGCCCTTGGTCGTCTGCCAGATGAGGTCGCTGCCCGGCCCGCCCTCCGAATCCTCGTAGGTGGCGGTGGCGCCCACCTCCATCACCTCCCGGTCGTGCGCCATGGTGGGCCCGGCGATGTCCGCCCCCAGCAGCTCCAGGTCCGTGCGCCCCAGGATGTCGTGGGGCGCGCGGTTGAAGGCCCGCGCGGTGGCCGCGTTGATGAGCACGTACCGCAGGTCCAGGTCCTTCACGTAGATGGCGTCGGTGGCGCTCTCGATGACGGCGTGTAGGAGGTCGTGGTCCCGACGCAAGGCCTCCTCCGAGGCCATCCGCTCCGTCAGGTCCTCCAGGAAGACGACGACCCCGTCTTCCCAGGGGGATACACGCGCCAGCATCCACACCGGCCCCACGGAGGACTCGCGCGCCACGCGCACCACCTCCGGCTCGCGGCGCACCGCCACCCGGACACACGCGGCGAACAGGCCGCACTCTCCCACCCAGGGCGCCTCCTCCAGCAGCCGCTGTCGCACCAGGGGACGCTCCTCGCGCCCCAGCCAACGCTCCGCGTGGGCATTGGCGGTGACACACTCGAAGTCCAGGATTCCCTGCCCCGACGAGCGCACGCTCCTCAGGACCACCACGGCCTCGGACGGGGGCGCGGCGCCACCACTCACACCCCTGTTGCTCCAGCGGCCGGATTGCATGGCAGGCGTGGCACCCCCCAGTGATGCCCTGATACACACTAGGCCCTGCCCAGGGCGCACGGCCAACCCACCCCTGGTACGGCTGATACGTGGCCGACACACCAGACGGTGCCGCGTCGGCTCCGGCACACGACAGGTGACGCGCTCTGTCGTTGACCCGTCAGGGGCCGCCCCCTAATTACCCCGGGGACCCCAGGGTCCACTCATGGACACTCCATTGACTCAGAGGCTGGATGGCGAGGCGGCGCGGCGTGGTGGCGGGCCTCTGGCGGCGGACGACGCCTTCACGCGGCTGCTGCGCGAGCTGACCCCCGGGCGCCGCGCGCGCACCCAGGGCCTGAAGGGCGCGGCCCGCGCCCATGTCCTCTCCCGGTTGCATCGTGAGACACGGGCCCCCCTGGTCTGCGTCGCGGTGGACGAGGAGGCGGCCGACGCGCTGGCCGCGGACCTGGCCTTCTTCCTGGGCGGCTCCGGCACCCTGCTCACCCCCGGCGTGCTGCGCCTGCCCGCGGACGAGGTGCTGCCGTACGACGAGCTCTCCCCGGACGCGGCGGCCGTCACCGAGCGGCTGGGCGCGCTCCACCACCTGGCGCGCGGCACGCGCTTCCCCGCGCTGGTGTTGTCACAACGCGCGTTGTATCGCCGCGTGCTCGGCCCGGGCGTCATCGCGAGCCTCACGGACCGCGTCACCGTGGGCCAGGATTACGACCGGGACTCGCTGGCGCGCAAGCTTTCGCGGATGGGCTACCAGAACAGTCCGCTGGTGGAGGACGTGGGGACGTTCTCCGTGCGCGGCGGACTGCTGGATGTCTTCAGCCCGCTCTACGACAAGCCGGTGCGGCTGGAGTTCTTCGGCGACACCATCGACTCCATCCGCGTGTTCGACCCGGCGTCGCAGCGCACGGTGGACGCGCTGAAGGAAGTGGACCTGGTGCCCGCGCGCGAGCTGCTGCTCACCGAGGACACCCGTCCCCGCGCGGAGGCCGCCGCCCGCGAGGTGGCCGACCGCATCAACCTGCCCACCATCCAGCTGCGCGAGCGGCTCGAGGCGCTGCGCGAGGGACTTCCCGGCTTCGGCCTGGAGGGGCTGTTGCCCGGCCTCTTCGAGGGGGGGCTCGCCACGCTGTTCGACTTCCTGGGCGCGTGGGGCCCGGAGGCGCCCGTCTTCTATCTGGACGACCCGCTCGCGCTGGAGCGCGCGGCGGACGAGCTGTGGGGTGAACTGGAGCGCTCGTTCGCCGCGGCTGAGGAGCGCAAGGACCTGGTGCTCCCGCCCGTCGAGCACTTCCTCACCCGCGACGCGGTGGCCGAGCGGCTGGGCGCCTTCCGCGTGGTGGAGGGCGGCGGCCTGTCGCTGACGCAGTCCGAGCAGGTGCCCGTCGCGTTCTCGTTCGGCGGCACCCAGGATTTGCGCGAGGCCATCCTCGCGCACCACGGCGAGGAGGGCGCGCTCACCCCGTTGGTGGAGCGGCTCCAGCGTTGGCGGGACACGCGCGTGGCGTGCGCGGTGGCCTGCGGCACGCTGAGCCAGGCGGACCGGCTCAAGCGGCTGCTCCTCGACCGCAACGTCATGGTGAAGGTCCACACGGAGCCGCTCACGGACGCGCTGGCGCTGTACGACCCGGCGGTGTGGGCGCACCTGTTCACCGGCGAGGTGAGCCAGGGCTTCGTGGACGGCGCGGGCGGACTGGCCCTGCTGTCGGACGAGGAGATCTTCGGCGCGCGCGCGCGCCGGCGCGTCCGGCGACACAAGAAGCTGGACGCGTTCGCCGCCGGCTTCGGGGACCTGAAGGAAGGCGACCTCATCGTCCACACGGACTTCGGCATCGGCCGGTACGCGGGCCTGACGAAGATGGAGGTCAACCACGTCCCGGGGGACTTCCTCGTGCTGGAGTACGCGGGCCGGGACAAAATCTATCTGCCGGTGGGCCGCATGCGGCTCATCCAGAAGTTCACGGGCGGGGACCCGGACAAGGTCCAGCTCGACAAGCTGGGCGGCACCAGCTGGGAGAAGACGAAGAAGCGCGTCAAGGAGCAGCTGCTGAAGATGGCGGCGGAGCTGCTTCAAATCGCCGCCGCGCGCAAGGCGCACCCGGGCCACGCCTTCAGCGCGCCGGACCGGTACTTCGCCCAGTTCGAGGCGGACTTCGAGTTCGAGGAGACGCCGGACCAGGCCAAGGCCATCGAGGACGTGCTGGCGGACATGCAGAAGCCGGAGCCCATGGACCGGCTCGTCTGCGGCGACGTGGGCTACGGCAAGACGGAGGTCGCCATGCGCGCGGCCTTCAAGGCGGCGCTGGACCGCAAGCAGGTGGCGGTGCTGGTGCCCACCACGGTGCTGGCGCAGCAGCACTTCCTGTCCTTCAAGAAGCGCTTCAAGGACTACCCCGTCACCGTGGAGGTCATCTCCGGCCTGAAGAAGGCGCCGGAGGTGCGTGAAATCCTCAAGCGCGCCAAGGAGGGCCGGGTCGACATCCTCATCGGCACGCACAAGCTGCTGGCCGGCGACGTGACCTTCAAGGACCTGGGGTTGATGATCGTCGACGAGGAGCAGCGCTTCGGCGTGAAGCAGAAGGAGTCGCTGAAGAAGTGGCGCTCGCAGATCGACGTCCTGACGCTGACGGCGACCCCCATCCCGCGCACGCTGCACATGAGCATGTCGGGCGTGCGGGACATGAGCATCATCGCCACGCCGCCCCAGGACCGCCGGGCCATCCGCACCTTCGTGATGAAGTACGACAACCAGGTCATCAAGGAGGCCATCGAGCGCGAGGTGGCGCGCGGCGGGCAGGTCTTCTTCGTCCACAACCGCGTGGAGTCCCTGGCCACCATGGAGCAGGAGCTGCGGCAGCTGGTGCCCAAGCTGTCCATCGGCGTGGCGCACGGGCAGATGGGCGAGGGGCAGCTCGAGAAGGTGATGCTGGAGTTCACCGAGCGCAAGCACCAGGTGCTCCTGTGCACCGCCATCATCGAGAGCGGCATCGACATCTCCAGCGCCAACACGATGATCGTCAACCGCGCGGACCAGTTCGGCCTGGCGCAGCTGTACCAGCTGAGAGGTCGCGTGGGCCGCTCCAAGGAGCGCGCGTACGCGTACCTGCTGGTGCCCACGCGCCGGGCGGTGACGAAGGACGCGCAGCGGCGGCTGGAGGTGCTCCAGAACTTCACGGAGCTGGGCGCGGGCTTCTCCATCGCCAGCCATGACCTGGAGATTCGCGGCGCGGGCAACCTGCTGGGCGAGAAGCAGTCCGGCGCCATCGCGGAGATTGGCTTCGACCTGTACGCGCAGCTGATGGAGGAGGCCGTGGCGGAGCTGCAGGGCCTGCCGCCCAAGGTGCAGCTGGAGCCGGACGTCACCCTCCCCGTGCCGGCGCTCATCCCCGACGACTACGTGCCGGACGTCCACCAGCGGCTCGTCTTCTACAAGCGCTTCAGCCAGGCCGGCACGCCGGAGGAGGTGACGGACCTGCGCGCGGAGCTGGTCGACCGCTACGGCGAGGCGCCCGACGAGGTGGACCACCTGTCCGAGCTGACGCTGCTGAAGATCGACATGCGCGACCTGCGCCTGCGCGCCCTCGAGGTGAGCCACGCCCGCGTGATGGTGACGCTGGGGGCGGACGCGCTGCTGGATGGCGCCAAGGTCGCGGGGCTGGTGCAGCGCTCGAAGGGCTACTACCGCCTCACGCCGGACATGAAGCTCATCGCCCGCCCCGCGCAGGCGCTCCAGGACCAGGACCTGGTCGCCGAGGCGCGCAAGGTGCTGCGGGACCTGGACACCTGCTCGCTGCCCCGGACGTAGCGGCGCCCTGGAACGCGAAGAGGCCCGGGACCCTCGAGTCCCGAGCCTCTCGCGCGCGCGAACGGAGTCGAGGGGACGCCTACGGCGTGCCGTCCTCGTTGCCACGGCGCTTGAACAGCTTGCTCAGTCCGACGAAGAGGGCCGCGACGCCGGCGATGACCAGCTTCTTGGCGGCCAGCAGCGCGGCGAGGAGCCCCTTGAAGAGCCCGGCCTTGGCGGCCACCTTGCCCGCGACGAGGCCCGCGACGCCGTAGGCGGCCACGCGACCGGTGCTGGGGTCGAAGTCCTCGTAGCGGTGGCCAGGCTTGAACGAGGTGAAGCCCAGCACCTGCTGCATGTCCTTCTCGACGTGGGGCAGCTGGCTCATGTCGGAGACGGCGTTGAGCACCAGCACGCCCTCCTTGCCCAGGATGCGGACGTTGTAGTTCAGCGAGTGCTCGGAGGCGCCCTCCTCGGTGGAGCCCAGCTCCTTGGCCCAGTACAGCTTGCGGGTGCCCGGGTCGTAGTGCGGCGTGGCGGCCCAGCCCACCAGCTCGATGCCGCCATAGCCAGCCTGCTTGCGCTCGGCGCTCTCCTCCCGGGTGGACTCCTGCATCTCCTTCAGCAGGTCCGCGTAGTCGATGCTCGAGGCGTCCTCATCCTCGACGTGGCCGTCGTCCGCGTAGTTGATGATGACGCCCCACCCCTCGGGCGCGGTGACATCGACGTTCGCCGGCACCAGCATCCCCAGCGTCGGGGCGCCAGGAGGGTTGCCCCACGCCTCCTCCAGCACCCTCGCCGCCTCCTCGGGGGCGAGGTAGAGGAAGTTGTCCGGCACCTCCATCCGCGCCAGGCCATCACCCAGCTCCACCGTGCCGCTGCGCCCGTTCACCACGAACGGGGGCTCGTCGGCCTCCTCCACGACCTCCGCCTGCGCGGGAGGCTCGGCGGCGGGCACCTGGGCCCACGCGCTCACCGCGACCACGGACAACATCCACGACAACCACCATCGGCCCTGCATGTGCATCCCCCTCCGGGAAGCTGCTTTGAAATTCGCACCGGAGGGACGAGATGGGTCGGACGAGCTGACGGTCCGCGCGAGCCAGTCATTGCTCACGGGCGCCCCCCGGAAACGGGCGCGCACCATGACCGAAACCACCGGGCCTGTCACCTCTCGCCACGGAGGGAATCCGTCGCGTCACGCGAACCACATGCCCATGGTCACGGAAACACGGTCTACCCCGCATTCAACTCAAACACCCTCGAGACACGCCCAGGGCATCCCGCCCTCGCGTCAGGCGACCTGGGCCTCCGAATCCTCCACCGGGCGCGCCAGGAACCCCCGCGCGGCCTCCAGCGCGCGTGCGTCACCGAGCACCTGCCCGGGAGCGCTGCCATGTCCCATGAGCGCGCCGCGCCAGCGCATGGCCATGTAGCCGGCGCTGAGGTGCAGGCTGAGCAACAGCGGCTCCGCGACGGAGTCGTCCTCGTCCGTCGAGTGCGCGGTGATGAGCGACAGCACCTTGCCCCGCATCCGCTCGCGGAAGCGCAGCTCCGGCACGCGCAGCCACCAGGACCAGTGCTCCAGGTAGCCCTGCGCGTTGGACGGCAGGCTGTACCAGTACACCGGCGCGACCATGACGATTTCGTCGGCGGCCAGCGTGACGTCCGCGAGCGCTCGCAGCTCCGGCGGCAGCGGCGGATAGCCCCCGGGCGCGTGACGCAGGTCCCTGAAGGGCGGGTCGCGATACCCGTCCAGCCGCAACCACGTCGTCACCGTCCCCGGAGGCAACGACTCCGCGGCTCGCCGGGCGAGCAGCTCCGCGTTACCTCCCTCCCGGGAGCTGGCCAACAAGAACAGGACCGTACGAGGCGCTGCTGGAACAGGCGTCATGTCACACCGGAAGGACGAGGGACTCCAGGGCCCCGAGCGCCCTCTCGATAACGGGCGGGCACGGCGTCCGCAGGGTCTGGTGGAAGGCGCGCGGTCGTCGGGGCTCAGCGCGCCCCGCAGAAGTGGGCGACCGCGCGGGCCAGCACGGCCTCGCAGCGCACCAGGTCCTCGACGGGGACATACTCGCCCGTCTGGTGCGCCACGCGGATGTCGCCGGGGCCGAACACCACGGCCTCCGCGCCCAGCTCGGTGAGCTGGGGGGCCTCCGTCCCGAAGGGCACCGTCGTGGGCGCGTTGCCGCTGGCGTCCGCGAGGAAGCGCACGACCTCCGCGTCCGCGCGGGTGTTCACGCCCCGGTCGGTGCGCAGCACGCGGATGTGCGCCTCGTACGCGGGCTCGTCGCGCACCAGCTCCTGGCGGATGGTCTCCAGGAGCTCCACCACGCGCGCCGTCGGCTGTCCGGGGATGGGGCGCCACTCCACCATGAAGCGGCAGGCGCCTGGCAGGATGTTCTTCGCCTTGCCGCCCTGGATGACGCCCACGTTCACCGTGGTGAAGGGCGGCTGGAAGCCCTCGTCGCGCTCCTCGCGCAGCACCGTCGTCGCCAGCTGCTCCAACCGGTGCAGGAAGCGACCCGCGCGGAAGATGGCGGACGCCCCCGTCTCCGGATACGCGCTGTGCCCTTCCTTGCCCAATACCTCCACCTCCGCCAGGCAGTACCCCTTGTTCGCGCGCACCGGCGTCAGCTTCGTGGGCTCCCCGACGATGGCGTGCCGCGCCCGGCCCAGCCCCGCCTCCACCAGCTTCTTGGCGCCCACCAGGCCCACCTCCTCGTCGGCGGTGAGGACCACCATCAACGGCGCCTGGAGCCCGGACGCCCGCTCCGCCGCGTGCAGCGCGCAGGCGATGAAGCCCTTCGTGTCACAGGCGCCGCGCGCGTAGAGCTTCCCGTCGCGCTCCGTCAGCCGCAGCGCCTCCGTCCACGCCGCGTCGTAGGGGACGCAGTCCGAGTGCCCCACCAGCGCGAGCGCCGCGCGCCCCGTGCCGCCCTTCACCGCCACCAGGTTGAACTTCTCCACCCCGGCATCGTCGACGTAGCGCTGGCGCTCCGCGCTGAAGCCCGCGGCCTCCAGCCGGGCCTGCGCGTAGTCGATGAGCGGAGCGTTCGGTCGCGAGGACGTGGTGTCCATCGCCACCAGCTCCGTCAGGGTGTTTCTCAGCGCGGGCAACGTGTCGCTCATGGGGACGACCTCCGGTGCCCGCGTCATGCCACCGCCGGCCAGCCGGCGCCAGTCCCCTGGGGCCCCGCTGGCGTCAGGAATACAGCGACCGGGCGAGCGAATGGAACGTGCGCCCGCTCTGCTCCGCCAGCGGATGATGTCCGTCCTTCACGATGAGGCGCCCGGCCACCGCCACCTCGCGCACCGCCGCCTTGTCCCCGCCCAGGACGATGGACGCCAGCAGGGACTCGGCGCTCGCGCCCACCAGCGACGGATGCGCCAGGTCCACCGTGAAGAAGTCCGCGGGGGCTCCCGCGTCCAGCGTCCCCGTGGCCAGCCCCAGGCTTCGCGCCCCCTCCACCGTGGCCATGCCCAGCAGCCGCGCCGCGAGCCCATCCACCGCCCCACCGCCCGGGTCCAGCACCGCGCGACGCAGCCGCGCCAGCCGCAGGTGGCCTTCCAGCTGCCGCGCCTCGTCCAGCAGGTCCACCGTGGCCTGGCTGTCCGACCCCAGGCTGATGCGCGCCCCCGCCTTCACCAACGCGTCCGCCGGGACGATGCCGTCCCCCAGGTTGCGCTCCGTGGAGGGACACGCGCACACCGTCGCTCGCGCACGCCCCAGCATCCCCACCTCCTCCTCCGTCAGGTGGACGCCATGGACCGCGGTGAAGCCAGGGCCCAAGAGCCCCAGGTCCGACAGCAGCTCCACCGGGCGACGGCCGTGCTCGGCGAGGCAGGCTTCGATCTCCTTCGGCTGCTCCGCCACGTGCATGTGGACGGGCAGTCCCCGAGAGGGCGCGCTGGCGATGGCGGAGAGCCACTCTCGGGGCACGGCGCGCACGCTGTGCGGCGCGAGCCCCACGCTCACGGCCGCGTCGCCGCGCACCTCGCGCACCAGCGTCTCCGTCGTGGCCAGGTACGTCTCCACGTCCGGGTCGAGGAAGCGACGCTGCCGGGGATTCGGCGCCACCTGGAAGCCCGCGCGCGCGTACCCCACGCGCAACAAGCAGATGCGCAGGCCCGCGTCCCGCGCGGCGCGAATGACGGAGTGGGCCAGCGCGTTCCGGTTGCCGTAGGGCGTGCCATCCGCTTGATGGTGCAGATAGTGGAACTCCCCCACGGTGGTGATGCCCGCCAGGGCCATCTCCACGAAGACCTGTCGCGAGGCCACGTAGACGTCGTCCGGCCCGAGCGCCTCCGCGGCGCGATACATGGCCTCGCGCCAGCTCCAGAAGTCGTCCGCCTCGCGGCCCGACACCACGTACTCCGTGCGTCCCCGGATGAGCCGCTGGAACGCATGGGAGTGGCCGTTGACGAGCCCGGGAAGCAGCGCGCGTCCCGGCAGGCGGATGACGTGCGCCTCGGGCGGGATGGCGGCCGCCTCCAGGATGCGGCCATCCACGCCCACGGCCAGGGCCCGGCCTTCGAGGAACCGGCCTCCCACGTAGAGGAGGTCCGGTTGGTAGACGGTGGTTTCGCTCACGCGAGGGAGCGTACGTCAGCACCCTCCGGGGCGCAGCAGCATCCATGCGCCCCCGGCGGGCGCTGTCACTCCACGAACGCCATCCGCCAGCCCTGCTCGGGCGCCGGATGCGAGGACTTGTCGTCCTCCCCCGGACGGCCGTCCCCGTAGTGCACCGCCGGCGCGGACGCGTTCACCGGGCCCACGTAGAAGACGCCGTGGTAGCCCTCCGAGTTCATCCCATCCCACGTGTGCACGAAGAAGCGGTCCCCGTTGTCCTTCCCCTTCGCGTCGCGGACGCCACAATCCAGGCGGTCCCTCACGCCCTTGCTGTCCACCGAGCAGATCCACGCCGTGCCGCTGTCGTACGCCATGTCCAGCGACACCACCTTGCCCAGCCGCTCCTTGAGCAACAGGCCCATGGGACGGAAGCCCTTGTCCCACGGCAGCCCCTTGCGGGCGCGCGAGTGGATGTTGCCGGACAGGACCACGTGGAAGCGCTTCGGACTGGACTCCACCTGGTGCGCCACCGTCGCCGCCAGCGCGTCCTCACGCTGCTGGCCGTTGGCCTTCGGGTGGTCGTACACGAACACGTCCACGTCCAGCCCCTCCGAGCGCAGCTGACGCACCTGCTCCAGCATCTTCGCCATGGCCTCGCTGCCACGGCCATCCGGGTACGGGCTGCGCCAGAACGGAGCCTCCATCAGCTTGAGCCAGTCCTCCTCCGCGCCCTCGCTGTCCAGGAAGGTGTCCACCCGTCCCTGGTTCTCCAGCGGCAGCTCCAGCCCCACCGTCACCGGGATGCCCGCCACCGCGGACTGACACGCCAGCTGCGCCACGAAGCGCGGCACCTCCTGCGTGCCGTGCATCTCCCCCAGCAGCATCGTCGTTCCCGGCTTCACCTGCTTGCCCAGGCCGACGATGGGCAGGCCACACTCGATGGACAGCTGCGTGGGCGAGGACTCGGCCTTCGCCAGCCGGGCCACCTGCACCGGCTTCGGCGCGTTCTCCTCCTTCGCCAGCCGGGGCGCCACCTCGCGGAACACGCGCCACTCCATCAGCATGTCCCGCTGGCCCTGCCCCGACTCCATGTAGAAGCCGTTCTCGCCCCGGGGGAACGCCAGCCGGTCCTCGTCGTCCTCGACGCTGGGCTCGCTGGAGCCCCCGACCCCCCCCGTGCCAAGCGCCCGGCTCACGCCCCAGTCGATCTCCTTGCCGGGCTGCGACAGCGCCTTGTTCGCGTTCTTGGTGATGCGGAAGATCTGCAGCTTGCCCTGGGTGGGGGACTCACGCCGGCCCACGACCATGTAGCGGTGGAAGAAGCCCGCGACCTTCGACGCGCCGAACTCCTGGCGCCACTCCGTCTCCAACACCATGCTGCCCTTGTCCTCCCGGTAGGGCAGGTTGTTCCGGGTGAAGAACTCCCGGACCTCGGGCCACATCTCTTCCAGGGGCCGGTCGTAGACGGCCTCCCGGTCCGGATAGTCCAGGTCCGTGCGATGGGCCGCGCAGCCCATCGCCAGGAACGCCAACACCCATGCCGCGAAGATGACCGAGCGCATCGTCACGCCTCCAGGGAAAGCCCGTGTTCGGAGGATGGGAACGGAGGAGCCCCCTGCGCATATCGGCCACCGGGCTGGAATGTCGGGTCAGCGACTCGACACGGTGCCAGGCGTCGTCACTCGGAGACAGCGCCCTGCCCCTCCTGGGCCGAGGACTTGCCGTCCTCCCCCGGACGGCCGTCTCCGGATCGAGCCACCGGCGCCGAGGCGCTCACGCGGCCCACGTAGAAGACGCCGTGGTAGCCCTCCGCGTTCACGCCATCCCACGTGTGCACGAAGAAGCGGTCCCCGTTGTCCTTCCCCTTCGCGCGCTTCACCCCGCAGTCCAGCCGGTCCTTCACGCCCTTGCTGTCCACCGAGCAGATCCACGCCGTGCCGCTGTCATATGCCATGTCCAGCGACACCACCCGGCGCAGCCGCTCCTCGAGCAACAGCCCCATGGGACGGAAGCCCTCGTCCCACGACAGCCCCTTGCGCGCGCGCGAGTGGATGTTGCCCGTCAGCACCACATGGAAGCGCCTGGGGCTGGCCTCGACCTGGAGCGCCACCGTCGCCGCCATCGCGTCCTCCCGCTGCTGACCGCTGGCCTTGAGATGGTCGAACGCGAAGACGTCCACGTCCAACCCGCCCGAGCGCAGCTGGCGCACCTGCTCCAGCAGCCTCGCCACCGCCTCGCTGCTGCGGCCATCCGGGTAGGGGCTGTGCCAGAACGGCGACTCCATCAGCGCGTGCCAGTCCGCCTCCGTGCCCGCGCTGTCCAGGAAGGTGTCCACCCGCTCCTGGTTCTCCAGCGGCAGCTCCAGCCCCACCGTCACCGGGATGCCCGCCACCGCGGACTGACACGCCAGCTGCGCCACGAAGCGCGGCACCTCCCGCGTGCCGTGCATCTCCCCCAGCAGCATCGTCGCCCCCGGCCTCACCTGCGCGCCCAGGCCGATGATGGGCAGACCGCACTCGACGGAGATGGGCGTGGGCGTGGCCTGGGACTCCTCCAACCGGGCCACCTGCGCGGCGGGCGCGGGCGACTCCTTCGCCAGCCGGGGCGCCACCTCGCGGAACACGCGCCACTCCATCAGCATGTCCCGCTGCCCCGGCGCGCTGGCGAAGCCGATGCCCGAACCCGGCGGGGGAGGCGCCTGGTCCGCGCCCTGGGTGATGCGGAAGATCTGCAGCTTGCCCTGGGAGGCGGACTCACGCTGGCCCACGACCCGGTAGCGGTGGAAGAAACCCGCCCCCTTCGACGCGCCGAACTCCTGGCGCCACTCCGTCTCCAGCGTCAGGCCGTCCTGGCCCTCCTCGAAGGGCAGGTTGTTCCGGGTGAAGAACGCCCGGACCTCCGGCCACATCTCCTCCAGCGGCTGGTCGTAGATGGCCTCGCGGGCCGGATAGTCCAGGTCGCTCCGGTGAGCCGCACAGCCCATCGCCAGGAACGCCAACACCGCTGCGGAGAAGAACTTCGAACGCATCACCACGCCTCCAGGAACCCAACAACCGCGGGCCTGAACGGTAGCGTACGCTCGACATATCGGCACCGTCCGCGTCGACGGCGCGGAAGCGGCGTCAGGTCGGGGCCTCGGAGCCATCGCGCGCGGGAGCCCGGGCCGGCTCCCAGGGCCGGGTGCGGACGGCCTCGCGGACCCACAGGACATGACGGCGCTCGTCCTCGCGGTGACGCTCGATGAGGGTTCGCAGCTCCGCGCCCCATTCGAACCGCAGGGCCAGGTCATACGCCCGGTTGGTGAACTCCTCGTTGCCGAGCATCGCCACCAACGCCGCCTCGGTGCCCATCATGCTGGACATCGCGGCGAGGCCCTTCATCGCCGCGCCCCGCAGGTCTGGCCGGAGCGCGACGGGCTCGCCTCCCAGTTCGTGGATGAAGGTGTTGAGGAGCTGGACATGGCGCAGATGGTCCGCGCGAAACGCGTTGAGCCGCTCGCGCACCAGGGGCTCCGGGATGCGCGCCAGGGCCGTGTCGTACGCCCCCACCGCGTCCGCGTCGAGCTGGGCCAGACCGCGCAGCCGCGCCACTTCGGACTTCTCCGCCATGTCCTCGTCCTCCGAGCCGGGTTCGCGTCCAAATTGAGAAGTCCCGGCATGGGGGCCAACCCGCCCTCGCGGACGCCTCGCGCCCGGCTGCCCTGGAGCCGGACGGACGAACCGTTTGCGGCAGCGTCCCTCCATGGCGACCGTTGCCGGGTGAAGCGCACCGACACGCGACTGAAGACCTACCGCCGCAAGCGGGACTTCGACCGGACCCCCGAGCCACCTCCCGGCGGCCCGGACGCCACCTCGCCCGGCGAGGGGCCCCGCTTCGTCGTCCACAAGCACGACGCGACGAGCCTCCATTACGACCTGCGCCTGCAGGTCGACGGGGTACTGGCGAGCTGGGCGGTCCCCAAGGGGCCCAGCTACGACCCGGGCGCGAAGCGGCTCGCGGTGGAGACCGAAGACCACCCGCTCGCCTACGCCGACTTCGAGGGGCACATCCCCGACGACGCCTATGGCGGGGGGGACTCGCTCCTCTGGGACAGCGGCACCTATGACACCGTCCCGCCTGGACAAGCCGAGGCGCAGCGGAAGCAGGGCCGGCTCCACCTCGAGCTCGAGGGACAGAAGCTGCGCGGCGGATGGCACCTCATCCGCACGCGGTTGCGCGGCGGCGCCAGCAAGCCCCAGTGGCTGCTGTTCAAGGCGAAGGACGACGCGGCGGACCCCACGCTCGACATCACCACCGAGCGGCCGGAGTCCGTGAAGAGTGGACAGGTGGCGACCCGTGGCCCGGCCCGGCGCGGGCGCACGAGGAAGGCCGTGGCGAAGCGCGCCGCGCGGACGGCGAGGACGAGGCGCCTCACCCCGCCGCGCACCCCGACGAAGCTGTTGGAAGCCCTGGGTCCGCCCATGCTCGCGCGGCTGTCCGTGCCCGAGGAGGTGGGCGACGCCACCCACGTCTACGAGGTGAAGTACGACGGCTTCCGGGCGATGGCGGCGCTGGTGGGCGGGAAGCTGGCCCTGGAGAGCCGCCGGGGCAACGACCTGTCACGGCGCTTCCCCCGGCTGGCGGAGGCCCTGCGCGGGCTGCGCGTGCGCGACGCCGTGCTCGACGGCGAGGTGGTGGCGCTCGACCCGAAGGGCCGCTCGCGCTTCCAGCTCCTCCAACAAGGGCTGGAGGGCGTGGAGCAGCGCTTCGTCATCTTCGACCTGCCCTGGCTCGACGGCGAGGACTTGCGGTCGCTCCCGCTCGAGGAGCGGCGCGCCCGGCTGGAGAAGCTCCTGGAGGGCGTGGCGCTCCCGCTCCAGCTGTCGGAGCGCGTCGCCCCGCCGCTGCGGCGCGCGCTGGCCCAGGCGCGACGGCGGGGCTGGGAGGGCCTCATCGCGAAGCGGCGGGGCTCCGCCTATGCGGGCACGCGCTCGGGGGACTGGCTGAAGCTGAAGGTGGTCGCGGGGCAGGAGGTCGTCCTCCTCGGCTACCTCCCCATCCAGAACGAGCGCGCCGGGACGGAGCTGGGCGCGCTGCTGGTGGGCGTGCACGACCGCGAGGGCTTCCACGACGTGGGCAAGGTGGGCACGGGCTTCACCGCGAAGGACCGGAGGGAGCTGCGCGTGCTGCTCGACAAGGACCGCGCGCGAGCGCCCGCCGCCGTGGACGCGAAGCCCCGCAAGGGCGCCGTCTGGGTGAAGCCTCGCCACGTCGCCCAGGTCCACTTCAGCGAGTGGACCGAGGACGGCCGCCTGCGCCAGCCCGTGTACCAGGGGCTGCGCATGGACAAGGCCCCCGAGGAGGTGGTGCGCGAGCGCCCCGCCCCCACGTCGCGCGCGTCGCGCTCGCGGGAGGACACGCCCTCGCGTCGCGCGGGCACGGCGGGCGAGCGCCGCGCGCCACGGGCCCTGGCCGCGCGCCGGTCGCCGGAGCCCCGGAGCGCCGGGCGCGTCGAGCTGACCCACGGCTCGCGGGTCCTCTTCCCGGACAGCGGGCTGACGAAGGCGGACGTCTTCGCCTACTACCGCGAGGTGGCGCCGCTGCTCGTCCCGGTGCTCACGGGCCGCCCCATCGCCGTCCAGCAGTGGCCCGCGGGCATCCAGGCCCCGGGCTTCTTCCGTCACCAACTGTCCGGCACGCCGCCATGGATTCCGACGCTGAAGGTGCGTCACAAGGAGAAGACGCTGCGGCACGTGGACGTGACGGGCGAGGCGCCGCTGCTGTGGCTCGCCAACCAGTCCGCGCTCACCCTGCACATGTGGCTGAGCCGCATGCCCCGGCTGTCCCAGCCGGACTACCTGGCGCTCGACCTGGACCCGGGCAAGGGTGGCTGGTCGGACCTGGTGACGGTGGCGCTGGCGCTGCGCGAGCTGCTGGAGGCGCGGGGACTGGAGAGCTACCCGAAGACGTCCGGCAAGCGCGGGCTGCACGTCATGGTGCCGCTGGCGGAGGGACACACCTACGCGCGGGTGCAGGCGCACGCGAACGCCCTGGCGCGGGCGCTGGAGGAGCGGCTGGGAGACATCGCCACGACGAAGCGCGACATCCGCTCACGCAAGGGGCGCCTGTACATCGACGCGGGGCAGAACGCGCGGGGCAAGACGATGGTGGCCCCCTACTCCCTGCGGGCTCGCGAGGGCGCGCCCTTCTCCGCGCCGCTGAAGTGGAGCGAGGTCACGCGGCGGCTCGACCCGTCGCGCTTCAACGCGCGCACCCTGCGGCGCCGGCTCGACAAGGTGGGAGACCTGTTCGCGCCCGCGCGCCAGCACACGCAGCGGCTGCCGGAGTGACCGCCGGTCGCTCCCCCGGCCGGGGCCCTCGACTCACCGTGCGCGAGGCGCCCCGAGGTGTTAATGCGACGCCGCCATGACCGCCGCCGCCGCACCGTCCTCCGTCGTGAAGCCCGCGAGCTCGCTGAGGGTGCTGCTCGCCTATTGCGCCTGCTTCATCCTCTGGGGCTCCACGTGGGCGGTCATCAAGGTCGGGCTCCAGGACCTGCCGCCGCTGCGCTTCCTGGGGCTGCGCCTGCTGGTGGCCGGGCTGGTGCTGCTGCCCTTCGCGCGCCGCGCGGGCTGGGTGGACGCGCGGACGGGGTGGCGCGTCGCCGTGCTGGGGCTGCTCCAGCTCGCCGCGCCCTTCGCCCTGCTCTTCACCGCCCAGCAGTGGATTCCGTCGAGCTGGGCGGCGCTCCTGTTCTCCACCTTCCCCGTGTGGCTGCTGCTCATCGGCCGGGTGACGATGCCGGACCAGCCCCTGACGGCGGGCAAGCTGGTGGCGGCGGGGCTCGGCGTGGCGGGCGTCATGGTGCTCCAGGGCTCCGGGCTCGAGAGCCTCCAGGTCTCCGGCAAGGTGCTCGCGGCCGTGGCGCTGACGCTCGCGGCGGTCGCCATCCTCGCCCTGGCCAACGTGCTGGCGAAGCAGCACATGGCGCACGTCCCCGCGCCCGTGCTCGTCTGCGGACAGGCGCTCACCAGCGCGCTGCCGATACTCGTGTGCGCCTTCCTGATGGAAGCCGACCAGCCCACGAACTGGACGCCCCGCGCGGTGGGCGCCATCCTCTATCTCGCCGTGTTCGGCACCGCGTGCACGTACCTGTGCCTCTACTGGCTCCTGCCGCGCATCTCCCTCACCGCGCTGGGCGCCATGGCGCTGCTGGACACGCTGGTGGCGGTGGTGCTCGGCGTGGTGTTCCTCGACGAGCCCTTCACCCTGTCGCTCGTCGTGGGCGGCGCGCTCATCCTCGGTGGCGCCGGGCTCGCCAACCTGATGCCGTCCAACGGCCAGCCCTCGGCGCCCCGGGAAGAGGCCCCTCACTGAGTCAGGGGGCCCTGCGCGCCGCGCCGCCCGAGCGGTGCGCCTCCATCCACGCGCGGGCCTCCTCGGCGGTGTCCAGGTACATGACCTCCAGGCGCATCGTGCCGGTCAGCATGGTGCCCACCATCAGGCTCTTGGTGGTGACCCGCTGCTCCAGCCCCGCGCCGATGTAGATGATGCCCCGGAACCAGTCCGCCTTCGTGTTCGCCACCAGGTAGCGGCGCGACTCCGCGCTCAGGTGCGAATCCGCGATGTCCGCCGCCAGGTAGAATCGCCCTCGCGAGGCGACCTCCTTGTAGATGGCGCAGGACCAGCGCGACGTGTCCTCGGTGACGGCCCCCCGGAAGCGCGCCCAGAGGATGTCGGGCGACTCGAACCAGGCCCGCTGCACACCGTGGCTCCACTCCAGCTCGTGCTCGCGTGCCATGAGGCTCCCTGCGCTCGGGTCGGGCCCAGAGGATAGGCCCGACCGAGCGCGGTTCCCAAATGGCTGACCACCCGACAGCGCTAGAAGCGCAGCGGCAGCGAATACGCCGTGCCGTTCTGCGTGCCCGTGCGGAAGCTACGCGGCGCGCCAATCACCAGGGTTGGAGGAGTTCCTCCCTTTCCGGGGCTCAGATGGAGGTCCTGCCCCATCTGGCTGCGCTCGGCGACATCCCCCACGGCCGTGAGGTAGGGGGTGAGCGCGCCCTGCTGGCTCGCGCCGCCCGCGTAGAGGAACACGGCGCCGCCGCCATCGGAGGCCTCGGACGCGCCGGGCGCGCTCACCACCAGGTCGGCGATGCCGTCCCCGGTCAGGTCGGCGCCGCCCCAGAGCGAGGTGCCGAAGTTCACCGCGCGCGTGCGGTGGACGAGGACGATGGGAGACAGGTCTCCGCCGAACGCGCCGACGACCAGGGGGTTGCCCGGTTCAATCTTGGCGATGGCCGCCGACAGTTCGGCGAAGTCGACCAGCAGCACCACCGGCTGCGTGACGCCATTGAAGGCCACGCTGGTGGCGCTCATGGCGATGAACTTGCGCGCGCCGCCCAGGAAGTTGCCCGCCGGAGCGATGCTCACCCCCAAGCCGATGTTGGTGAGCCCCACCTCGCTGTCGCCCGCGATGCGCCACACCGTCGCGGTGGTGCGGCCGGAGCACTTCGCTCCGCTCTCGTCGAAGCCGAAGAGGATGGCCACCCCCGACCGGGTGCCCTCCGCGTAGCGCCATGCCAGGTCGTCGCACTTGTCCCCGTTCAGGTCGCCCAGCGACACGGGGGGCGCGGTCTGCAGCCCCATGGACGGCCACGAGTAGGCGGGGGCGCAGAGCATGGTGAGCCTGGCCAGCGACGCGTCCTCCGGCGCGCGGCCCAGGAACACCTCCATGCCCTTGTCGCGCTGCACGGCCAGGTCCTGGAGGCCATCGCCATTGAAGTCGAAGCCACCCGCCAGCCCACGACCGAGCGCCGAGCGCCGGCACGTCGCGTCCGTGGCCGTGCACCCGGCGGTGACCAGCAGGGGCGCCCATACCCTGTAGGCGGGCTTGAAGGAGCCATCCGCCTGGCCCAGCGACACCAGCACGCCGCCCACGGACTGGGTGGCGGTGGTGAGGCACTCGGGGCGCACCGTCGCGTAGGTGGCGGCGTGCTCGGCGCTGGTGCTGGCGGGGACGGCGAAGCCCGTGGCGCCCACCGCCGTGTCCGGGCGCCCGTCGCCGTTGAAGTCGGTGAAGGCCACGTCCGAGCCCACGTTGCGGCCCGCCTTGTGGGGAGAGGGCGCGCCCTGCTCCACCACGACGGCCTGGGCGGACGCCGCCACGCCGCGCACGTACGCGCGGCCGATGGAGAGCGCGTCACCATCGCCATTGGCGCCATCGCCGGACCAGCCTGGCGCCCCCAGGAGCGCCACCGCGCCCTGCGCCGTCGCCGTCACGGCCACCGCTTCACCCACGCGCTCCACGCTCGGCTTCGCGGGCACCATGGCGCTCGTGCGCGTCCACTCCGTCAGCGACGCGCCCGCGCGGCTGTACAGCTCCACGCGGCCGGTGTACGCGCCCTGCTCCGACGAGGCCCGCCCGGAGAAGGCCGCGAGCGCGTCCCCTCCCGGCAGGCGCCAGGCGGCGAGCCCCGCCCCCAGCGTGTCCGACTTCGCCGTGCCATTGAGCGTCAGCAGCGGCTTGTTCATCACCGTCCCCGCGGTCAACGTCGCCAGGGGATACACGAGGACCTTGCCGCCGAAGCGCAGGGTGGTGTTGTTCGGCCCGGGCGGCGCGGCGTAGGGCGCGCCCAGCAGCAGCTCCGGCCCCGGCGCGCCGTCCACGTCGAGCACCGCGAAGCTGCGGCCCGCGACGATGCCGCCCGCGTCGCCGTAGATGCGCGCGAAGGCCTCCTCGCGCTTCACCTGGAGGGGCCTGGCCGCGGGCTCGCCCGTCGGCGTGTGCGCGCTCAGGTCGAACAGCAGCGCTCCGCCCGAATCGTTGCCGGACTTCACGCCACCGCTGGTGCTCAGGTCCGGCGAGTCCGCGCGGTCCGCCACGGCCATCAGCAGCGGCGGGCGCGCGCCTTCGCCGGGGATGGCGGCCAGCCGCCACGTGCCCTCGCCCGAATCCGCGAGGTTGGCGGGCAGCACGTACACGTCCGGCGTGGCCCGGAAGCGCGCGCCGTCCGGGCGCGCGAAGAAGACGGAGATGGCCACCTGGGTGCCGGAGACGGCGCCCTCGGCCGTGTAGCGGGACACCTTGCCGAGCGCGGCGATGTCCAGCCGGCCGTCCTTGTTGAGGTCCGCCGTCACCAGCGCGCGGCCCAGGTCCGACCCGGTGCGCGCCATGGGTGCCCCCGCCGCGGACAGGTCCGACCCGCCCAGCCGAACCTCCGGGAGATCCGGCACCGGCGAGCTGGACGTGGACAGATAGAGGTCCACCGTGCCGCGCGCGCGGATGGCGGTGGTGGGCGCCAGGTCGCCCGCGGGCGACCCCACCACGAGGTCCAGGTCCCCGTCGCCGTCCATGTCCGCCACGGACATGCCCGCGCCGAAGGCCGCGTCGCGCAGCAGGCCCGTGAGCGGCTGGCGCAGGGGCACGGGCGCGCCGCTCTTGAAGGTGTAGAAGTAGACGGCGCCCGCGTTGCTGACGGCCACGTCCGCGCCGGGCGAGGACACCACCAGCTCCGCGCGCCCGTCCTCGTCGAAGTCACCCGCGGCGAGCGCGTCGCCGAACTGCGCCGTCTCCGTGTCGCCCGTGAGCACCCACGTCGGCTGCGCGGACAGTCCGCCGTTGCCGCCCTTGTAGATGAAGACGGCGCCGCCGGTGGGCCGCCCCATGTCGCTCTCGCGCTGCCCCACCGCGAGGTCCTGGACGCCGTCGCCGTCGAAGTCCGCCGTCACCAGGGTCGCCGCGTCCGTGAGCCGGCCGTGCGCGAGCCCCGGCCGCGTCAGCTCGTCCAGCACCACCACCGTCACCGACGCCTTGTCCCCGGTGAAGGGGTCGGACGCCTCCAGCAGCGCGAGGCCCGTGTCACCGGGCTCGAAGCGGATGCGCCCGTCCGCGAGCGTGCCCGGACCGGACGTCTTGGACCACACGATGCGGTCACTGCCGCCGCGCGTGGCCAACGGCACGGACGACCCCGCGGGCACCGCGAGGTACGCGGGCGAGCCGGCCAGGCGGGCCGACTTGCTCACCTGATACTGGAGCACCGCCTCCTCGCCCGACTGCGAGTCGCGCACGGTGACCAGGTCCAGGCCCTCCGTGGCGCCAGCGGTGTAGCGGCCCTCCGGGGAGAGCGTGGCGCCGGACTGGTTCTGCGACAAGCTGTACGTCGGCGTGCCAATCAGTCCCGCCGTGGCCACCTGGAAGGAAATGCCCGGCCGCACCTCCGCCTTCGCGGGGGAGATGTCGAACGGGGCGACGACCTCCACGGACACGCGCGCGCTGCTGCCCTCGCAGCGTGCGTCCTCCACGAGCACCGAGTCGATGGCGGGCGTGGCTCCCGCGATGAGGCGGTCACCACGCAGCTCACCGGAAGAGCCCCCGGCCTCGAGCGTGTAGCGGTACTGCCCGCTGCCGCCGGAGGGGACGAGCATCACCGGGCCGTTGACGTGGACCCTCGGTGGCCTGGCGACGACCGTCACCTCGGGCAGGCCGGTGCACTGGTCCACCTCCGGCGGGGGAGGCGCCTCGCGCGCCGGGTCCAGCTCGTCGGAGCAGGACGTGACGAGGAGCGCGAGGAGGGGGGCCGCGCGGGTCAGTCGAATCATGGGGTGCCTCGGGGGAGACGCCGGAAGGTGTCAGGGGTTGGCGCCGGACGCGGCCCAACGCTGGATGAGGTTGATGAGCTGCGAGTCCAGGGGCCCGTCGGCCGGCATGCGCTGGTCCCTCACGGAGGCCGTGATGAGGTCCGCGTTCTCCTTCCACAGGGTGTAGGTGGAGAGCGGGCGGCCTGGACCGCTGGTGTGGCACTTCGCGCAGCGCGACTCGTGGATGGGCTGGATGTGCGTGGCCCAGCTCACCGGGCCGCTGGTCACCGGGTTGTAGTCGAAGGGCACCAGGCGGCGCGCCTCCGTGCCGTCCACGTAGCGGGCCACCACGCCGAGCGTGTAGCGCCCCGCCTCCAGCGCCGCGAGCGAGTAGGCCTTGGGCGTGCCGTCCGACTCCGTGCCCCCGAGGCTGTACTCGGGGCCCTCGCCGGTGGCGGGGAACTCGGAGCCGCCGAGCTGGAAGGCGATGCTCGCCTGGGGCGCGTCGGGCGGCAGCACCACGCGCGCCAACAGGCCGTCCTCCACCACCTGCATGCCCTGGTACAGGCCCGTCACGCGGGGCGTGGGCGCGCGGCTGATGGCGACCGTCTCGCCGCCCAGCTGCACCCACGCGCAGCCGCTCTCGTCCGCGGAGAGGAAGCGGAACTCGCGCGTGTCGACGTCCGTCGCCGTGCCCCAGCTGTCCGCGTCCGCGTCGTAGAGCAGGAGCGAGTCGCTCGACTTCACCCAGACGAAGCGGCCCGCCGCGAGCAGCTGCGCGGGGCGCTGCGGCAGCGACACCCGCCGCCAGCCATCCCGCGTGCGGCGCAGCAGGCCCTGGTTGGTGAGCAGCCACAGCTCGCCGGGCGAGCCCACCGTGGGCCCGAGCCCGACCAGCGACGCCGCCACCTCTCCGTCCTCCAGCGGCGCGCTCGCCTCGCGCACGTCGTAGTGCGTGCGGCTGGTGGCCGCCGCGACGTGCAGCTTGCCCTCGCGCAGGAACCACACGCCCGCCGCACCGTCGGGGGCCGGAGCCGCGGCCAGCGAGCTGATGCCGGTGAGCGCGGCGCCGCCCACCTTCAGCGCGGAGAGCGTGCCGTCGCGAAGCTGGAACAGGCCCGTGGGGTGCGCGAGCCACACCGCGCCGTCGGTGGACTGCGTGGTGGCGGTGATGCCCAGGCCCAGCGCGTCACGCCAGGGCGGCGCGATGAGCCAGCCGGACTCCGCGATGAACAGGCCGCTGTCCGTCTCCACCAGGGCGCTGTGGGGCCCCATGCGGAAGACGGCGTGGGCCGTGCCCGGCTGCACGGTGTTGCCCGGATGGGACTCCAGCGCGCCGAGCGAGCCGTCCAGCCGCAGCCGGACGACGGCGCCCGTGGTGTTGGCGAAGATGCCTCCACCCGACTGGTCCGCGAAGCCCGGCGAGGAGGCCAGCGCCGTCTGCGCGCGGATCTCCGAGGGGCGGAAGGCCACCGGCCGGGGGCGCTCCAACGGGAGCGAGTCGTCGCCGCAGGCCGACAGCAGGACCGCGGCACAGAGGGGCAGGAGGTGGAGCAGCGCGGGGGCGGAGCTCCACCCCCCGTCTGTCTCCCGGAGGGGTCGGGATGGGAGGCTCATGCTGTTCAGGCGAGGATGGAACGAAGGGGCTCCACGCGGGTGATGCTGTAGTCCAGGCCCGCCGAGGCCAGCACCGTGGCGATGACGTGCTCGGGGAAGATGTTCTCGCCGGTGGGCGTGGGCGTGCCGTTGCGCAGGTCGAACGTGCCCGGCGACATGCCGATGTCACCGCTCTTGCCGAACACGAAGTTGTGCTTCACGCCCGCGCCGATGATGGCGCACGAGTTGCTCAGGTGGTGGTCCCGGCCACCCGCGCTGTTGATGAGCGGGGTGCGGGAGAACTCGGAGAACACCATGATGGTGGTGTGGTCCATGAAGTTGCCACCCGCCGGGTGGGCCGACTTGCGCAGGTCTTCGATCAACCGGCCCAGCGCGTCGAAGCCGCGGCGCTGGTTGGTGGCATGGGTCGTCTGGGTCCCGAAGTGCGTGTCCAGACCGCCCGTGAGGTTGATGGTCACGCACTGGGCGATGCCCTTCTTGAGGGCGGTGGCCACCATCGCCGCGCGCCCCGCCTCGGTGTCGTACCGGCCGCTCGTGTCCAACCCGTACTGGTCCCGCAGCGCGTCCATCTCCGGGTTGACCTGCTCGAAGCGGAACGACGACTCCAGCTTCTGGGCCATGACCTGCTCCATCTGGCCCCGGCTGTTCTGGTAGGTGGTGCCCACGCCCCGGGCGCCGTAGGCGGCCTCCTCGCAGGTGATGGGCTGCCCACGGAAGTCGACCAACTGCTTCTCGATTTCGCTGTCCAGCGTCTGGCTGCTGGGCTTGAGCGTCAAGAGCAGGTCGTCCTTGCGGCTGACGCGCAGCGCGTTCGCGTAGCCCGGGTAGCGGTCGTTGTACGACTCGACGTTGAACGCGATGTTGGAGATGGGCACGCGCGGCTTCATCTGCCCGACGATTTCGGTCGCCGTGGACGAGCCGCGGGCGGCGCTGCCGATGGGCATCTTCCCGGTGAGGAAGTAGCGGTAGCCCACCTCGTGGCCCAGCGTGTTCATGTTGATGCCGCGCACCACCGTCATCAGGTCGAAGTGCTCGGCGAACCGGTTGCCCACCGCGGGCCCGAAGTCGATGTTCGAGCGCAGGCTCCCCTTCTCCGGAATGAGGGGGATGCTCTCGAAGTCCGAGGAGGTGATGAGGTTGTAGCCCGGGAGGATGCGCGTCTCCGCCGCGCGGTCCGGGGTGAACTCGTTCGGGTCCCTCGGGTCGAAGGCGAGGAGCTGGTCCCAGCCGCCGTTGAAATACACGAAGACGAAGCAGCGGTCGGCCGGGGCCAGGTTGGCCGCCTGGGCGAAGGAGCGGAAGGGCACGCCACCGAACAGCGTGGCGCCCATGAAGCCGGCGGCGGCCTTGAGGAAGGTCCGGCGCTCGGGACGGTGGTTGTCGTCGGTGCGGTTCTTCTTCATCGAAGTCACTCCGAGCTTCAGTAGGTGATGAAGCGCTGGTCGGTCAGCATGGCGATGCAGATGACCGCCAGCACGTCCCCGCGCCGCTTGGCCGTCTCCGCCCGGGCCGCGGCCTGCTTGAAGAAGGTGCCCCACTTCGTCAGCTCGTCGCCCTCCAACGGGTCGCCCCAGAAGCGCAGCGAGTTGTAGGTGAGGAACTCGTTCACCTGGGCATCCGTCAGCGTGCGCAGGTCACCCCAGGTCGCGGGCAGCGTGCGCGACAACGTCCGCTTGGTGGGGTCCGTCTGCTTCAGCTCGTCCGCCGCCTGGGCGATGCAGACGGCGCGCGCGCCGTCCTCCAGGAACTTGGCGAACACCAGGTTGGGTTCGGTGTTCTCGCTGGCCACGAGCGCGAAGTCCGCGCGACCCAGCGACGTGGCGCGCGCGTCGATGCCGTCGTTGCCGGTCCAGCGGCGGCCCACGGCCTCGAGGATGGCCGCGTCGAGCTGGGACACGGTGAGCCGGCGGGCCGCGCGGCCCACGCTGCCGTTCTGGGCCTCCGGGTCCGGCAGCTGCTCGAAGTCACCGGGCTGGTGGGGATTGGCGACGGGTTCGAGCTGACCATCCAGCGTCGGACCGACCTTCTCTTCGGAGGACTTGTTGCAGCCGGTGCTCAGCGCGAGCAGCGCGGCGGTCAGGAGCCAGCGGCGCATCAGTCGATCCTCCGGTAGGCGTCGGTCATCACCACGCGCTCGATGAGCGCCTTGAAGCGGTGGCCATTCTTCGCGAAGTCCGTGGCGAGCGGCGTCAGGTACATGCGCTGCTCCTCCGACGTCATCGGCCGACCGAGGAACTCCTGCCACACGCGCCTCACGGTGCAGCGCTCCAGCTCACCCGTCTGCATCATGCGCTCGACGAGCAGGCGCGGGCCCGCCTCGATGTTCGGCTCCTCGTCCGACGTGCGGTACAGGTACGTCTTGAGCAGACCCAGGCTGCTGGCGCCGTCGCCGTCGTAGGCCTGCATGACGTACTGCGAGCACTCGCCGCCGCAGTTGGTGTCGCCGGCGATGGCGCAGTCACGGCACTTCGGGTCGAGGCGGGGGAACTGGTTGGGGGACAGGAACTGCGCGGAGCGCTCGGCGTAGCGGCCCCAGTGGGCGCCCGTGGGCTCGATGGTGGCGTGGCAGTAGTTGCAGCCGCAGCGCTTGGCCAGGTTGTTCTCGCGGTTGCAGGCGTCCTCGGGGGGAGGCAGCGAGCCATCCGAGGAGGGCGCGAACGTCTTGCAGAGGAACGCCTCGTAGAATTCGGAGACGCGGGCGCGCTGGGTGGGGAAGCGGTAGAGGAAGCCCGGCGTGGTGAGCACGCCGGAGTGGGACGCGTCGCGCGTGAACTCCGTCCAGGTCTCCGCCTCCACGTAGGGCACGGCGGGAATCGAATCCACCGGCGCCGGCGCGGTGGTGCTGAACACGCCCACGCCCTGGTTCTGCTTGTAGTACTGCGACAGGGTGCCGTTCACGAACGAGCGGCGCGTGGTGAGGATGTTGTAGTAGGGCTCGTCGCGGCGGACGACGGACTCGATGATGCGCAGCGGCTCCTCGTTGAAGGCCTGGACGCGCAAGTCGTGCACGCTGCGCACGTAGAGCGGGTCCGTGGTCTGCCCGATGCTCGGCACCTCGCAGCGCCGCATGCCGACGCCACAGCCGCAGGTGCGATCACTCGCGAAGCGGCCGGCCTCGCAGGTCGCCCGGGTCCACGGGTTCTCGTCGCGCTCCTGCGCCTCGATGGCGCACACCTTCACCGTTGCGGGCGACCCCGGAGGAGCCCAGTACGGCGCGGGCTTGTTCACATAGCCCTCGCGCAGGATGCAGCCACGCGGCACCGTGTACGTCCCCTTGACGCCGCCGGACGTCCCCATGTCCAACAGGCAGCGGCTCAACGAGGTGACGCCGGTGCTGCTCTTGGGCAGGTTGAAGGACTCGACGTACTCCCGGCCCGCCACCGTCACGAGGTTGTAGTACCCGTCCCGGAGCTCATACGGCTCGGTGCCCGCGGGCAGGGGGTTGGGCAGGGCCGCCTCCCCGAACTTCGTCCAGGTGGGGACGCACAGGAACGACTTCTTGGCGTCGCCGGAGCCACGGACGTCACAGAAGTTGCGGAGCTTGGCCCACTTGTTGGTCGCGGGGGCCGCCGCCAGCTGCTCACACGTCGTCAGCGCGGCGTCCCCGGTCTTCGTGGCCAGGTCCGTGCACGTGAAGAAGTTGGTGTCGTAGTCGTAGCTGACGGGCAGGGGCACCCCCTTGTCGTCCCGGCAGGTACGCGGGGTGGTCTTCGCGCTCAGCGAGGTGACGTGTCCGTCCTGGAGGTTCGTGAGGCAGGCGTCCTGCTCCACGTCCGTGTTGCAGCTCTGTCCGTTGACGCCACGAAGCGCCGTGGAGGCGTTGTTCGCGAAGCCGAAGGCGGTGCCGGAGCCGTTGCCGCTCAGCCGCGAGTTCGTGTTGTTGTTGACACTCGCGCTGATGTTGCTGCGCAAGAGCGCGCGGTGGAAGTTCCGGATGCGGGCGTAGAACCCTTCCTGTTCCATCAGCGCCCGCACGTCCTCCTCGGTGACCGAGCCCTTCTTCTGGACGGCCTGGTACTCCTCGTAGGTGGGCGGGCGACCGAGCAGGTCGAGGGAGAGCTGCCGAAGATGTCTTTCGGGTCGGACCTTCGCGATGGGCGCGCAAACAGGCGCGGCCTCCTGGGCGAAGGCTGGTTGGGCCAATAACAAAGCGGCGCCAGCCAGGTTGGCGAGGCAACGCACGCGGAGCACGAGGGACCTCCGGGAGGGGGCGGATCGGGGGCGACCGGAACGGAGTATGCAAGAATTACAGGGTGAGAATCCAGTCCACCTTCACAGTTCCTTCATCCGACATGTCGGAGAGGCAGTGATTCCATCGGGTCACGGGTTGCAACCGGTGACACGCCGGGGGAGATAGGGGCCATGTCGAACGCCACCTCCGCTCCGATGCAGTCCCGGGTGAGCGACCGGGCCTTCTATGTCTTCACCGGCGTCGTGTCCGTCGTCGCGCTGGCGGTCATCGGCTGGATATTGATGGTGAGGCGGGGCGGCGCGGCGGAGGGGGTGGACCTGCGCTTCCTGCCGGCGGTCAACGCGAGCCTCAACGCGACGGCGGCGGTGCTGCTCGTCGCGGGCTGGGTGGCCATCAAGAAGGGCGCGCGGCGCGTGCACCAGTACCTGATGGTGTCGGCGTTCGCGGTGTCCGGGCTGTTCCTCGTCAGCTATCTCGCCTACCACTTCGTGCACGGCGACACGAAGTACGCGGGCGACTGGCGCGGGCTGTACCTGAGCATCCTCGCCAGCCACGTGCTGCTGTCCATGCTGGTGGTGCCGCTGGCACTGGTGGCCTTCTACTTCACGTGGCGCAAGCAGTTCGACCGGCACCGCAAGGTGACGCGGTGGCTGGCGCCGATCTGGGTCTACGTGTCGGTGACGGGCGTGGTGGTGTTCTTCATGCTGCGCGGCAGCATGCCGGCGGTGCCCTGACGCGGGACATTGGCGCGCGGCGGCAACGCGCTCACGTCGGGCCGGGCTCGCCACGAAGCCAGGCGCCGAAGCAGTCGAAGGTGTCCCGCGCGGCCTCCACGACGCGGGCATCGAAGTCCGGGCTCGCGGCGTCCGCCGAGGCGCGGAGCAGGGCCTCTCCGAAGGCCCGCCACCTGGAGCCGACCGCGTCGCCATAGGCCCGGAAGTAGGCGAAGCCGCCTGGCGCGCGCCCCGCGAAGTGGCGGAGCAGCTGACGCAGGATGAGCTGTCCGCCCAGCGTGGAGCCCTCCAGGACATAGGCGCAACCGAGCGCCTCTGGCAGCGCCCCCAACGAGGGCACCCGCGCGCAGCGAGGCAGGCGCGCCAGCGACATCGTGTCGTGCCCCAGCGCCCGCAGGTCCTCCTCCAGGAGCGGGAGCTTGTGTCGCTCGCGCATGCACAGCTCCGGCAGCGCCGGGTCGAGCAGGGCCGTCAGTGGCCCCTCCAGCGGAGCATGGAAGCCGAGGAACAACTCGAGGTGGCGCCGGTAGTCGTCCACGGTGAGGCCCGGCTCCAGCAGGCGCACGGCGGCCTCGGTGCGTTCGTGGTGTGGGCGGGTTTCCGTCTTGAGGCGCAGCAGGAGGGACACGGTGCGCCGAACATGGCTCCGTCCGTGCGGGGAGGAAACCGCAAAAGCGCGCGAGCCGCACACCCGGCCGCTCAGCTCGCTTGCGCCGTGCCCACCTCCGAGTCCTCGCTCGCCTCGGCTTCGTCCTCCAGCTCGTCCACGCCGCGCGGGACGCCATCCACGTAGGTGACGACATTGCCGGGCAGCGCGGGAACGCGGGGGCCCGGGGTCACCACGCCGGTGAGGTTGAGCGGATCCACGCCGGAGAGCTGCACCTTCACGCCAGAGGGAGGCTGACGCCGCACCGCGCGCGCCATGTCCACCGCCTCCGGCAGCGCGAACTGCTCGCCCACGAAGCCCGCGACGAAGCGCCCGCCACGCAGCTCACCGCGAGCCTCCATGCGCCGGTACACGAAGAGCAGCTCCCGCCACGTGGGCGCCAGCGCCTCGCGCATCACCAGGTCCCTCCAGACGATGCCGTAGCGCTGGAGGAACAACCGCGCCAGCGAGTCCAGCACCTCGTCCTGCGACTTCGGCTCCGCCGGCGCCAGCAGGCTCCAGCGACCGGGACCGCCGCGCTGCAACAGCTTCTGGCGCTTGCGGTGCGCGGGGCTCTGGAGCACGCGGAGGTTCTGCACCGCGTCCGCGGTGACGAGCCCGCGCGCGACCAGCTCCCACAGCGCGTCCTCGATTTCGGCCGGGAGCCTGCGCGCGCGCGACACCAGGTCCTGGAAGAAGCACGCGCCGCGCCGCTCCAGCACGGCGACCACGTCCCTGGCGGGCGTGCTCAGGTCCGCGGGCGTCCACACGTCGCCGTCCGCGAGCACCGCGTGGGGCCGCGCCGCCGCGAGCATCCACTCCAGGTCCTCTCGCAGCGCGAAGGTCAACGGCGCGTTGCGCGTGGGCGACGAGCGCGAACGAGTGGGCGCGGGCTGCGGCTCCGGCGGAGTCACGGGCGCGCCACGGCGCGGTCCCGGCGCGGGCTTCGCGTCCTTCATCGTCAACCGGCCCCAGGCCACCTCGCCCGCGTAGCAGGCCCGCTCCAGCATGTCCGGCGTGTACCCGCGCATGCGCGCCGGAAGCAGGAAGCGCTCCCACGCGGAGGCGGGCGCCTCGTAGCCCTGCAGCAGCCGCACCGCCTTCACCAGCCCCGTGGAGCCACGCAGCGCGTCCACGTCCTCCATGTGGTGCCACCGGAAGAGGAAGCGCATGAAGTCCTGCGCGCTCAGCGGCTCGATTTCGCGCCGCAGCCGCCCCACCGTCATGCGGTGGATGCGCTGGAGCAGGCGCCGGTCGCACCACTCCAGGGGCGGCTTCTGTCCCTCCGCCAGCGGCGCCTCCAGCGGCCGGAACTGGCCCCGCAGCACCGAGCCCTGCAGCTCGAGCTGATGCATCGCCGCGTCGATCTCGTCCTCGGGCAGCACCGTCAGGCGGGCCAGCTCCGCGATAGTCGTGGGGCCCAGCATCTCCATCCGCCCGCGCACCACCTGGAGCACCGCCGCCTCGCGCTCCACCGGCCGGTCATGCGCCAGCACCGGCAGCGGCGGCTGCGTCTCCACGCCGGGGAACAACACGCGCAGCGCGCTGCCCCGCTCCGCCGCCACGAGGAAGCGGCCCGTGGGCAGCGTCAGCCACGCCACCCGCCCCTGCGCGAACAGCGGCGTCTCCATGCCCCGGGGGAACTCCGAGTCGCGCACGAGCACCCACTGCAACAGCAGGTCGTGCAGCTCGTCCTCGTCGCGCATGGGGGGCGCGGCGTCCTCCACCACCGTCGCGATGGCGGAGGCATCCAGCGCGCCGAAGGCCGCCACGTCCTCGGCCGGCATGGCCCGGCGCAGGGCCACGTTGCGCACGCGACGCTCCTCGGCCGGCGCGTCGTCGAGGAAGGTGTAGGGCTGGCTGTGGATCATCGCGTGCGCGAAGACGCTGGGCTCCGGCACGTCGCGGGCCTCCAGGCGGATGCGCCCGTCGCGCATGCGGCGCAGCACCTCGCGCAGCCCCTCGATGTCCATCGCCTCGTGCAGACAGTCGTCCATCGTCTGCTTCACCAGCGGATGGTCCGGCAGCTCGATGTCCCCGCCCCCGTGGTTGTCCTGGCAGCCCACCTGCGCGGGGAAGACGGCGGCCAGCAGGTCCTCGCTGCGCGCGCGCTGGAGGTTGGGCGCCACGCGCTTGCCCCCCATCATCCGGTTGAGCGCCAGCGACCGCGTGGCCACCCACCGGAACCGCGTGCCGAACAGCGGGGACTGGAGCACCGCCTGCACCAGCACCTCCTCCACGTGCTCGGAGTGCAGGAAGTCGAAGATGTCCGCCAGCGGGAAGGAGTGCTGCTCGCCCAGCGACAGGAGGATGCCGTCCTCCGTGGCGGCCGCCTGGAGCTCGAAGTCGAACGAGCGGCAGAAGCGCTTGCGCAGCGCCATGCCCCACGCCCGGTTGATGCGGCTACCGAAGGGCGCGTGGATGATGAGCTGCATGCCGCCGGACTCGTCGAAGAAGCGCTCGGCCACGACCACCGTCTGGCTGGGCACCGCGTCCAGCATCTTCCGGCCCAGCCGCAGATAGCCCAGCAGCGCGTCCACCGCGGGCGGCGACATGCGCAGCTGCTTCTCCAGGAAGTCCGCCGCGTCGTCCCGCGCGAGCAGCTCCTCGCGCAAGCGGCTCACCTGGGCGGACAGCTCGTCGGTGCGGCCCGGGGCCTCGCCGCGCCAGAAGGGCACGTTGGGCGCCGCGCCGCGCGCGTCCTCCACCATCACCGTGCTGCCCATCACCCGCTGGATGCGCCACGCGGTGCTGCCCAGCAGGAAGACGTCCCCGGGCGAGGACTCCACCGCGAAGTCCTCGTCCAGCGTGCCCACCACCTTCCCCTCGGGCTCCGCCATCACGTTGAAGGTGAAGGTGTCGGGGATGGCGCCGCCGTTGGTGAGCGCGGTGATGCGGATGCCCCGGCGCCCCTTGAGCCGCTGGTTCACCCGGTCGCGGTGCAGGTGGATGCCCGCGCGGCCGCGCCGGTCGGCGATGCCCTCCGAGAGGACCTCCAGCACGCCCTGGTACTCCTCCCAGGTGAGGTCGCGGTAGGGCCACGCGCGCTGGAAGAGGCTGAACAGGGCGCGCTCGTCCCACTCCTCGCACGCGCAGGCGGCGACGATCTGCTGCGCCAGCACGTCGAGCGGCTTGAGCGGGATGCGCACGGCGTCGAGGTCCCCCTCGCGCACGGCGTTGAGGAGCGCGGCGCACTCCACCAGCTCGTCGCGCGTCATCGCGAAGAGGATGCCCTTGGAGATGGCCGACTTGTGGTGACCCGCGCGGCCCACGCGCTGGAGCAGCACGGCGATGGCCTTCGTGGTGCCCAGCTGCACGACGAGGTCCACGTTGCCCACGTCGATGCCGAGCTCCAGCGACGCGGTGGCCACCATGGCCCGCAGCTGGCCCGCCTTGAGCTTCTCCTCGGCGGCGAGGCGGATCTCCCGGGACATGCTGCCGTGGTGCGCCGCGACCAGCCCCTCTCCCAGCCGCTCGCCCAGGTCATGCGCCACGCGCTCTGCCATCTTGCGCGTGTTGACGAAGATGAGCGTGGTGCGGTGCTGGCCCGTCAGCTCCACCAGCCGGTCATAGACCTGCCCCCACATCTCGTGGCTGGCCAGCGAGGACAGCTCCGCGTCCGGAATCTCCAGCGTCAAATCCCACGGGCGCAGGTGGCCCACCTCCACGCGGCGGCACTCCCGGTGGGAGGCCCCCGTGAGGAAGCCCGCGATGGCGTCCAGCGGCTTCTGCGTCGCGGACAGGCCGATGAGCTGCGGGCGCGTCTCCGTGAGCGCCTTGAGGCGCTCCATGGAGAGCGTGAAGTGGCTGCCGCGTTTGTCGCGGGCCAGCGCGTGGATTTCGTCGACGATGACGGTGCGCACGCCGCGCAGGGTGGCGCGGGCGCGCTCGGCGGTGAGGTAGAGGTAGAGGGACTCCGGCGTGGTGATGAGGATGTGCGGCGGGCGGCGCACCATCTGCGCGCGCTCCGATGCGGGCGTGTCGCCGCTGCGCACCTGCACGCGCAGCTCTCCGGGCGTGTACCCCTCCGCCCGGGCCCGCGACAGCAGCTCCTCCAGGGGCTGGAGCAGGTTCTTCTGCACGTCGTTGCCCAGCGCCTTCAAGGGCGAGACGTAGAGCACCTGCGTGCGGTCCTCCAGCGTCCCCTCCAGCGCCAGCCGGAACAGCGAATCCAGGGCGGCGAGGAACGCGGTGAGCGTCTTGCCGCTGCCCGTGGGCGCGGCGATGAGCACGTCGTGCCCGGCCTGGATGATGGGCCAGCCCTCGATTTGGGGACGCGTCGGCTCGCCCAGGCGCTCCGCGAACCAGCGGCGCACCACCGGATGGAAGCTCGCCAGGGCCGGGTGGGCCGCCTGCTCGGCGGCGAAGTCGAGGCTGATCTGCGGAGCCATGGGCACCTCTCGGGCACCCAGCCTGAACACAGGTACAGGCGGACGTCAACGCACGCCCGGGAGAACCCGGAGCGGTGGCATGCGCACCTCCAGCAGGGGGCCTGCCAGGCCCCTGAGCACACACCCAGGGACGGGGCTCAGCCGCCGTGCGCTGGCGCCACCTCGCCCACGGGCGTCGTCGCCGCGCGCGACCAGGTGAGGCGGAACGTCGCCGCCGTGCCGTCGAAGGCCACCGGCTGGATGTCCACCGTCCCCGCGCCCGCCGAGCGCATCGTCTCCGCGAGGAAGCCCGCGGCGAAGTACGGGTCATCCGCCAGTACGTCCTTCATCCACAGCGTGGCGGCGCCCTCGGCGGCCTCCTCCACGCGCAGCTCGTTGAAGTTGTTGCCGGCCTTCACGTTGTAGGGCACCCGCTCCAGCGTGCGGCGAGGGTCCATGCGCGTGACGAGCGCCAGGCTGGCGCGCCCCACCGCCGTCTGCCGGAACCCCTGGAGATAGCGCGCCCCCAGCGCGAGCCAGGCCTCCTTCGGCGGCAGCGCGGGGAACACGTCCCTCACCGCCACCCGGAGGAACGACCGCCACTGCTCCAGCGAGTACGCCGGCCGCAGCGGCTCGGACAAGTCCAGCCCCACCGCCTTGAGTCGTTGGCGCCCCTCCCGCGTGAGGTACGGGCCCAGGGCGCGCACGAAGAGCGCTTCCACCGACTGCGCGAAGATGAGCTTCTCCGGGGACATGACCAGTAGGTGGCAACGGCCCCCCGGAATGGCGACCCGGAGAACGGTGCCACCGTCAGCCAGTCATCATCTCGGCAGGCGCAACGTGAAGGTCGTCCCGCGCTTCGCCGACGAGTCAGCGGAGACCTCGCCACCATGGGCGAGGAGAATCTGTCGGGTGATGTAGAGCCCCAGCCCCAGGCCGGAGGGAGGCCCCACCTCGGTCTGCACCGCGCGCGAGCCCCGGCGCCACGCGGAGAACACGTGCGGCAGCTCCTCGGCCGGAATCGGCGGGCCCGCGTTGTGGATGTGCAACACCACCTCGCGCTCCGTCCCCTCGCCCCACAGCCGGACCGCCGAGTCCGCCGGGCTGTACTTGAGCGCGTTCACCAGCAGGTTGCTGAACACCTGCTCCAGCCGGTCCATGTCCCACGCGCCGCGGCCGTCGCCGAGCACCTCCACCATCACCACGCGCCCGGGGTGGCTCGCACGCATCTCCTCCACGGCGCGTCGCGCCACGTCGAACACGTCGCACGCCTCGCGCACCACCGGCACGCCCCCGCCCAGCCGCGCGCGGGCGAAGTCCAGCAGCTGGCGAATCATCCGGTCCATGCGCTCGGCGCTGGTGAGGATACGAGAGGTGAGCGCCGTCTGGCGCTCGTCCAGCCCGCCCTTGCGCTTGAGCTGCTGCGCGGACATGGAGAGCGCGTTGAGGGGGTTGCGCAGGTCGTGCCCGAGCATGCCGATGAACTGCTCGCGGAACTCCTCCCCGCTGCGCTCCTCGGTGACGTCGCGCGACCAGGCCATCAGCGCCGCCACCCGGCCGTCGGGCTCCAGCGCGGGCGACAACGTGTAGTCGTAGTGCCGGGGCCCCTGCTCGGAGGGCATCACCACCGAGCCGCGCTGCGCCTGCCCGGTGCCCAGCGCCAGCTCCACGGCGCGCGCGTAGGTCGACAGCGCGGGGTCCAGCGCCTCGCGCTCCGCCAGCGTCATGCCCGCCTCGTGCAGGCGCCCCGCGCCCCGCGCCGCGCGGGCCGCGTGGTTGGCGAACAACAGCCGCCCGGTCGCGTCGTAGAGCGCGATGGGGTCCTCGGCGGACGACATGGCCAGCTCCAGCAGCCGGCGCTGCCGCTCCACTTCCTGGGACAGCGTGCGGACCTCGCGCTCGGCGCGCCGCAGCCGCAACAGCGCGTGCACCTGCGCCACCAGCTCCTCCGGGTCCGCCGGAGCCACCAGGTAGCCATCCGCGCCGTACTCCAACCCCATGGCCCGGTCGCCCGGTCCCACGGCCTGCGCGGACAGGTGCAGCACGAGGATGCCGCGCGTGCGCGGCGCGGTCTTCAGCAGCCGACAGACCTCCAGTCCGCTGAGGTCCGGCAACCGCACGTCGAGGATGACCAGGTCCGTCTGCTCGTCCGCCAGGTCCAGCGCCTCCCGCCCGGAGCCGGCCTCCACGACGTGGAAGCCCGCCAGCCGCAGCACGCGGGACGTCAGATAGCGACTGGCGACATCATCGTTGACGTTGAGGATGACCGGGGACGAAGAACTCATGACGGGGCCGGACAGGCTTCGTACCCGTGTGTCACGCGCCGCGCCACCTTCATCCACTGACACGCGCTCCCTCACCGAGCAGGCGGACGGGCAGTGGAACCGACGACGGACGCGCGTCTCCGCGCTCCCGGACCGGGAGGTTTCGCGATAGGGAAGCCCCATGCGTCCTCCCTGTCGTCCGCTGCCCGCGGATGGCCGCTTCCTCCAGGCCATCGCCCCCACTCCCCTCGTGCCCGTCCGGCTGGACCCGGAGGGCCCCACCATCTGGTGCAAGCTGGAGTTCCTCAACCCCAGCGGCTCCACCAAGGACCGCATCGCGCGGTACATGCTGGAGAAGGCCTGGCGGCTGGGCGAGCTGGTGCCGGGCGGCGAGGTGGTGGAGGCGTCGAGCGGGTCGACGAGCATCGCCCTGGCGCTGGCCAGCGCGCAGATGGGCGTGCGCTTCACGGCGGTGATGCCGGAGGGCGTCACGGACGAGCGCGTGCTCACCATCCGGGCCTACGGCGGCGACGTCGTGCTCGTGCCTCGCGCCGAGGGCGTGCGCGGCGCCATCCAGAAGGCGGAGGAGCTGGCGCGCGAGCGCAAGGCGTTCGCGCCGCGCCAGTTCGAGAACCCGGACAACGCCGAGGCGCACCGCGTGTGGACGGGGCAGGAGATCCTCTCGCAGATTCCGGGCGGGCTGGTGCACGGCGTGGTGAGCGGCGTGGGCACCGGCGGCACCGTGGTGGGGCTGTACCAGGCGTTCGCGGAGGCGGGCTGTCCGGTGACGGCCTTCATCGCGCGGCCCATCGCCGGCCTGGGCTGCGACATCGAATGCTGCAGCTTCAGCCCGCGCGTGCCGGGCGTGGTGGACGGCATGTCGCGGCTCTACCGCGAGGCGGACATGCCGGGCCGCGTGGAGCTGGACGTGTCCGACGACCTGGCCATGAGCACCGCGCGCGCGCTCATCCGCCGGGGCTTCCCGGTGGGGCCGTCGTCGGGCCTCAACTATGTCGCGGCCCTGGAGGCGGCGAAGCGGCTGGGCCCCAACGCCCAGGTGGTGACGGTGTTCCCCGACCGCATGGAGCGCTACTTCTCCACCGAGCTCATCCAGCCACGGCCCGCCGCTTCGCGCGGCGCGGCATGATGTCGTCCGCGCGTCAGCCATCCGGGCAGTCCGGCCGCTGGTACTTCACGGATGGCGGGCATCCGGGTGCACCCCGCCCGGCGACGTGCTAGAAGGCCTCCCGTGCTGCTGCGCATCTGGCTGTGCCTCAGCCTGTTGCTGTTCGCCCCGACGGGAGGTGGCCTGTTCACGGTCATCGCCGACGCGACGGACGCCGTGTGCACGCAGCAGTGCCCGGATGACGACGAGCGGGGCCAGTGCGCCCCGGACTGCGCGGACTGCACCTGCTGCAGTCACGTGCGCACCGTCGCCACGCCCGCCGCCGCGCCCCTGCTCCTGGCGGACCTGCTCCGTCGGGAGCCCGTCACGCACGACGAGGACACGCCCCCCACCGTCGACGTGGGCGACATCCTGCACGTCCCCATAGCTCCCCTCGCGTAGGCCCAGGTCCCTTTCCCGCGCGAGGTCAGTCCAGGCGGGGTGTGTCCGCGCGTACGGCCCGGACAGGCCCCGGTTCGACGCTCGCGTCCCTTTCGCGAGGTCATCTCCCGTGTTCAACCCTTCCGCGATGGCGGCCCTCGGGCTCGCCACCGCACTCGTCTGGCCATGCGTCGGCATGGCCGAATCCGGATTGTCATTCCATGAAGCCCTGGCCCTGGCCCGCCAGCGCGCCCCCGCGCTGCTGGACGCCGCGGGCCGCGTCGCCGAGGCCGAGGGCGCCGTCGCCGGCGCCGCCCCGCCGCTGCGCGAGAACCCCACGCTGAGCGCCGAGGTGGGCCCCCGCTCCGTCGAGAACGGCGCGCGGCGGGGCGTCCAATACGCGGTGGGGCTCGTCCAACCCTTCGAGCTGGGCGGCAGACAAGGCGCTCGCCGGGAGGCCGCGCGCGCGGGCCTGGCGCGGCAGACCGCCGACCAGCGCGACACGGAGCGCCAGGTGCTGGGCGAGGTGGGCGAGGCCTTCCTGCGCGCCCTGTACGCCCAGGAGCTGACGCGGCTGATGTCGCGGACCGAGGAGGCCGCGCGCGACCTGACCCACGCCACGCAGCGGCGCTTCGACGCCGGTGACGTGCCCGTGGTGGACGTCAACGTCGCGCGCGTGGCGCTGGCGCGCGCCCAGGCGACCGTCGCCGCCGCCCGGGGCGAGGAGGCCGCGCTGCTGGACGAACTGCGCGCGCGGCTCGGCGTCCCCACCGGGGAGCCGCTCGCGGTGCGCGGCGAGCTGAAGGCGCTGGCGGCCCTGCCCGTGTCCGCCACCACCGAGCCCCGCGCGGACATCGTCGCGCTGGAGGCCGAGCTGGCCCAGGCCGAGGCGGAGCTGCGCCTGGGCCGGAGCGAGCGGCTGCCCGACCTGAGCGTGGGCATCCGCCTGGAACAGGAGGTGGACGAGTCCGCCCTCGTGGGCACGCTCAGCCTCCCCCTCCCCCTGTTCTCCCGAGGACAGGAGGCGCGGGTGACGGGCGCGGCGCGAGTCAACCGCCTGCGCACCGCGCTGGAGGCCGCGCGCCGCACGAGGGACCTCCAGGTCCAGGCAGCCACCACCCGGGACCGACAGCGCCACGAGGCATTGGAGGTGCTGGAGCGCGACGCCCTGCCCTTGCTGGACGAGAACGAATCGCTCGCGCGCAAATCCTATGAAGCCGGGGAGATGGACCTCGCGGGGTTGCTCCTCGTCCGCCGTGAAACCCTCGAGACGCGCGTGGCGCTGCTCGACAGTCACCTCGAGGCCGCGCTCGCCCGGGTGCGGCTCGCCGTCGAGCTGGGAGTCCTTCCATGAGAACCATCCCCTTCCTCCTCGCCACCCTCCTCCTCGCGACCGCCTGCAAGCGCGACACGCCCGAACACGCGGACGCGCACGACCACGACGAGGCCGCCGAACAGAAGGGCCACGACGAGGGCCATGACGCCTCCCATGTCCACATCGCGCCCGAGATGCTGCGCGACCTGCGCGTCACCACCGCGCCCGCGTCCGCGCGACCGGGCGGCGACAGCGTCACCGCGCTGGGCGAGCTGACCTTCAGCGAGGACGCCTACGCGGAGGTCGCCGCGCCCATCCCCGCGCGGGTGGGCGCCGTCCACGTCACCACCGGCCAGCACGTGAAGGAGGGCGAGAAGCTGGTCGAGCTGCACAGCCCGGAGCTGGGCAAGGCCCGCGCGGCGCTCCAGTCCGCGCTCGCCCGCGCCACCGCCGCGCGACAGGGGGTCGAGCGCAAGCGCGCCCTGGCCGCCGAGCGCATCGTCGCGCAGAAGGACGTGCAGGCCGCGGAGGTGGACGCCGCCGCCGCCGAGGCGGAGCTGGCGGGCGCCCGCGCGGAGCTGGCCGCGTTGGGCGCCAGCGAGGACGCCGCGCGCGGGGGCGCGGGCTTCGTCCTGCGCGCCCCCATCCAGGGCACCATCATCGAGCGCGACGCGCGCATGGGGCAGATGGCCGACCCCGGCAAGCCCCTGTTCCGCGTGGGCGACCTGGGCTCGCTGTGGCTCATCGTCCACGCCTTCGAGCGCGACGCCGTGCGCATCCAACCGGACGCCGAGGCGCGCGTCAGCTTCGCCGCGTTCCCCGGGAGGGAGTTCTCCGCGCGCGTGGGCCACGTGGGCCAGCGCGTGGACGCGGCCTCGCGCACCATCTCCGTGCGGCTGGTGCTCGACAACCGCGACGGCCTGCTCAAGCCGGGCATGTCCGCCACCGCGTCCATCCCCCTGGGGGGACCCGATGGCACCATCACCACCGTCCCCGCCGCCGCGCTCCAGCGCCTGGAGAACGGCTGGGTGGCCTTCCTGCCCACGGGCGAGCGCGGCTCGTTCGAACGCAGGGAGGTGGGCCGGGGCCGCACGCTCGGCGACCACGTGGAGGTGCTCTCCGGGCTGAAGGTCGGAGAGAGCGTGGTGGTGGACGGCGCCTTCCTCCTCAAGGCCGAGGTGGAGAAGTCCGCGGGCGGAGGGGACGACCATGGCCACTGAGACGACGCCGTCGCTCGTCGGGCGCATCCTGCGCACGTCCTTCTCGAGGCCCGGCCTCACCGTGGTGCTCGCCCTGGCGCTGTCCGCGTTCGGCGCGGTGGCGCTCCACGGGTTGCGCCGCGACGTGTTCCCGGACCTGTCCGCGCCCATCTTCAACGTCATCGTCCAGAACCCGGCCATGGGCGCCGAGGAGCTGGAGACGGCGGTGGCCATGCCCATGGAGGTGGCGCTCGCGGGCCTGCCGGACGTGCGGCGCATCCGCTCCACGTCCCAGTTGGGCGTCACCCAGGTCACCGTCGAGTTCGAGCCGGACGCGGACTACTTCCGCAGCCGCCAGTACGTGGCCGAGCGCGTGGCCCAGGCCCAGGGCGAGCTGCCCCCGGGCACGGACGCGCCGCTCGTCTCCAGCCTCACCGGCCGGCTCAACGAGGTCTTCGAGTTCACCCTGGAGGCGGAGCCCGGCTCAGCGGACCTCATGGCCCTGCGAGACCTGGCCGAGTTCGAGGTGAAGAACCGCCTGCTCGCCGTCCCGGGCGTCGCGGGCGTCGAGCGGCTGGGCGGCTACCTGCGCCAGTTCCAGGTGCTGCTGGACCCCGACCAGATGGTGGCGCGCGGCATCACCCTGGACGAGGTGGAGCACGCGCTGGAGGGCGCCAACCTCAACACCTCCGGCGGCTTCGTGGTGCAGGGGCCCATGGAGTGGTCGGTGCGCGCGGTGGGACGCGCGCAGACGGTGGAGGACCTCAACGGCACGGTGGTCGCGTTGCGCGACGACACGCCCGTGCTGCTGGGGGACGTGGCCGACGTGCGCGAGGCTCCCGCCCTGCGCCGGGGCATCGCCCACCGGCTCAAGGGCGAGGTGGTGAGCTGCCGCGTCATCAAGCAGTTCGGCGCGGACACGCAGCGGGTGGCGGAGGGCGTGCGCGAGGCGCTCACGGAGCTGCAACAGTCCCTGCCCAAGGGCGTGCAGCTGCGCGTGGTCTACGACCAGTCGGAGCTGGTGGACGCGGCGCTGGGGGGCGTCAGCCGCGCCATCCTCCTGGGCGCGCTGCTGGTGGTGCTGGTGCTCTTCGCCCTGCTGGGGGACTGGCGCGCGGCGCTCATCGTCACGCTCACCCTGCCCCTGTCGCTGGCGCTGGCGGGCATCCTCCTGAAGGTCGCGGGCATCGGCATCAACACGATGACGCTGGGAGGGCTCGCCATCGCCGTGGGCCTGCTGGTGGACGCGGCCATCATCGTCACGGAGAACATCATCCACGACCTGCGCGAGGGGAAGGGCCGCAGGTCCGTGCGCGACGAAGCGCTGTCCGCGTCGATGGAGGTGGGGCGGCCCATCGCCTTCGCCACGCTCATCGTCGTGTCCGTCTTCATCCCGCTGTTCGCGATGACGGGCATCGAGGGGCGCATGTACCAGCCGCTCGCCGCCGCCGTGGTGGCGTGCCTGGCGGCGTCGCTCGCGCTGGCGCTCACGCTGGTGCCGGTGGCCTCCGCGCTGCTGCTCAAGGCCCCGCGCCCGGACCAGCCCGAGGACGTGTGGCTCATCCGCAAGGTGAAGGGCGTCTACGCGCCGGTGCTGGACGCGTGCATGCGCCGGTCGGGGCTGGTGCGCCTGGTGGCGCTCGCCATCACCGTGCCCGCGCTGGGGCTGGCCTTCGCGGTGGGCAGCGACTTCATGCCCCGCCTGGACGAAGGCGCCTTCCTGCTCCAGACGGTGCTGCCGCCCGAGGCCTCCCTGGAGGAGGTGGACCGCCTCAACCACCTGGTGGAGGACGTGCTGCTCGGCTTCCCGGAGGTGGACGACGTCGTGCGCCGCACCGGCCGCGCCGAGCGCACCGAGGACCCGATGCCGCACACCGTGTCCGACGTGCTCGTCGTGCTCAAGAAGGACCGGGGACGGAGCCTAGAGCGGCTGGAGACGGACATGCGCGAGGCGGTGGCGAAGGTGCCCGGCGTCACCGCGCTGTTCACCACGCCCCTGGGCATGCGCATCGACGAGGGCCTGGGCGGCAGTCCCGCGGACATCTCCGTGCGCATCTTCGGCCCGGAGCTGGAGACGCTCGCGGGGCTGGGCGAGAAGGCGCGCGACATCATCTCCAAGGTGGACGGCGTGGAGGACCTGCGCGTGGAGAAGCTCAGCGGCCTGCCCCAGCTGCGCATCACCGTGAACCGCGCCGCCGTGGCTCGCGTGGGGTTGACGCCCGGCGACGTCATCCGCGCGGTGCGCGTGGGGCTGGTGGGCGAGGAGTCCTCGCAGGTGTGGAAGGGCCAGCGGCGGCACGACCTGGTCGTGCGGCTGGCGGACCACCGGCGCGGCGACCTCCAGGCGCTGCGCAACCTGCTGGTGGACGGGCACGACGGCTCGCGCATCCCCCTGAGCCAGCTGGCGGACATCGAGGAGACCTTCGGCGCCGGCAGCGTGCGCCGCGAGGCCGGCAGCCGGCGACTCGCGGTGGAGGCGAGCGTCTCCGGGCGCGACCTGGGCAGCACCGCGGAGGAGATTCGCGAGCGGCTGTCGACGGAGCTGAAGCTGCCCACCGGCTACTTCGTCGACGTGGGCGGACGCGTGGAGAGCCAGGAGCGCGCCGCGCAGTCCCTGGCGATGGCCATCGCCGTGGCCATCCTCGCGGTGTTCATCCTGCTGTACCTCGCGCTCGACTCCGTGGCCGAGGCGCTCGTCATCCTCGCCACGCTCCCGGACGCCTTCGTCGGCGGCATCCTCGCGCTGCTCATCGCCGGGGAGACCTGGAACGTCTCCAGCCTCGTGGGGCTCATCGGCCTGTTCGGCATCGCCGTGCAGAACGGACTGGTGCTCGTGTCACAGACCAAGGACCTGCTCGCGCGGGGCCACTCGTTCGACGACGCGGTGCGTGAGGCGAGCCTGGGGCGCGTGCGTCCCAAGCTCATGACCGCGGCGACGGCCATCCTCGGCCTGCTGCCCCTGCTCGTGCTGCCCCTGCACGGGACGGAAATCGAACGGCCGCTCGCCGTCGTCATGGTTGGCGGTCTCGTGACATCGACAATTTTCACCCTCCTTGTCCTGCCGACTTTTTACGCATTCGTTCATGGTTTGAGAGAGCGGCTCGGGCGAAGAGTGATGCCAGGGGGTGCTCCAACACCCTGAAAATTGAGAAAGGTGCTCCAGGGCTTGGATCGACAACTTCCAACCTGGAGCACCGATAATCCCGGGGATTTCACACCTCCCACACCCCTTGGGGATGGCCATGAGCATCCGACTTCCCTCCTCCGCGACCACGACCCGCCTGACCACGACCAAGGCCGCCGCCGCCGCGACGACCGTCACCGCGCCCGCCGCCGGACTGGGCAAGGGGGACAAGGGCCCCAAGGTGAAGCAGCTCCAGGACGCGCTGGTGAAGCTGGGCTACCTGACGAAGGCGCAGGCGGCGACGGGCCCGGGGACGTTCGGCGCGCAGACGGAAGCGGCGGTGAAGAAGTTCCAGGGCGACAAGAAGCTGCCGACGACGGGCTACTACGGCGAGCAGACGGCCGCCGCGTTGAAGAAGGCGCTGGGTGGCACGACGACGACGCCCCCCACCCAGCCGCCGGGCAAGTTCGACAAGCCCGCCGTCATCAGCGCGCCGTCGCCGAACTACGACGAGCGCAAGGGCGCGGACGTCGACACCATCGTCCTGCACCACACCGCGTCCAACGACGGCAAGGCGGACCTGTCGTGGATGCGCAACCCCAAGAGCGAGGTCTCCGCGCACTACATGGTGGACCGCGACGGGAAGATCTACCAGCTCGTGGGTGACGACAAGCGCGCGTGGCACGCGGGCAAGAGCGAGCTGCACGGCGTGCCCACGGACGTGAACGCGCGCTCCATCGGCATCGAGATCGTCAACGACGGCAGCGGCAAGACGGCCTTCACGGAGGCGCAGTACAAGGCGCTGACGCAGCTGACGGGCCATCTGATGCAGAAGTACGACGTGCCCGCGAAGAACCTGGTGGGCCACGCGGACGTGGCGGTGCCCAAGGGCCGCAAGAACGACCCGGCGCCGAACTTCGACTGGAACCGGCTGCGCAAGGGCATCGGCATCGCCTGAGATGAGGTGGGGCGGCGCGCGGGCGTGGCGAGGGTCGAGTGCCTCACCGAGGCGCTCCCCGCGCTACGTGTCCCGGGGCGGGGCGCGCCCGCCAACCACCCCGAAGCGCTCGTAGGCACGCAGCAGCGTGGCGAGGTGCTCGGGGGTGTCCAGGTCCAGGGGCGTGTCCGTGAGTTGCACGACCCAGCCCCCCGCTCCCGTCCTCTTCGCGCGAGCGAGCCACTCCGAGTCCCGTGTCGCATCCGGGAAGCCGAGCGCCCGCGCCGTGGCGGCGGACCAGAAGTTGATCCACCCGAGGTGGTGCGGAATCACGGGGGAGGCGAGGTCCACGGGCAGCTGAAGCACGGGCAGCCCCCCGGGGGGGCGGTGTGGTCCACTCACCGGGCGCGCCGCCTGCTCCAAGATGTTTCGTAGCGCACGACGCGGCGTCGCGTGGCCCCACTCCGCGCCAGCGACCTCGGCGAGCCGCTCCAGGAGCTCTCCCGCGATTCGGCCTCCAGTCGCGAGCATGGGAGCCTTCATGTGGACGGCGAGTCGTGGCTGTCCTCCCGCGCTCGATGTCGCGGGCAGCCCCACGCCATGCAGCATCACGGGATGGTGCTCGTCTCCGTTGCACACGAGAGGGAACCCACCATCGGATGCGCGCCCGCGCAACCATGTCCCCCTGTCATCCAGCCGGACGAGTCCACCCTCGTCGGTGACCTTCCAGTCCAGCACGACCCCATGGAGCACTTCCTCCACTGCCCTCGTGAGCAAGAGGGGCCGGACCTCCTCGGGCACCAGGGCCGGCGCATGAACCACGAGGGAGAGGACATCATTGTGAGCGGCCATCTCAGCATCCCGTGACGACGATCTTGAGGTCGACATCCAGCTCGAGCAGGGTCGCTCGGTGTTCGGCGCTGCTCACGCCCACGGCGAAGTCATATCCGCAGGAGCGCGCGAGGTCTCGCTCCCGCTGAAGCTCGACCACCTGCTTCTTGCTGACTTGTTCCTTCAAGAACGCCGAGTACCCATCGAACCGGTCGGTCTTGATCTCCCACAGCACGTTCGCGCCGACCTGGAGCGCGTCGAAGCGCTTGCCGTGGACGAGCACGTCCTTGCCTGGGAAGCGGTTGGGCGGGAACGCATCCGCGCACTGGTCATGTACCGCATCACCACCGCTGTGTGGCACCAGCTGGAGCGCGCACTCGGGGCGCTTCGTCGCCTCCACGGGCGGCGGCGGATTCACCCGTGAGCCCTTCCCCTCCCTCGAAGGCCGGGGCTCGGGGACCTCCTCCGACGAAGCCGCCGCGCCGTCCCCGCCCCGCACCGCCGAGGGCCGCGTCGTGGTGGACTCCGGATTCACCACCAGCGGCACCGGCGGCGCAGCCACACGGGCGCGGGCAGCACCACCGGCTTCGGCGCGATGAGCGGCCCCAGGGGAATCGCCAGCTGGTCTCGCGGCGTCGAACAGGAACACGCCCCGAGCAACCACAACCACGCGATGCCATGTCGAGGCTTCATCCGCCCCTCCCCGTCCGGAACATCGCACAAGGCGGGCACCACGCCCACGACAGGCCCCTATCGCGCCCAGCCCTCACGCTGAAGCAACGTGACGACCCGGGCACGCACCTCGTCCCGAATCTCGCGCACCCGCTCCACCGGCTGCCCCTTCGGGTCCTCCAACGGCCAGTCGTCGCGCCTCGAGCCAGGCACGTGCGGACACACCTCTCCACAGCCCATCGTGACGAGCCACCGGGCATCCCGCGCCAGCTCGTCCGTGAGCAGGCGGGGCCGGACCTCCGAGAGGTCGAGGCCCACCTCCGCCATCGCCGCCACCACCTCCGGATGGACACGCTCCCCCGGCCGCGTCCCGGCGGACACCGCGCGCGCCCTCTCTGGCGCGACCAAGGCATTGAAGAACGCGGCCGCCATCTGCGAACGCCCCGCGTTGTGCACACACGCGAAGATGACCGTGTCCATCGCGTCGACCTCCACACAGCGGACGCTTCCCGCACCGCTCGCTCGGACCATACCCGAACATCCCGGCCCCGCTCCCCGTCACACCGCGTGCGCCCCTGAACACCTCCGACCCGCCCGACCCGTCACAGTGTGATGACCTCGGTTACACCTGCGCCGCGCTCGGAAAGGGCTCCGCGACTCGCCACCGTCGTGGGTTCAGGGAGTTGAAGGCCATTGCCCCCTGGCCCGGAGCTTGCTCAACAGCCGCGCGTCGTCCGGCCGCCGTCATGGCCCCCCTTTCGAGGTCCACCATCATGCGTACCTTCTCCTTCGTCCTCGCGAGCCTCTTCACGCTCGCCGCCTGCGCTTCCGAGCCGAAGCGCCTCCCGCCCGCCCTGGACCCGTCGAGCCCCGAGGCCCCCGAGGCCCCGCTCGCCGACCTCCCGACCACCCTCGCCTCCACCCCGGCGCCCCGCCCCTCCGACCCGCACGCGAACCACGGCGCCTCCCAGGCCCCCTCCGGCAAGGACGACGCGGGAACGACCGTCTACACCTGCCCCATGGACCCCGAGGTCCGCTCGACCACGGAGGGCCGCTGCCCCAAGTGCGGCATGAAGCTGGTGCCGGAGAAGAAGCCCGCGCAGCAGCAGCCGTCCCAGACGCCTCCCTCGGGCCATGAGCAGCACGGCGGACACGGAGCCCACCCGTGAGAGCCCTCTTCCTGGCCGGCGCGGCGCTGCTCGCCAGCGGCTGCGCCACCATCCAAAAGGAGCGAGGCCACGCGGAGGTCGCCGCGCTCGTCGAGGAGCGCATCGGCCGCAAGACGCGCTGGAACCAGGGCACCCCCGAGGACGCGGAGGTCGCCCGACACCTCGACACGCTGCTCGCCAAGGACCTCTCCTCGGACGACGCGGTGGAGATCGCCCTGCTCAACAACCCCGCGCTCCAGGCCACCTACGAGGACCTGGGCGTGTCCCAGGCCGACATGGTCCAGGCCGGCCTGCTCACCAACCCCACCCTCAGCGGCAGCATCGGCTTCCCGCTCTCCAACGACGGCGTCAGCGAGACCGAGTTCTCCCTGGTGCAGGAGTTCGTGGACCTCTTCACCCTGCCCCTGCGCAAGCGCGTGGCCAAGGAGCAGTTCATCGCCGACACGCTGCGCGTCGCGCACGAGGCCCTCGCCACCGCCGCCGAGGTCAAGAAGACCTACAGCCAGGTCCAGGCGCGGCAACAGCTCGTGGAGCTGCGCCGCATGGTCCTCGAGGCCGCCGACTCCGCCGCCCAGCTCGCCACGCTCCAGTTCGGCGCCGGCAACATCACCGAGCTCGAGCTGGCCAACGAGCGCGCCGCCGCCGAGGAGGCCCGGCTCGAGCTGGCCCAGGAGGAGCTGGCGCTCGTCGAGGACCGCGAGCACCTCAACCGGCTGCTCGGACTGTGGGGCCCACGCACGCAGTGGACCCTCACCGAGAAGCTCCCCGCGCCGCCCGGCGAGGAGGCGCCGCTGGAGCACCTGGAGTCGCTCGCCATCCGCCAGCGGCTGGACATCGACGCGGCCCGCAAGCAGGTGGAGCTGTTGTGGAACGCGCTCGAGCTGAGCCGCAGCACGCGCTTCATCGGGCGCTTCGAGGTCGGCGTCCACACGCACCGCGACGCCAACGGCCCGCGCCTGTTCGGCCCCACGCTGTCGCTCGACCTGCCCATCTTCGACCAGCGCCAGGCCCTCATCGCGAAGCTGGAGGCCCAGCACCGCCAGGGCGAGCGGCGGCTCACCGAGCTGTCCGTCAATGCCCGCTCGGAGGTCCGCGCCGCCCGCGCGCGGCTGCTCACGCTCAGGGGCGTCACCGAGCGCTACCACCGCGTCGTCCTCCCCCTGCGCGAGAAGGTCGTCGAGCAGACCCAGCTCCAGTACAACGCCATGCAGCTGGGCCTCTACGTGCTGCTCGAGGCGAAGCGCGCCCAGGTGACCGCCTGGCGCGCGTACATCGAGGCCGTCCGCGACTACTGGATGGCTCGCGCCGAGCTGGAGCAGCTCGTCGGCGGCCGTCTCCCCTCCACTCCGGGCGAGGCGCCTCCCGTGCCCGCCCTCCCCTCCCCCTCGCCCACCCAGGGCCACGAGTCCCATCCCGGCCACGGCCACGGAGCCACCCCATGAGCCCCCATCCCCACGACCTCGCTCCCCGGCCGACCGACACGGTGGAGACCTCGGAGCCGACGACCGCGCCGGAGCACGTCGGCGCGATGAGCCGCCGCAGCATGCTCGCCACCGCGGGCGCCACGCTCGCGGGCGGTGCGCTGCTCCTGCGCGGCGGCGCCGCTCACGCGCAGCCATCGCCAGCGCCCACGGCGTCCCCACGCGCCGCCGCCAAGGCGCCCGCGCGGCGCGACTGGCTGGCCCCTGGCATGCCTGGGCGCGACTACCAGCCGGTCATCGTCCCCAACGGCGCGAAGCTGCCGTGGAAGGTGGTCGACGGCGTGAAGGTGTTCCACATGGTCGCCGAGGAGGTGGAGCACGAGTTCGCTCCGGGCCTCAAGGCGACGTGCTGGGGCTACAACGGGCAGGTGCACGGCCCGGCCATCGAGGTGGTGGAGGGCGACCGCGTCCGCTTCTACGTCACCAACCGGCTGCCGGCGCCCACCACCGTCCACTGGCACGGGCTCATCCTTCCCAGCGGCATGGACGGCGTGGGCGGGCTCAACCAGAAGTCGATTCCGCCCGGGGAGACGTACCGCTACGAGTTCACCATCAAGCAGACGGGCACCGGCATGTATCACTCGCACCATGACGAGATGACGCAGATGGCGCTCGGCATGGTGGGGCTGTTCATCATGCACCCGCGCCGTCCGGTGGGCCCGCGTGTGGACCGCGACTTCGCGCTCATGCTGCACGAGTGGCGCATCGACCCGGGCGCGAAGCGTCCGGACCCGAACGAGATGACGGACTTCAACATCCTCACCTTCAACGCCAAGGCGTTCCCGGGCACGGAGCCGCTCGTGGTCCGCAAGGGAGACCGGGTCCGCATCCGCCTGGGCAACCTGAGCGCGATGGACCATCACCCCATCCACCTGCACGGCTACCACTTCCGCGTCACCGAGACGGACGCGGGCCGCATCCCCGAGTCCGCGCAGTTCCCGGAGACCACCGTCCTCGTGCCCGTGGGCAGCACGCGCACCTTCGAGTTCGTCGCGGACGCGCCGGGCGACTGGGCCATGCACTGCCACATGACCCACCACGTGATGAACCAGATGGGCCACGACCTGCCCAACCTCATCGGCGTGAAGCCGGGTGACCTGGACGCGAAGGTCCGCACGCTGCTGCCCGGCTACATGACCATGGGCCAGGAGGGCATGGGCGACATGGGGGACATGGGCATGGCGATGCCCGGCAATTCCATCCCCATGACGGGCGCGAACGGGAAGTACGGCTACATCACCATGGGCGGCATGTTCACCATCCTCAAGGTGCGCGAGCGGCTGGACGGTGAGGGCGACCCGGGCTGGTACGAGGCGCCCGCTGGCACGGTCGCGATGGAGGCCAGCCTCGACGAGCTGCGCAAGGACGGCATCGACGTGGCGGCCCCGCCCCGCGCCGAGCCCGGCTCGCCGATGAGCAAACTCAGGGGTTGACGCCCCGTGCCTCCCTCGCCGGTCCTCGAGTGGGGACCGGCGCGGGGAGGCGCGAGCCCGCGCGCCGGCTCGCCCACTGGTGGCGCGCGAACACGCCGCATGCGGCGTCGGCAGGTCCTGAGCCAGGACGTGGCAGTCCCGCCGCGCCCATCCGCGCGGCACCGCGACCAGACGTTGCGCATGAGTCATCGCCAGGTCCCGGGCCAGGACGAGGCACTGTCTCTCGCCCTCCCTACCTGGATGGGCCGAGGCTCACCCTCGAGCCCCCTCTCAGGTGCGCATCTTCAGGCGACTCTCATGCACGGCGTCGCCGACCGCGCCGGGCTTCTCCCGTTCGGCGGCGCGCAGCAGGCGCAGGATGCCGGGGCCGAGCACGTCGATCTCCGTGGACGCGTACTGCTCCGTGCCGAAGCGGCGGATGGTCTCCGTCTGCGTCCGGAGGATGCGCGCGTCCTGGCTGAAGATGTGGAGGGCCACGGGCATCGCGACCGGGAGCACCGCGCGCAAGAGCCAGCGTGGCAGCGGCAGCCGGAACGTCACCACGGCGTAGACCATCGTGTCGAAGTCGGACACGGGCGTCATCGCCGAGGTGACCAGGATGTGGCTCGCGTCGCCGATGCGGTACTCCACCTGGGCGATGGAGGGCATGAGGAAGCGGTCGAAGTGCTGCACCACGCCTCCGCCCGGCGCCAGCAGACGCCCCACCACGCCACTGGGCCGCGGCTCGCCGATGTACTCGGCCTCCACGCGGTCCGCGCTCCGGCGCACGACGACCTCGATTTCGTTGCGCTTCTCCTCGGTGCGGAACAGGCCTCCGTGCAGGTAGGCGGTGTGCGGCACGTCCAGCGTGTTCTCCAACGTGGCGTGCAGCGTGCCGGGCGCGCGGAGGATGCGCCGCACCGTGGTGTACTCGCGCGCCTCGAGGAGCGGGAAGCGGTAGGGCTCCGTCGTGGGCTCCACGCCCGGCGTCGAATAGACCCAGACGAAGCCATCCTGCTCGCGCGTGGCGTGGGTGGTCGCGCAACGGGCGCGAGCGCCGGGCTCACCGAGGAAGCCGGGGATGGCGCGGCACTGCCCCCCGGTGTCGAAGCGCCAGCCGTGATAGCCACACTGGAGCTGCCCCTCCTTCACGCGCCCCAGGGACAGCGGCACGTTGCGGTGAGGACAGCGGTCCACCAACGCCCCGGGCTTGCCACCCTCGCCCCGGAAGAGGACGAGGGGCGTGCCCTGGAGCGTGCGCGCCAGCGGCTTGCTGCCCAGCTCGCTGGACGCACAGAGGATGAACCAGGCGTTCGGCAGATGGACGACGGAGACATGGCCGGCGGGCGCCCCCGGGGTGCGCGCCTCCTCGCGGGAATTCATGGAACACAGTCTAATGGCATCAGCGCCCGGTGCACGCGCTCCGCGCTGGCCGGCGGCCCGAGGGGCCCATGCCCACCACCGGGACGCAACGTTTGCGCTCCCGCGCGACCCGCCCCGCGCACGAAACGCCGCTTCCCGCGCGTGAGCGACACGGCGCCCACGCACGGGAAGCAAGCACGGCCCCGCCGCGACTACAGCTTCAGCCGCCGCAGCCGCAGCGCGTTCACGATGACCGACACGGACGAGAGGCTCATCGCCGCGCTGGCGAAGATGGGGCTGAGCAGCAGGCCGAAGACCGGGTAGAGCACCCCCGCCGCCAGCGGCACCCCCAGCAGGTTGTAGACGAAGGCGAAGAAGAGGTTCTGGCGGATGTTGCGCAGCGTGCCCTCGCTCAACCGGCGCGCCCGGACGATGCCCCGCAGGTCCCCCTTCACCAACGTGACGCCCGCGCTCTCCATCGCGATGTCCGTCCCCGTCCCCATGGCGATGCCCACGTCGGCCTGGGCGAGCGCTGGCGCGTCGTTCACCCCGTCCCCCGCCATGGCCACCACGCGGCCCTCGCCCTGGAGCCTGCGCACCGCGTCGCCCTTCGCGTCGGGGAGCACGCCCGCGATGACCTCTGAAATCCCCAACCGACGCGCCACCGCCTCCGCCGTGGTCTGGCTGTCCCCCGTGAGCATCACCACCCGCAGCCCGTCCCGCCGCAGCAGCGCCAGCGCCTCCGGCGTGGACGCCTTCACCGGGTCCTCCACGCCGAGCAGCCCCGCCACGCGCCCATCCACCGCCACCAGCACCACCGTCTGCCCCTCCCGACGCAGCGCCTCACCCCGCTCGCCCAGCGCGGCGACGTCCACCCGCCGGGCCTTCATCAGCGCCACGTTGCCCAGCGCCACCTCCACCTCGTCCACCCGCCCCACCACGCCCTGCCCCGTCACCGACTGGAAGTCCCGCACCGTCCCCAACGTCGCCCCCCGCTCCCTCGCCCCCGCGACGATGGACTCCGCCAGCGGGTGCTCGCTGCCCCGCTCCAGGCTGGCGGCGAGCCGCAGCAGCCGTGCCTCGTCGAAGCCCTCCGCGGGCACCACCGACACCAGCCGGGGCTTGCCCTCCGTGAGGGTGCCCGTCTTGTCCACCACCAGCGTGTCCACCGCCGCGAGCCGCTCCAGCGCCGCGGCGTCGCGGATGAGCACGCCCGCCTGCGCCCCACGCCCCGTGGCCACCATGATGGACATGGGCGTGGCCAGCCCCAGCGCGCACGGGCACGCGATGATGAGCACCGCCACCGCGTTCACCAGCGCGTGGACGCCTCGGGGCTCCGGCCCCCACACCGCCCACACCACCGCCGTCACCAGCGCCACCGCGATGACCACCGGCACGAAGACGCCCGCCACCTTGTCCGCCAGGCGCTGAATCGGCGCCCGCGTCCGCTGCGCCTCGCTCACCCGCTGGACGATGCGCGACAGCAGCGTGTCCCGCCCCACGCGCTCGGCCCGCATCACCAGCGAGCCCGTCCCGTTCACCGTGCCGCCCGTCACCTTCTCGCCGCGCGCCTTCTCCACGGGCACCGGCTCGCCCGTCACCATGGACTCGTCCACGGAGCTCGAGCCCTCCAGCACCTCCCCGTCCACGGGCACCTTCTCGCCCGGACGCACGCGCAGCCGGTCCCCCGGATGCACGTGGGCGAGCGGCACGTCCTCCTCGTGTCCATCCTCGCGGATGCGACGCGCCACCGGCGGCGCCAGGCTCAGCAACGAGCGCAGCGCCCCGGACGTCGCGTGCCGCGCCCGCAGCTCCAGCACCTGCCCCAGCGCCACCAACGTCACGATGACGGCCGCGGCCTCGAAGTAGAGCGGCGCCGAACCGCCATGCCCCGTGCGCAGGCCCTCCGGCAGCACGTGAGGGAACAGCGTGGCCACGACGCTGAAGGCATACGCCGCCCCCGTCCCCAGCGCGATGAGGGTGAACATGTTGAGGTGCCGGTTGCGCACCGACGCCCAGCCTCGCTGGAAGAAGGGCCAGCCCGCCCACAGCACCACCGGCGTGGCCAGCACGAGCTGCGCCCACGCCAGCACCGACGCGGACACCGCGTGCTGCACCGGCTGTCCCGGAATCATGTCCGACATGGCCAGCAACAACAGCGGCACGGTGAAGACGAGCCCCACGCGGAAGCGCAGCCACATCGACTTCAGCTCGGGGTCCGGCGTCTCCTCCGGCAGCACCGTGCGCGGCTCCAACGCCATGCCGCAGATGGGGCAGCTCCCCGGCCCCTCGCGCACCACCTCCGGGTGCATGGGGCACACGTACTCGACGCGCGTCTCCGGGATGGCCAGCGTCTCCGGCTCCAGCGCCATGCCGCACTTCGGGCAGGCCCCCGGGTGGTCCTGCCGCACCTCCGGGTCCATGGGGCACACGTACATCGTGCCCGGCGCCACGGGCGCGGCCTCCGCCGGCGCCTGCGACGGGGACAGGAATTTCTCAGGCTCCGCGCGGAAGCGCTCCCGGCACTTCGGGTTGCAGAAGTGGTACGTCCGCCCGCCGTGCTCCAGGCTGCCCCCCTTGGGGGCGCTCGGGTCCACCTTCATCCCGCAGACGGGGTCGATGGCGTGCGTCCCCTCGCCCGGGGTGGAGGGAGGCGTCGGGGAGGAGTGGTGGTGGGGGTGGCTCGGGTGGTGGCTGTGGCGATTCATGGGGCTTCGCGACTCCTTTCCCCCGGGTCAACGAGGCACCCCGAAAACTCTTACAGGGGCCCTCTCCCGAAGAGTGGAGCCCCCGGGACACCCTCGCCCGGAGTGAACCTCGCAGGCCGCCCGCCACACCCCCAGGCGACCTACTTCGGCCGCTCGTTGTAGCCCGCGTCCCCGTAGGGCTGGAGCCGGTCCAGCCACAGCGCCTCCAGCACCTGGAGCTCCGCCTTCAGGTCCACGCCCGGCTCCTCGGGCGGCTCGAGCACGTCCAGCACGTCGAACGAGAACTGCTCCGCGCCATGGCGGCGCCAGTCCTCCAGCAGCGCGGGGATGCGCGGCATGCCCGTCTCCAGCTCGAAGCGGATGCGGTTGAGCATGCCCGGCAGGTTGAGGCTGGCGCCCACCAGCACCTTCCCGTTGGCGCGGTTGCGCACGGCGTACACCCCCATGGGGGGCGGCTTCTCCTTGTAGCCACGCTTGAGCTCCGAACGGCGGGAGCGGCCCGCGGAGACGGAAGAAGGGTCGGTCGAGGACATGGGTGACTTCCTGGTGAGGGGAGATGAAACCGGAGCGTCCACGTCGGGACGCCGCAGGCGCTGCTCGAGCCGGGCGTGCGCCGCCGCGTCGAGCGGCTCCACCCAGTTGGGACCCGCGAGCGCCCAGTCCGCGTCGTCCGGATCCAACCCCAGCGCCGCGACGAGCCCGCGCTCGCAGATGAAGAACTGCTCGCGGAACGGGAAGAGATAGCCCCCCGCGTCCCGCAGCGAGGCGACCGCCTCCGCGTACGAGGAGAACCAGCGATTGAGGTAGCGGCCGCCCACGCGCGACAGCAGCCGCTCGAAGTCGACGGGCGCCGACGCGTCCGCCTCCAGGGCGCGCTTCAGCTCGTCCCAGGAGGCATGCCCCTGCTCGCGAGCGATGACGGCCAGCACGTGCTTGCGCTGCACCGAGTCCCGGCGCGCGAGCACCTCGCCCAGGGAGAGCCCCGCGAAGACAGGCAGCGCGCGCAGCCGCTCCGCCGCCCGCGCGGCGCGCGTGGCGTCCGTCGAGCCCAGCTCCTTCAAGAGGAGCGACGCCCGGACCTTGCACTCATGGAGGGAGGTGGCTTCGGAGGTGGATGAGACGGTTCCCATGAAAAAGTCCCTCGTCGCCGGCCCCACCCGGGTCACGGGCCGTGGAAGGAACTTCAGCGGAAACTGTCGGACCAGCGGGAGCAGCGAGGGTGACGTCGTCTTTTCGGGCAGGCGCCCCTCGGCACCTGCGTGGGAGATAGCGGTGGGACCGGGGGCTCGGCAAGGGCTTTCTCCGCGCCCGCCGAGCGCCCCTCCCCCCGCCCGCTCACGCGCCGGGGCGCGAGCGGCACGTGCAGTCCAGGCAGCCATGCGCCGCGCAGGACCCGCAGCTGCGCTCCAACTGCTTCTTCAGCGCCTGACGCGCGCGGTGGAGCCGGACGCCGGCGTTGTTGGGCGTGATTCCCGCCTCGCGCGCCACCTCCGGGACTCCGCGCGACTCCAGGTCCACCTGCCGCACCATCTCCGCGTACTCCGGCTTGAGCGTGGGGAGCAGCTCCCCCACGCACGCGCAGACCACGCGGCGCAGCTCCGGGTCCTCCACCGGCTCGTCCGCCCCCAGGGCCTCGCGCGCCAGCGCCCGCCCCTCCGCCACCTGCCGGCGGTGGTGGTCCACCAACGCATTGCGCAACAGCCGGTAGAACCAGGCCACCGCGCCCTCGCCCTCCGTCAACGCCCCACCCCGCTCCAGCGACTTCACGAACGCCGCCTGGAGCAGCTCCTCCGCGACCGCCCGGTTGCCCACGCGCCGTTCCAGAAATGACAGAAATTGACGGTGATTCTCCACGAGCGCCCGCGTCACCGCGTCGCCGTCCGCCCGCACCGCCTCCACGCCTGCTCCTTCCTCCTGGTTCATCCCCTCCCCATACCCCGTCCGCGGCCCGGAGGCCCGCGAATGCGAGTGTCCTTGCGGGCTGGACGCCGCTCGCTCCGTCACACCTTCGTGACCCGCACACACTGCAATTGTTTGACACGACCGCAATGGACAGACAATTCCCCACTGTCACGAATGCGACACAAGGCGCGTCACGACCCACACGGCGCAAACACAACCACCCGAACTCACTGAACTTCTCTTTACGACCTGGCGCGCAAAGAAACTTTTCCAGCTTTTGATCTGACAATTCCGACATTCGCTGCCCGGGGACCACCTGCCCCTGGGACTCAAGGGGATGTCGCCAATGTCAAACAGTCTGTCCGTGAGGTCCTCGACCACCTCGCGAGTCCGGAACCTCTCGAATGACGCCGGCACGCAGGACCTCAACGCCATCCTCTCGAGGTACAAGCCCACGGGGGCCTCGCAGCGCACGGCGTCGCAGGATGGCCTGACGGCGGGCGTCAATGCGTCCACGAAGATGGCGCAGACGGACGCGGCGCGGCTGAAGAAGTACGCGTCCGAGTTCGAGGCCGCGGGCAAGAAGTACGGCTTGCCGCCGGCGCTGCTGGCGGCCATCGCCAGCCGCGAGTCGCGCGGGGGCGCGGCGCTGGACAGCCGGGGCCTGGGCGACAACGGCAATGGCTTTGGCCTGATGCAGGTGGACAAGCGCTACCACAAGCCCGAGGGCGGGCCGTACAGCGCGGGCCACATCGACCAGGCGGCCGGCATCCTCAAGGGCTTCCTCAACGACGTGAAGAAGGCGCACCCGGACTGGCCGCCCGAGCAACAGCTTCGCGGCGCGGTGGCCGCGTACAACGCCGGCCCGAAGAACGTGCGCACCCTCCAGAACATGGACGTGGGCACCACGGGCAACGACTACTCCAACGACGTGTGGGCGCGCGCGCAGGCGCTGGCCAAGGACTTCGGCGGCACGTCCACGGTGGAGCCGTCCGGCACGACGACCCGGCCCGCCGCCACCCAGATGAACCCGGTGAAGCCGTCCGCGCTGCCCAGGTTCGACAACAAGTACTCGGCGGCGCCGAGCCTGTCGGACGTGCGGTCCGGCAAGGCCGAGCTGAGCATCGGCGACCACGGCGCCTCCGTGAAGGAGCTGCAGAAGAAGCTGGGCGTGGAGGTGGACGGCTTCTTCGGTCCCAAGACGCGCGCGGCCGCCTACAGGTACCAGCTCGAGCACGGCCTCAAGCCGGCCCCCGGCAAGGAGGGCATGGTCGACGGGAACATGCTCAAGCAGCTGGGCGTCGGCAACAAGCCGACCGTCAGGCCCACCGGCGACACCTTCGAGACCGGTGACTCGAAGGCGAAGCCGGGCACCACGCAGACGAACACCGACAACACCACCCAGAAGCCGGGCGCGGTGCTGGGCAACGGCGTCACCATCGACACCAACCACCCCACGCTCAAGAAGCTGGCCACGTCCAAGCTGAACAACGGCCCCACCGGCTACTGCGTGCTGACCACGCTCAACAACATGCGCCGGCTGGGCATCCCCAACACGCCGGCGGCCACGGGCAACGACCCGAACAACCCGCGCGGCGGCATGGCGCAGATGCTGCGCAACGGCTGGGAGTCCATCCCCTTCCCGGGCGCCAAGCAGAAGGCCATCAAGAGCCCCTACGGCAACGCGACCGCCAACGTCGTCAGCGCCGACCAGTACCGCCAGCTCGTCAAGGAAGGGAAGGTGCCGGACGGCGCCATCATCTTCCAGTCGCGCCACGGCTGGGACTACAGCGGCGGCTCCAAGGGCAACGACATGGGCATCGTGCGCAACAACGGGAAGACCACCCACAACTACGCCGACATGAGCTCCATCATCTATTCGGACTGCAAGGAGGTCGTCATCCTGGTCCCGAAGGGCGCCATCAAGCGCGACTGACGTCACGCGGGCGTGACGCTCGCTCCTCCCCTCCACGCCGGGCGGCCGGGTGCCTTCGTGCCCCGCCGCCCGGTGTTCTTTTCGCGGGCCCCGGACGGACGCGAGGTGCGAGTGATTGACAAGCTCCCGCACACCGTCTATCAGCCATTCCAGCATCCAGAGCGGTCCCGCTTCGGCGGTGGCCCGACAACCTGGAGTCGGACCTCCAAGGTGTCCAAACGATGCGGTCCGGAGAGCAGGTGCTCCCCGGGCAAACCAAGCGTCCGAAGCGAGGTCAGCCCCTCCGCTTCGGTGAGAGAGGACCTCCGTGGTTCCCACCGTCAACGCCGCATCCCTCGACGCCCCGCCGCTCCGTGACGCCTCGCGCGTCGCCGCGCCCGCTCGAATGCGCCGGCCCCTCCGCGTGGTGGCCGCGCGAATGCGCGGGCTGATGCGCGCCGGCTAGGGCCCGTCTCCGCTCAATCCCTCTCCCATTCCCTTCCTCGGCGCCTCGGCGCGCCGCGAACGCCAGACGTGTGTCTGGCCGACGCGCGCCCAGCGCCCTCTCACGCCTTCGGGGCCACCCGCGCCCCCGTTCGAGGTTCGCGACATGAGCAGCACGTCCTTCCGGGTGATGAAGTTCGGTGGTTCCTCCGTGGGCTCGCCCCGCCGGCTGCGGCAGGTGCTGGAGCTGATTGGCCTCCACGCGAAGGCGGGGCCGCTGGCGGTCGTCGTCTCCGCCATGGGCGACACGACGGACTGGCTGCTGGAGGCGGCCGACCTGGCCGCGCGCGGCGAGCTGGAGGGCGCGCTCACGGTGGTGGCGCGCGTGGCGCATCTGGCGAAGACGAACGCCGCCGCGCTGCACCCCGCGCGCTCCACCACGCTCGCGGCGCGGGTGGACCAGCTGCTCGCCCCGCTCCAGCAGCTCTTGCAGGGCATCAGCCTCACCCGCGAGTGCTCGCCCGCCTCGCGCGACAAGGCGCTCGCCTTCGGGGAGCTGGTCTCCGCCACGCTGCTGGCGGAGCTGCTCGAGGCGGCGGGCACCCCCGCGGCCTTCCGCGACGCGCGGCAGCTGCTGGTGACGGACGCCACCTTCGGCAACGCGCGGGTGGACGTGGCCCGCACGCGCGAGCAGCTCCAGCGCCAGTCCGCCCTCTGGGGCTCCGCCGTGCCCGTCATCCCCGGCTTCGTCGCGGCCACGGCGGACGGGCGCACCACCACGCTGGGGCGCAACGGCTCCGACTACACGGCGGCGCTCGTGGCGCAGGGACTGGGCGCCACCGAGGTGACGGTGTGGACGGACGTGCTGGGCCTGCACACCGCCGACCCGGACCTGGTGAGCGACGCGTACCCGGTGCCGCACCTCACGCATGGCGAGGGCCTGGAGCTGGCCTCCGTGGGCGTGCGCATGCTGCACCCGCGAACGATGATTCCGCTCATCGAGTCCGGCATCAGCCTGCGCATCCGCAACACCATGCACCCGGACCACCCGGGCACGCTCATCGACGCCATCGGTTCGCGCGACGGGCAGCGCCCCACCTGCATCGCCACGCGCGAGGACCTGGCGTTGCTGGGCATCGAGGTGCGCAAGCTGTCCGACCAGTTCCAGTTGGGCGAGCGCGTCCTGTCCGCGCTGCGCGGCGCCCGCGTCACGGTGTGGATGACGGCCCAGTCCGCCAACGGGCAGTCCATCGCCGTCGTCGTGCCGCGTCCCGACGCGGAGCGGGCGCGCGCGGCGCTGGAGGAGGAGCTGGGCCAGGAGCTGGCGCGGCGCGAGGTGGAGCCCCTGGGCGTGCGCCAGCCGGTGACGCTGCTGACGCTGGTGGCCGAGGCCATGGGCCAGGGCGTCAACGTGGCCGGGCGCTTCTTCAGCGCGCTGGGCGCGGTGGGCGTGGGCGTGCGCGCCAGCGCGCAGGGCGCCAGCTCCCGCTCCATCTCCTGCGTGGTGGACGCGGCGGACACCGCCATCGCGGTGCGCACGACGCACGCGGCCTTCAACCTCGCCCACCAGCAGGTGAGCCTGTTCCTGCTCGGCAAGGGCACGGTGGGCGGGCAGCTGCTCGCCCAGCTCCGGGCGCAGGAGTCCTTGCTGCGCGAGCGCCACGGCATCGCGCTGCGGGTGGTGGGCCTGGCCGACAGCCAGCACACGCTGTTCGAGCCCGCGGGGTTGTCGCTGGAGGGGTTGGAGGAGCGGCTCGCGCGCGTCGTCCGGGGTGGACCCGGGACGCGGGCGCTCATCCCCCTCTTGGACGAGCTGCGCCGGCTGCCGGTGCCCATCCTCGTGGACTGCACGGCGGCCGGCGACGTGGCGCCGCTCTACACGGAGGCGTTCCGCCGGGGCGTGCACGTGGTGGCGGCCAACAAGCTGCCCCTGGCCCTGCCCTGGGAGGAGCGCGAGGCGCTCGTCGCCGAGGCGCGGCGTCACCACGTCGCCTACCACTACGAGACGACGGTGGCCTCCAGCCTGCCCGTCATCGACACGCTCGCCAACCTGGTGCGCACCGGCGACACGGTGCGCCTCATCACCGCGTCCCTGTCCGGCAGCGTGGGCTTCATCTGCAACGAGCTGATGGCGGGCGTGCCGCTGTCGGTGGCGGTGCGCACCGCGAGGGACCGGGGCTTCACCGAGTCCGACCCGCGCGAGGACCTGGGCGGCGCCGACGTGGCGCGCAAGGCGCTCATCCTCGCCCGCGAGCTGGGGCTGCCCCTGTCCCTGGCGGACGTGGCGCTGGAGCCCTTCGTCCCGGTGTCCGCGCGGTCCGAGGAGACGACGGAGGCGTTCCTGCGGGGGCTGCGCGCGCTCGACGGGGAGTACGCGGAGAAGGTGGCGCACTGCCAGCAGGCCGGCACGGTGCTGCGCTACCTGGCGCGCATCGACCCGTCGAGGCTGGGAACCGGTGCGCCCGTCATCCGCGTGGGCCTGCACGCCGCGGAGGTGGGCCACCCCGCCGCCGACCTGCGCGGCTCCGAGTCCTTCGTGTCCTTCACCACCACGCGGCACAGCGACTTCCCGCTCACCGTCCGCGGCGCGGGCGCGGGGGGCGCGGTGACGGCCTCCGGCGTGCTGGCCGACATCCTGCGCGTGTCGCAGACGCTGCGCGGTCGCTGAACCCATCCCTGAAGGAGCATCCGCCATGAACATCGCCACGACGCTCGTCCACGCCGGAACCCGCCGGGACCCCGCCACCGGCGCGGTGGCCGTCCCCGTCCACCACTCCGCCACCTACCAGCACCCCGGGCTCGGCCAGTCGACGGGCTATGACTACTCGCGCACGAAGAACCCCACCCGCGCGGCGCTGGAGGACGCGCTCGCGCAGCTGGAGGGCGGCGCCCGGGGGCTCGCCTTCGCCTCCGGCATGGCCGCGTTGCACTGCGCGCTCCAGCTCTTCGGCCCGGAGGACCACGTCGTCCTCACCGAGGACCTCTACGGCGGCACCTACCGCCTGGTGGACCGGCTGCTGCGCGTGCCCCACACGTTCGTGGACACCAGCCGCGTGGAGGCGGTGCGCGCGGCGCTGCGGCCCGACACGCGCGCGCTGCTGGTGGAGTCCCCCACCAACCCGATGATGAAGACGGCGGACCTGCCCGCGCTCGTCGCCCTGGCGCGCGAGGCGGGCATCCTGCTCATCGTCGACAACACCTTCTACACGCCCTATCTCCAGCGCCCGTTGGAGCTGGGCGCGGACATCGTCGTCCACTCCGCCACCAAGTACCTGGCCGGGCACAACGACGTCGTCGCGGGCGCGCTCGTCGCGCGCGACGCGGCGCTGGGAGAGAGGCTCGCCTACGCGCAGAACGGCATCGGCGCCATCCTGGGGCCGCAGGACGCGTACCTGGTGATTCGCGGCCTGAAGACGCTGGCGCTGCGCATGGAGAAGCACCAGGCCAACGCGCGCGAGGTGGCGGCGTTCCTGGAGCGTCACCCGAAGGTGGCGCGCGTCTACTACCCGGGGGCCGGCGGCATGCTGTCCTTCGACGTCACCGACCCGGCCCTGGTGCCCCAGGTGCTGGGCGCCGTGAAGCTGTGCCTCTTCGCCGAGTCACTGGGCGGCGTCGAGACGCTCATCACCTACCCCACCACCCAGACACACGCGGACATCCCCGCCGAGCGCCGCGCGGCGCTGGGCATCTCCGACCGACTGCTTCGCCTCTCCGTGGGAATCGAGGACTGCCATGACATCATCTCCGACCTGGCCCAGGCGCTCGACGCCGGCTCCCGCTGAGTCGAGCTTCGCGACGCGGCTCCTGCACACCGGACACGAGGTGGACCCGGTGACGGGCGCCGCGGCGGTGCCCGTCTACCAGGTGTCCATGTTCGACCAGCCGGGGCTGGAGACGCCCGGTGAGTTCGACTACGCGCGTTCGGGCAACCCCACGCGCAAGGCGCTGGAGGGCGTGCTCGCCGCGCTGGACGAGGCCGCGGGCGCGTTCGCCTTCGGCTCCGGCATGGCCGCGCTCTCCTCCGTGCTGATGCTGTTCAGCGCGGGCGACCACCTGGTCGTCACCGACGACTGCTACGGCGGCTCCTTCCGGGTGCTCACCCGCGTCTTCAGCCGCTTCGGCATCAAGGCCACCTTCGTGGACACCAGCGACGTGGAGGCGGTGCGCGCCGCGTTCCGTCCCGACACGCGCGGCCTGCTGGTGGAGACGGTGAGCAATCCGTTCCTCAAGCGCACCGACATCCCGGCCATGGCCACCCTGGCGCGCACGTACGGCGCGCTGCTCATCGTGGACAACACCTTCCTGTCCCCGGCGCTGTCGCGACCGCTCACCCAGGGCGCGGACATCGTCATCCACTCCGCCACCAAGTACCTGGGCGGACACAGCGACGTCGTCGCGGGCACGGTGGCGGTGCGCACGCCGGAGCTGGCCAGGGAGGTCTACTTCCTCCAGAACGCGGTGGGCGCGGTGCTGGGCCCCCAGGACTGCTTCCTGCTCCAGCGCGGCATCAAGACGCTCCACGTGCGCATGGAGCGACAGGTCCGCACCGCCGGAGCGCTCGCCCGGTGGCTCGGTGGCAGGTCCGAAATCCGGGAGGTCTTCTATCCGGGCACCGGCGCGGTGGTGTCCTTCCGGCTGGCGCGCGACGGCATGACGGGGCGCTTCGTGGAGTCGCTGCGCCTGCCGTTGCTCGGCGTGTCGCTGGGCGCGGTGGAGAGCATCGTCACGGTGCCGGCGAGGCACTCGCACGCCTCCGTGCCCGCCCCGGAGCGCGAGCGGCGGGGCATCACCGACGGGCTCATCCGCTTCTCGGTGGGACTGGAGGACGTGGAGGACCTCCAGGCGGACCTCGCGCGGGCGCTGAGCCAGTCGGTAAGGGAGGCCGCGTGAAGAGGAGGTCGGGTTGACAGCGTGCGGCGGATTGGTTACGTCCTGAGGCGATGCTCGTCCTCGTCGCTCCCCACGGAACCTGTTGTCGCGGCACGTGTTGTCGTGCCCCGACGGGTCCATCCGTTCGAGCGTACTGAGCGTCCTTCGCGCACAGGCGTGTCCGGCCCGTCCCCCAGCAGCATCGGAGACGGGCCGTTTCTTTTCCCCACACGCCGGGGCGCAACCGTGGTCCCGGCCCAACCCCCGAGAGACACGGATGCCCAACAACATCTACGCCGACGTGACGCAGCTCATTGGCCGGACGCCCATCGTGCGGCTGTCGCGCATCGGACAGGCGGACGAGGCCACGCTGCTGGCCAAGGTCGAGTTCTTCAACCCCGGCGGCAGCGTGAAGGACCGCATCGGTCTGGCCATGCTGGAGGACGCGGAGAACCACGGCCGGCTGCGCTCGGGGATGACCATCGTCGAGCCCACCAGCGGCAACACCGGCGTGGCGCTGGCCATGGTGGCCGCGGTGAAGGGCTACCGGCTGGTGCTCACGATGCCGGAGAGCATGAGCGTGGAGCGCCGCCGCATCCTGGAGGCATATGGCGCGGAGCTGGTGCTCACGCCCGCCGCCAAGGGGATGACGGGCGCCGTCGAGGCCGCCGAGGAGCTGCTCAAGTCGCTCGGGGACCAGGGCTTCATGCCGCAGCAGTTCCGCAACCCGTCCAACCCCGAAATCCACCGCCGCACCACGGCGAAGGAAATCCTGGGCGACCTGGACGTGAAGGCGCTGGACGCGTTCGTGGCGGGTATCGGCACGGGCGGCACCATCACCGGCGCGGGCGGTGAGCTGAAGAAGGCGAACCCGGCGCTCCAGGTGGTGGCGGTGGAGCCGCTGCGCTCGCCGTTGCTGACGCAGGGCAAGGCGGGGCCCCACCGCATCCAGGGCATCGGCGCCAACTTCGTCCCGGAGGTGCTGGACCGCTCCGTGTTCGACGAGGTCATCGACGTGTCGGACGTGGACGCGTACCTGGCGGCGCGCGAGCTGGCGCGCAGGGAGGGCCTGCTGGTGGGTATCTCCAGCGGCGCGGCGCTGCACGCGGCGCGACAGGTGGCGAAGCGGCTGGGGCCCGGCAAGACGGTGCTCACGGTGCTGCCCGACACGGGTGAGCGTTATTGGAGTTCATTCGCGGCCTTCGCCGAGGAGCTGGCGAACACCCCGCGGGGAGTCGGTGGATGATCGAGCTGCGTGGGGTCGGCAAGGTGTACGCCCAGGGTGGGCGGGAGGTGGTGGCCCTCCAGGACGTGTCGCTGCGGGTGGAGCCTGGAGAGGTGTTCGGCGTGCTCGGGCAGAGCGGCGCCGGCAAGTCCACGCTCATCCGCTGCGTCAACCTGCTGGAGCGCCCCACGTCGGGCCGGGTGCGGGTGAACGGAAAGGAGCTGCTGTCCCTGAAGCCGGAGGAGCTGCGCCAGGCGCGGCAGGGCATCGGGATGATCTTCCAGCACTTCAACCTGTTCTCCTCGCAGACGGTGGCGGGCAACGTCGCCTATCCGCTGGAGGTGGCGGGGCTGCCGCGCGAGCGGATTCGCGAGCGCGTCGCGGAGCTGCTCGCGTTGGTGGGCCTGTCCGACAAGGCGGACGTCTATCCGGCGCGGCTGTCGGGCGGACAGAAGCAGCGGGTGGGCATCGCCCGCGCGCTGGCGCCCCGTCCCCGCATCCTCCTGTCGGACGAGGCCACGTCGTCGCTGGACCCGGAGACGACGCGGTCGGTGCTGTCGCTGCTGCGCGACATCAACCAGCGGCTGGGGCTCACCATCCTGCTCATCACCCACCAGATGGAGGTGGTGAAGGCCATCTGCGACTCCGTCGCCGTGCTGGAGAAGGGCCGGCTCGTCGAGCAGGGCAAGGTGGCGGACCTGCTCGCGAGGCCGGGCACGCGGTTGCACGAGCTGTGCTACCCGCCCTTCGTCACGGGCGAGGCCGCGGTGCTGCGGGGGGGCCAGCGGGTGGAGCTGGCGCTCGCGGGCGAACACTCCACGCGCCCCATCCTGAGCACCCTGGCGCGCCGCTTCGACGTGGACGCGCACCTGCTGGAGGGTTCGCTGGAGCGGGTGGGCGAGACGCGCGTGGGGCGGTTGTTGTTCGAGCTGACGGGGGCGCCGGACGCGGTGGCCCAGGCGCTGGCGTTCCTGCGGCAAGAGGGCCTGACGCGCGAGGAGGCCGCCCATGTCGGGTGAGCTGGCGCATTCGCTGTGGGTGGCCACGCTGGAGACGCTCTACATGACGTCCGTGGCCGGCGTGCTGGTGGTGCTCGCGGGGCTGCCCCTGGGCGTGCTGCTGGTGCTGACGGACCGGGGCGGGCTGTGGGAGCGGCCGGGCTTGAACCGGGTGCTGGGCACGCTCGTCAACGTGGGGCGCTCGGTGCCATTCATCATCCTGATGGTGGCCATCGTCCCGCTGACGCGGTTGCTGGTGGGGACGACCATCGGCACGACGGCGGCCATCGTCCCGCTGGTGGTGGCGGCGATTCCCTTCATGGGCCGCGTGGTGGAGCAGGCGCTGCGGGAGGTGGACGGCGGGCTCGTCGAGGCGGCCATCGCCATGGGCTCCACCCACCCGCGGGTCATCTTCCGCGTGCTCCTGCCGGAGGCGCTGCCGTCACTCGTGCGTGGCACGGCGCTCGTGGTCATCAGCCTCTTGAGCTACAGCGCCATGGCCGGCGCGGTGGGCGGCGGGGGGCTGGGAGACCTGGCGGTGAAGTACGGCTACATGCGCTTCCGCACCGACGTCATGCTGGGGTGCCTCGTGGTGCTGCTCGCGCTGGTCCAGTGGGTGCAGTGGCTCGGGGATGGGCTCGCGTCCCGGTTCGACCACAGTCGCGCACAGCCTGCTCGTCCGCTCGATTGAAATATCCGGGGCGATGCGCTGTTCGCGCCGCGCCCCTGTTGGAGACACCCCATGAAGCCGCCCGCGTCGTTCCTGCTCATCCCCCTGGCCTTCGCCGTCGTCTCCGCCGTGCTGTTGGTGGGCACGGGGTGCTCGAAGTCCGAACCGCTCAGCACCGGGCAGGCCCCCGGCCTGCGCATCGTGAAGGTGGGCGTCAATCCCGTCCCCCACGGGGAGATCCTCCGCGCCGCCGTGCCCGTGGCCCTGCGCGAGGGCCTGCGGGTGGAGGTGGTGGAGTTCACCGACTACGTGCAGCCCAACATCGCGCTGGCGGACTCGCAGCTGGACGCCAACTACTTCCAGCACGTGCCCTACCTGGAGCGGTTCGCCGCGGACCGGAGGCTGGCCTTGAGCAGCGCGGGCGCGGTGCACCTGGAGCCGCTGGCGCTCTACTCCATCAAGTACCGCCAGCTGGCGGAGCTGCCCGAGGGCGCGCAGGTGACGATTCCCGCCGACCCGAGCAACGCCTCGCGCGCGCTGCACCTGCTGGAGGACAACGGCCTCTTGCGCCTGCGCGAGGGCGTGGGCGCAGGCGCCACGGTGGCGGACGTGGTGGGCAATCCGCGCAAGCTGGCGCTGAGGGAAATCGACGCCGAGCAGCAGCCCCGCACCCTGGAGGACGTGGCCGCCGCCGTCATCAACGGCAACTACTTCCTGGAGGCCCAGAAGCACCTGAACCTGGACGCGAAGGCCCTCGCCCGCGAGTCGGCCACGCGCAATCCCTACGCCAACGTGATTGTCGTGCGCCGGGGCGACGAGGCCCGCCCGGAGGTGCGCACCCTGCTCAAGGCGCTCCAGTCCGAGGAGGTCCGGCGCTTCATCCAGACGAAGTATGGCGACGCGGTGGTCCCCGCGTTCTGAGGGTGCCCCTCGCGTTCGAGGCCCTGGAACGTGACGACCCAGGGCCATGGCGGTGCCCCTGGGCTGGCCGGGGCGACGTTCGCCGACCGGGAAGCCCTCTCAGTCGTTGCGCTTGAAGTCCTCGGAGCGCACGCCGTAGCGCTTGAGCAGGCGGTGGAGGCTCTCGCGCTCCATGCCGGCGCGTTCGGCGGCGTGGGTCACGTTGCCTCCGAACTCGCGCATCAGCGCCATGAGGTAGTCGCGCGAGACGGCGTCCCGCGCGCTGTCCACCGCCTCGCGATAGGGCAGCCGCGTCAGTGACTCCGCCGTGGCGCGAGGCGTGGGCACGCTGGCGCTCGCGGTCGCCAGTTCCGGCGGGAGGTCCTCCACCGTCACCCGAGCCCCCTGCGCCACCGCCGCCGCGCGCGCCACCGCGTTCTCCAGCTGCCGCACGTTGCCGGGCCAGGCGTGGCCCGCGAGCGCCTGGAGCGCCTCGGGCGTGAAGCCGTCCAGCTCCGGGCGCCCCGCGCGGGCGAGGAAGTGCATGGCCAGCAACGGCACATCCTCGCGGCGCTCGCGCAGCGCGGGCAGGCGCACCGTCACCACGTTGAGGCGGTAGTAGAGGTCCTCGCGGAAGCGTCCCGCCGCGACCTCCGCGGCCAGGTCCCTGTGCGTCGCCGCCACGACCCGGACGTCCACCTTGACCGGCACGGTGGTGCCCACGCGGCGGACCTCGCGCTCCTGGAGGGCGCGGTTGAGCTTCACCTGCACCGGCAACGGCAGGTCGCCAATCTCGTCGAGGAAGAGCGTGCCGCCGTGGGCCTCCTCGAAGAGGCCCGCCTTGGCCACGGTGGCCCCCGTGAAGGCGCCCCTGGCGTGGCCGAACAGCTCGCTCTCCACCAGCTCCGCGGGCAGCGCGCCGCAGTTCACCGCGACGAAGGGCCGCGCCCGACGAGGGCTCTCCGCGTGCACGGCCCTGGCCGCGAGCTCCTTGCCGGTGCCCGTCTCGCCCGTGAGCAGCACCGTGAGGTCGCGCGCCGCCACCTGGGTCAGCAGGCCGTGCAGCGCGCGCATCGCGGGGCTCTCGCCGCGCAGGCCGTGCAGGTCCGGCGCGGTGGCCAGGCGGTCCTTGAGGCCGGCGGCGGCGCGGCTGCGGCGGCGTTGCTCCAGGGCGCGCGCGACCACCAGCGCGACCTCGTCCGGGTCGAAGGGCTTGGAGAGGTAGTCGTAGGCGCCTTCCTTGATGGCCTCGACCGCCTTGGGAATGCTCGCGTAGGCGGTGACGAGCACCACCTGCGTGTCCGGGGTGCGCCGCTTCACCTCGCGCAGCACCGCGAAGCCGTCGGCCCCGGGCATCTGGATGTCGGTGACGACCATGTCGAAGTCGCGCTCGGCCAGCAGCGCGAGCGCCTGCGTCCCGTCCGCCGCCTCCGTCACCGCGTAGGCGTCTCCGAGGATGCGGGAGAACAGCTTGCGCATGTTCTCCTTGTCGTCCACCACGAGGACACTGGGAGGGATGGGAGTGCTCACGCCATCGCCTCCCTCGCGGGTGACGCGGGCGGCAGGCGCAGCGTGAAGCGGGCGCCTCCGAGCGGCCCCTGGTCCGCGACGATGTCGCCGCCGTGCGCCTCCGCGATGGCCTGGCTCACCGCGAGCCCCAGGCCCGTCCCCGTGGGGCGCGTGGTGAAGAAGGGCTCGAACAGGCGGGGCTGGTCCTCGGGCTTCACGCCTGGACCGGAGTCCGAGACAGCCACGCTCGCGCCGCCTTCCCGCGTGGCCTCGATGCGCAGCTCCACGGCGCCGCCGTCACCCGCGGCCTCGGTCGCGTTCTTCACCAGGTTGAGGAGCACCTGCCGCAGGCGCGGGGGTTGGGCCCACGCCGTGGCCTCGCCCTCCACGCGGACCTCGACCTGTCCGAGCCGCTCGGATTCGCGCAGCCGGGCCACCACGTCCTCGCACACCTCACGCAGGGCCACCCGCTCCACGGGGCCGAGACCCGGCCGGGAGAGGTCGAGCAGCCCCTCGACGATCTGCTGACAGCGCACCGCCTCCTCCTCCACGACCCGCAGGTCCTCGGCCAGCGCGCCCTCGGCCTTGCGCTGGAGGATGCGCACATAGCCGAGGATGACGCCCAGCGGGTTGTTGATTTCGTGCGCCACGCCCGCCGCGAGCCGCCCCACGCTGGCGAGCTTCTCGTGCTGGACGAGCTGGGCCTGGTGGGTGCGCAGGGCGCGGGTCATCTGGTTGAAGCGCGCGGCGAGTTGTCCCAGCTCTCCCGGGTCGTCCTCGGGGATGCGGGCGTCGAGCTCACCGCGCGCCACGCGGGCGGTGCCCTCGGAGAGGCGGGCCACGGGCCGGGCGACGGAGTTGCCGATGTAGATGCCCACGCCCACGGCGAACAGCGTGGCGCCCCCGAGCAGGAAGAGGGCCCAGCGGAAGCTGGTGTGCTCCACGGAGGCGACGTGTTCCTCGAACCGGCCGATGGAGGTGTCGAAGCGCTGGGCGAGGGACTCGGCGCGCGACTGGATGAGGGAGACGAGCTCCAGCGCGTGGCCGTGGGCGGAGGTGACGGCGGCCTGGTCCTTCGCCAGCACGGCGGGCAGGAGGGTGTCGCGGTAGAGGCGGTCGAGCGCGTCGCCGTTGCGCTGGATGTCCGCGACCCAGGCGCGCTCCTCGTCGTCCTGGGCCTGCTCCCGGAGCTTGCGCGTGAGGGTCTCCACGCGCGCGCGGGACTCCTCGTGGAAGCGCACGTGGCTGGCGTTGCCGAGGATGATGGTGTGGGCGACGTGGGCGTACTGGTCGCGCACGGCGGTGGCCAGCTCCAGCGTGTCGCGCACCCGGGCGCCCGCCTCGCGCAGTTCGTGCGAGCCGTCGCGGATGTCCACCAGCCGGGCGAGCGCGAAGCCCGAGGCCGCCGTGAACAGCGCGACCAGGGCGCCGAAGGCCAGGAGCAGCTTGCGGGTGGTGGAGCCGGAAGAGGGAAGCATCGCGCTCTATATACGGGAGCCCGGGGCCGCGCTCTTCCCTCTCGTGCGCCCGCTCCCTGTCTCGCGGCCCCACGGCGCGGTGTCGGGCCGCGGACAGTGGCGCCAGTTCCTACCTCACAGGTCATCACCGAGGCAGACCACCTGCTTTAGGATTCCGGGTCAAGTCACTCAGCGGGGGGCGCCGCGATGCCATGGTGGACCGGCTGTGTCTGTGCGCTGTCCTGGGTCTTGCTCGGCTGCCCCGAGGTCCATCGACGTGACGGGCTGGTGGACCGCGCGGCGCACAGGGACGCGCTGGAGAACATCCCCAAGCGGTGCTCCGATGAAGAGCGCCGGATGTACTGCGACGCCGAAGGAGCGGACGCCGAGGAGGACTGCCGCAAAAGGTGTGGTGAGGGCGGATGAGCTGGAGAGCCTATCTGGGGGCGGGGGTCGCGCTGCTGCTGCCACTCCCTCTCGTCCTCGTCACGCTGGGCGTGATTCGCTCGACGGCCCCCGAAACCATCGATGGTCGAGCCATCAGCCCCGTCCTCGCCACGCATGAGCGCGCCTTGCTCCAGACCTACCACCGGGATTGCTCGAAGAGCTCCGAGTGCGAGGAAGGACTGGGCTGCCTCCACGACACGCGTGCCCACGCGAAGTACTGCGCCGACAGCCAGTGCCTCACGGACGCGCAATGCCTGGACGGCCAGGTCTGCCGCCTCCTCGCCACCGAGGGACAGGGGCCGCTGGTGCGCTACTGCGTGCCCCTGGGCATCCGCGACGAAGGCGAGCGCTGCGTCGAGATTGCGTCCTCACGAGAAGGAGCTTGCCGAGAAGGGTTGCTGTGCGGCGGTGCCGCCGGCTTCTGCGGACGCCCCTGCCAGCTGGATGCGCCCGCGACCTGTCCCCCGAACTTCTTCTGCGTCCCGGACATCCCCTCCCCGCTCTGTCTCCCCTCATGTGAGCAGACGGGTTGCCCCGAGGGCATGCACTGCATCCGACACGAGGAAGGTGCCTCCGCCTGCGCTCGGGTCTACGGCCCGACCTGCCAGCAGACCCCGTGCCCCAACGGGCAACGCTGCGGAGTCATCCACGCCGCCGCACGCCCCGGCATCATCTGGTCCGAGTGCGAGGAGCGCTGCGGCGACGGACAACCGCCCTGCCCCCACGGCCGCGTCTGCGACGGCTGGTCCTGCAAGCAGCCCTGCGACCCCAACGGCCCCAACACCTGTGACGAGGGCCACCGCTGCTTCCAGCGCCGCCCCTCCGGCCCCTGGTTCTGCCACCCCACGTGGTGACCCACCCTCACGCGGGCAATGACGCCAGGAACTCCAGCAGCGCCGCGTTCACCTCGTCCGCGCGCTCCTGCTGAATCCAGTGCCCCGCCCCCGGCAGGACCCGCACCTCCCGGAGGTTCGGCACCAGCGGCTTCATGAGGTCCACCGGAGCGAAGGCCCGCCCCGGGTCCTTCTCTCCCACGAGGAAGAGCGCGGGCTGCTCAATCTTCACCGTCGCCAGCTCCGGCAGCTCCGCCCAGTCCCGGTCCATGTTCCGGTAGCGATTGAGCCCACCCCGGAAACCCCTGCGCGAGAACTCGCCCACGAAGTACGCGACGTCCTCCTCCGTGAGCCACGAAGGCAGACGCTCCGGCGTCGGCACGCCCGTGAGGAATTCATCCCCCGGCTTGCGCGCGCGCACCACCTCCGACGTCACGTCGAAGCCCGCCGTCCCCGCGAGCACCGTGCGCATCGTCCTCGGGATGTCCGCCTCGAGCTCCGCCTCCGCGACCCCCGGCTCCTGGAAGTACAGGATGTAGAACCACTGGTCCCCGAAGGCCTTCCGGAACAGCTGCGTCGGCGGCAGCGGCGGACGCCCCAGGTGCGGGACGCTCATCCCCACCACGGCCCGGAAGCGCTCTGGATGGAGCGCGGCGCAGTCCCACGCCATCGCCGCACCCCAGTCGTGCCCCACCACCACCGCCGTCCGCTCCCCCAGCGAGTCCAGCAGCCCCACGAAGTCCGCGACCAGCGCCTTCATCCGGTACGCCTCGACCTCCAGCGGCGCATCACTGCGCCCATACCCGCGCACGTCCGGTGCGACCACGCGATAGCCCGCGCGCGCCAGGACCGGCAGTTGATGCCGCCACGAGTACCAGGACTCCGGCCAGCCATGGAGCAACAAGACCAGGGGGCCTTCGCCCGCCTCGGCGACATGGAGACGGATGCCATTCGTCTCGACCGTGCGATGCGTGATTTCCGACATGGGAACACCTCCGCGCCCCTGCGCGCGCCGACAGACCGTCCAACGGACGGCTCGCTGCTCATGACGTCCTGCGAGAACCACTCCTCGGAGCACGCGCGGCATCCCGACGGACACTGGCCGCGACGTCCGCCAGCGTGGTGCCACGAAGCCGCGCCAGGAGGAGCGCCTCCGCGTCCTCCAACGCCTTCCCGAGCGCCCCGTTGACGGCCTGCTCGACGAAACACCCGGGGCTCTCGTCCCGTGGCCCGATGCTGAACAGCGTCGGCGCCCCCAACGCCTCGTACACGTCCGCCAGCGTCACCGACTCCAGCTTCCGCGCCAACGACCAGCCCCCACCATGCCCCTTCTCCGAGCGCAGGATGCCCGCCTCGCGCAGCCCCGCCATCGTCCGCCGCACGACCACCGGATTCGCCTTCAACAACCGCCCCATCTGCTCGGACGTCACCACCGGCCCCAGCTCCGGCAGGTGCAGCAGCACATGCAAGGCGACCGAAAGCCTGCTGTCGCGTCTCATGCCACTTCAAATGTATCTTGAGTCGTCGAAAGTCAAGCCGCTCGCGCTCCCAACCTCGTTGGCGCGGGGGCCGCATTCACCTTGCGCATCCCCGCCGCCGCGAGCATGACTGGGAACACCCGGAGGAGCACGCCCCCATGGCCATGCGCTTCAAGAACCTGGATGGCAGCGGCCCGCAGCCGTTCAGCAGCGTCTTCAAGTGGGCCGTGGCCGACAAGCTCTCCGGACGCCGTCGCAAGGCGCCGGAGCGCGCCCCGGTCCCCCGCGTGGAGCCGGACCTCGCCCTGCTCGCCACGCCGCCAGCCCCCGGAGAGGGGGCGCGGCTCACCTGGCTCGGCCACGCCAGCTGGCTCGTCCAGCTCGACGGCGTGTCGCTCCTCGTCGACCCCGTGCTGCGTGACGCCATCAACGTCGTCATCCACCGCAACGTCCCGCCCGGCGTCCCCTCCGACAAGCTGCCTCCCATCGCCGCCAGCCTCGTCTCCCACAACCACTACGACCACCTCGACCTCCCCAGCCTCCGCGACGTGCGCGCGCCCGTCGTCACCGGCCTGGGCCACACGCCCGTGTTCAGGGGTTCGGGCCTCGCCGTCACGGAGCTCGACTGGTGGCAGTCCACGAAGGTCGGCCCCGTCACCGTCCACTACGTCCCGTCGCAACACTGGAGCCGGCGCGGCCTCAACGACGCCAACGACATGCTCTGGGGCGGCTTCGTCATCGAGGGCTCCAGCGCCCGCGTCTACCACTCCGGCGACACCGCCTGGTTCGACGGCTTCCAGGAAATCGGTCGGAGATTCCCGGGTATCGACGCCGCCATGCTCCCCATCGGCGCGTATGACCCGGAGTGGTTCATGAGCCGCCAGCACATGAACCCCGAGGACGCCGTGCGCGCCTTCGAGGCGCTCGGCGCCACCCGCTTCCTCGCCATGCACTGGGGCACCTTCAAGCTCACCGACGAGCCGCTCGACGAGCCGCCCCGCCGCCTGGACGCCGAGTGGAACCGACGCGGCTGGTCACGAGAACACCTGTACGTGCTGCCGGTGGGAGGCACGCTCACCCTGCGCGGCGGTTGAAACACAGCAGGGCCTGTGCTGTGGGGAGGGGATGCTCCTCGCCACCGCACTCTCCCTGGCGCTCACCCAGGCGCCCGCTCCCCTCACGACCGTGTCCGAAGCCAGCGGCTGGACGCGCACCGGCCGCTACCCGGAGGTCGAGTCGCTCTGCCGCGCCTTCGTGAAGTCCTTCCCCGGCAAGGCCCGCTGCGAGACCTTCGGCACCAGCCCGGAGGGCCGGCCCATGCTCGCGCTCATCGCCAGCGCGGACGGCGTGCTCACCCCCACCGCCGCGAAGAAGAAGGCGCGCCCCGTCGTCTTCTTCCAGGGCGGCATCCACGCCGGAGAAATCGACGGCAAGGACGCGGGCTTCTGGCTCCTGCGCGACATGCTCACGGGCAAGGCGCTGCCCGGCGTCCTCAAGGGCGTCACCGCCGTCTTCGTCCCCGTCTTCAACGTGGACGGCCACGAGCGCTTCGGCCCCAACAACCGCCCCAACCAGGTGGGCCCCGAGGAGATGGGCTGGCGCGTCACCGGGCACAACCTCAACCTCAACCGCGACTACGTGAAGGCCGACGCCCCGGAGATGGTGGCCCTGCTGCGCTACCTGCACGCGTGGGACCCCGTCGTCTACGCGGACCTGCACGTCACCGACGGCGCCAAGTTCGAGCCCGACGTCGCCGTCGGCATCGAGCCCCAGCAGACCGGCCCGGAGAAGCTGCGCGAGCTGGGCGTGAAGCTGCGCCAGGAGCTGTTCCAGGAGCTGGAGACCCAAGGACACCAGCCCCTCGCCTTCTACCCCTCCTTCCTCCAGGAGGACGACCCGACCTCTGGCTTCGCCTACGGCGTGCCGCCCCCGCGCATGAGCCACGCGTACGCCGCCGTCCACCACCGCTTCGGCGTGCTGGTGGAGACCCACTCCTGGAAGCCCTATGCCGAGCGCGTGAAGGCCACGCGCGACGTCGTGGCGGGCCTGCTGCGCCTGGTCGCCCGCGATGGCGCCGCGCTGCTGTCCGCGCTGAAGGACACCGACGCCCAGGCCACCTCCGGCCAGACGCGCGAGGTCGTCCTCGCCTGGAAGAACACGGACAAGAAGCAGACCCTCGACTTCCGCGGCTACGCCTACGAGCGCGGCCCCTCCGACGTCTCCGGGCAGACCTGGATTCGCTACGACGACTCCAAGCCCCAAATCTGGAAGGTGCCCTACTTCAGCGAGCTGACGCCGGCCCTCACCACCACCGTCCCCGCGGGCGGCTACCTGGTGCCCCCCGCCCACGCCGCCTGGGTGGCGGAGAAGCTCACCACCCACGGTCTGCGCTTCCAGCGCCTGTCGCGCGCGACCCCCGCCGCCGACGTGGAGGTCTTCCGCGCCACCGAGGCGAAGTGGGGCGCCCAGCCCAACGAGGGCCACCAGATGCTCACCGTCAAGGGCGCCTGGGAGAAGCAGACCCAGGAGCTGCCCGCGGGCACCCTCTACGTCCCCACGGCCCAGCCGGGCGTGGAGCTGGTGGCGCACCTGTTCGAGCCCTCCGCGCCGGACTCGCTGCTGGCGTGGGGCTTCTTCAACGCCCACTTCGAGCAGAAGGAGTACGTCGAGGACTACGTGCTGGAGCCCTTCGCCCGCGAGCTGCTCGCCAAGGACGCCGCCGTGAAGGCCGAGTGGGACGCGAAGCTGAAGGACCCCGCCTTCGCCAAGGACGCGCGCGCCCGCCTGCGCTTCTTCTACGAGCGTCACCCCGCCCGCGACACGCGCCTGCGCGTCTACCCCGTGCTGCGCACCGCCACCGCGCCCACGGGCCTGACGGCGGGCCGCTGAACCCCACGCCCTGAAACACGAAGGCCCCGGTGGCGCGTCGCCTCCGGGGCCTTCTCATGTCCGGCGTCCGCTCCGGCGCTCCCCTTCACCGCGGGAGGCCGGAGCCAACGACGAGCGCGTCAGCCGATGTCGCCCTCGCACGCGCAGCTGCTCGGGTTGCACGCCGAGTTCGACGGGCAGCCGCCGCAGTTCGGCTTGCACACGCACGAGCACGAGTTCGCGTCCGCCTGGTGGGTGCCGCCGCAGTTCAGGCCGGCCGTGTCGCAGGTGCAGGCGCACACGCTCGGGTCGAACTTGTACCCGGCCGCGCACGACGCGGACTGCACGCAGGTGCACGCGCAGGTGCTCGAGTTGCACGTCTCGTACGTACCGCACGTGCCGCCGCAGTCCGCCGTGCAGCCGAAGGCGCACACGTCCGGGTCGGTGTTGCACACCTGACCGGGCGCGCCGCCCACGCCGCCGCAGTCCGCCGGGCACTCGCACTTGTTCGACACGCGGTTGCAGAACAGCGTGCCGTCGCAGTAGTCCGCCTCGCTCGGGTCGTAGTGCTTGTCACCCTCGCACGGCGGGGGGACGCCGTTGACGTTCGTCGAGCGGTCGACCCAGTACCGGTACGACACCGCCGCCTGCGTGGTGGCCGTCTTCGGACGGCAGCCGCCGAAGAAGGACAGCGTGCGGTTGATACCGTCCACGTCGAAGCCGTTGGTGCGGCTGCGCGGCAGGTCCGCCGCCGTGGGGCACAGGCCCGCGTCCGCCACCTCCGCCACCGACACCTTCACCGACGCGCCGATGGGCGGCTGCTGCGTGCGGTAGCCCACCGACGAGATGACGCTGTCGACGATGCCGTTGATGGTCGTGGTGATGGAGGCCGCGTCCCGGATGCTGCCCACCACGCCGCCGGTGGCCTGGATGATGTCCAGGTGCTTGGGATTGCGGGGGTCCTCGCTCGTGTGGCACCACGTCGACGTGTTGTCGGTGGCGTTCTCCGGCGGGCAGATGATGCCGTGGACCTGGATGACCTGGTCCACCGGGTTGTTGCTGACGCCCTGGGTCGTGCCGGTGTCGTTGAAGTACTGCGTGAAGATGGACGTGTTGTCACCGGACTGGTCCGCCGTGTCCGTGAGGACGACCACGACCACCTTCGCCCCCGTCCGGATGCGGGTGTCGGCGGTTCCGCCCGGGGTCTTCAGGAAGTTGATGGCGGCGCGGGCCGACTCCAGCGGCTTCTCCGCGGGAGCGCCGTCGGTGTTCACCCAGCACTCCTTGCTGTCGGCGTTGGTGCAGGTGGTGGGCTGCGTGCCCGCGGGGATGGTGACGATGGTGCACTGGTTGCCGCTGCAGGTGCTGTCCTCCGTCAGCCACGCGCGGAACTGGTTCACGTTGCGGGTGAAGCCGCGCACCGTGTTGTAGTTGGGCTCGTTGCTGTTGGTGTAGCTCGACGTCACCATGGCCAGACGCCAGTCCAGCGTCGAGTTGGACAGCTTGTTGGCCACCGCCGTCGCCGCGTTCGCCAGGGCCAGCTGGCTGCTGGCCATGGAGCCGCTGTCGTCCACGACGAAGAGGAAGTCCACCACCGCCTGCCGCGAGGTGAACAGCTCGCACTGCACCGCGTCCGCGTCGCCGAACTGCGCCAGCGCCGAGCCGCCCGCCGTGTCCGCCAGGGTGAACAGGGCCTGGCCCTCCGTGTAGCGGGCCGTCGGAGTGATGGCCAGCACCACCAGCACGCTGTCGTTGCTGCGGTGGACGTACTGCGCCTGAATCGTGAACGCGCCCGTGACGCCCGCGGTCCCCGACAGCGCGCCCGTGGTGTTGGGAACGAGCGAGCGGACCAGCGTGTTGGTGTACGTCTTCAGGTCGGTGGTGTTGTTGAGCCCGTAGCGCGCCGCCAGCGCCGCGTGGCCGTCCCACGTGGTGAAGGTCTGCGAGAAGTCGCGCGTCGCGGTGTTGAACGACGCGCCGCGGATGCCGGCCTCGTCGCCCACGGGCGTGGTGGAGCCCGACACGGCGCCCCGCTTGTAGGCAATCAACGTCACCTGCTTCGTGTCGTCCCAGCCGATGATGCCCACCGTGCGGTCACCCGACTTGATGTTGACCAGGTTGGCGTCCTTGAAGGTGGCGGGCAGCGCGAGCCGGATGTCCGCGCCGTTCTCCTCCTTGAAGGTCACCGGGCGCAGGTTGTTCGTGCGGCAGGCCTGACCCGCGGGCGTCCCGGGGGCGCCGTCGTTGGGGTTCTTCGGGTCCAGCTCGTTCGCGTCCACCTGGCCGTTGTGGTTCGCGTCCTCCGCGCCATCCACGATGCCGTCGTCGTCGGAGTCGGCGTCGTTGGGGTTGGTGGTCGTGGAGGGCTGCGTGTCACCGGAGTAGCCACAGTCCTTGCGCGGGGCCGCGGACGTCGCCACGCCGCGCTCCAGGCCGTCCACCAGACCGTCACCGTCCGTGTCCGGGTTGGTGGGGTCCGTGTCGTTGCCGTCCACCTTGCCGTTGCCGTTGGCGTCCTCGCCGAGGAAGCCGTTGCGCCCCGGGCCGTCCTGGAGGCCGTCGCAGTCGGTGTCCGTCAGGCGGGGGTCCGTCTCGCCGGAGTCGACGCGGCCGTTCTTGTTCTCGTCCTCGACGCCGTCCGGCAGGCCGTCACCGTCCGTGTCCGCGTTGTCCTTGTTGGTGCCGGTGGCGAGCTCCACCTCGTCCGGGATGCCGTCGAAGTCCGCGTCCGGCACGGAGGCCGCGCAGTCCTTCACGCGCGGGTCCGTCTCCTGCCCGTCCTTCACGCCGTTGCGGTTGCGGTCCTCGTCGCCGTCGCTGCACGAGTCGCCGTCCGTGTCCGGGTCGAGCGGGTCGGTGCCGTGCGCCAGCTCCAGGCCGTCCGGCAGGCCGTCGCCGTCCGTGTCGCGGTTGCGCGGGTCCGTCTCGCCCGCGTTCACCACCGCGTTCTTGTTCTTGTCCTCGTCACCGTCGGACAGGCCGTCCCCGTCCGAGTCGAGGGCGTTGGGGTCCGTCTCTCCCGGGTCCCTCGCGCCGTTGCGGTTGAGGTCCTCCATGCCGTCGTCGATGCCGTCGCCGTCGGTGTCCTTCTTGACCGGCGAGGTGCGCGTGTCCGGGTCCTTGTCCGGGTAGAACGAACAGCTCGGGTCCACGCTGGAGGTCCGACCGACCTCCACGCCGTCACGGATGCCGTCTCCGTCGGTGTCGCGCTTGCCCGGGTCCGTCTTCAACCCGCCCGGGTAGACGTTGGCGAACTCCTCGGCGTCGGTGAGACCGTCGCAGTCGGAATCCTTGGTGGTGTTCTTCGGATCTCCGATGTCGGTGGGGACGGGACCTGGATCCGGGTCCGGATCCGGTTCGACGTTGGGCTCGCCGGGGTTTCCACCGCCGTCGCCTCCGTCGGAAGAACCACCGTCGGTACCGGCATCTCTGTCTTCGTTGGGAATGGGCTCTTCGGGATCCGACCCACCGCAACCCGTCGTCAGCACGGAGGCCGACAACAATACGCAGCAGAAGACCCGGGCCAATGACTTGCGCATCATGGTGCAACTCCATGGCCCTGACTCCGGGGGGGAGGGGACGAGTCAGGGCGAACCCCAAGTCTATGAAGACCTCCGGAAAATGGTGAGTGGATATCCCTCCAGTACGAGTTTTCCGTCGCTCTTCGTATGCCCAGCCTCCAGCCCCACGATTCGATTGCCATACGACTGTTCTTCAATCGCTGTTCGCGCCTCCGGGGGCGTCAGCTATCGTCGTTTCCGTGCCTGTCTTCGGTCTCGCGGCATTGTGGAGTGGAAAGGCGTCACCCGAGCGTGCGGCGCAGGTGCTGGAGGGGCTCGGCGACATGCTGCCCACCGCGCAGTCCCTCCAGTTGGTCGTCGCCGCGCGCGACGAGCAGGCGGGAGTCGAGCTGAAGGTGGAGGCCCCCGGCTATCCGCGCGCGTCGGTGGAGCGGTTGGCGGACGAGGTGAAGCGCAGCGGCGGCATCTTCGTGGAGCTGTGGCGCCTGCCCAAGGCCGAACGGGATGCGTTCCGCACCAGCACCTTCGCGGGGGGCCGCGCGTTCGGAGGCGACGAGCGCGCCGGAGCCGCGCGTGAGCTGGCGCGGCACCTGACCGCGCTGGCCGCGCGAGGCGCCGCCGCCCCTTCCGCGCCGCCGCCCCCCGCGCCGCCGCCTCCTCCCGACCCGGCCGCGGAGCAGGACCCGCGCCGCGTGCCCCAGGCGCCGCCGGGCAGCCCCCAGCGGCGGGGGCGGCGCTTCGCGGTGCGGCTGGAGCTGGAGTTCCGCTCGGAGCTGGAGTTCGTGCGCGAGCACGCGCTCAACATCTCCAACGGCGGCCTCTTCGTGCGCACCGCGCACCGGCCGCTGCCGGACAGCGTCGTCACCGTCGACGTGAAGCTGCCCAACGGCGAGCACCTCCAGGGGGACGCCGTCGTCGTCCACGTGGTGGACGACCCGTACCAGGGCGGCGTGGGCCTGGCGTTCCTGAGCGACGACGCGACCTTCTCTCGTACCCTGGACGACTATCTGGCGAGCCTCGCGGGCGGAATGGGATGAGCGACCTGGGCGTGGTGGGGCGCTACGAGCTGCTGTCCCGGCTGGGGCGCGGCGGCATGGCGGAGGTGTTCCTGGCGCGCGTGCGCGAGGGCCCGAGGGCCGGCGAGCACGTGGCGCTCAAGCGCGTGCGCCCCGAGCGCGCCCACGACGCCGAGGCCCACGAGCAGCTGCTGCACGAGGCGGAGCTCGCGCGGTGCCTGAGCCATCCGCACATCGTCGGCTTCATCGAGTACGGCGAGGCCCCGGATGGGGGCTACCTGGCGCTGGAGCTGGTGGAGGGGCCCGACCTGGGGCGCGTGCTGGCGCAGTGCCGCAAGCGCGGCATCGAGCTGCCCATCGACATCTCCGTGCTCATCGTGCGGCAGGTGCTGGAGGCGCTCGAGCACGCGCACTCCGCCACCAGCACCACCGGGCGTCCCCTGGGCGTGGTGCACTGCGACGTGTCCCCGCACAACGTCCTGCTGTCGCGCGCGGGGGAGGTGAAGCTGGCGGACTTCGGCGTGGCGCGCTCCCGGGCGGGGATGACGCTCGACGCGCGGCGGCTGGGCAAGCAGCACTACCGCTCGCCGGAGCTGCTGGCGGGAGAGGTGTCCGTCGCGGTGGACCTGTGGGCCACGGCGGTGTTGCTGTACGAGCTGCTGTCGCTGGAGTCGCCCTTCCCCTCCGGCCCGGAGGAGGAGGTCGAGGCCGCCATCCGGGGCGGGCGGGTGAAGCCGGTGCGACTGAGCGCGCCCGCGGTGTCGGACGCGCTGGCCCTGGTGCTGGACCGAGCGCTGGCGCCCCACCCCGCCCAGCGCTTCACCTCCGCGAGGCAGTTCGCCCGCGCGCTGGCCGCCATCGCGGACGACCGCGTGGCGACGCCGCTGGCCGTGGCCGCCGTGGTGCGCGGGCTGGTGGGCCCGGCGCCCTGACGCGCCCCGGCCTCAGGCGACGACCTGCTGGCCCACCAGCAGTGACAGCCCCAGGTCTCCCTCCACCACCAGCCGGCTGCGCCCGCCGCCCTGCTTCACCACGCGCACCTGGACGCCGATGCGCTCGGCCAGGCCGGAGACGTGGGAGATGATGCCCACCTGCCGGCCCGTCGCCTGGAGCGCGTCGAGCGTGGCCAGCGCCACCTCCAGCGTCTCCGGGTCCAGCGTGCCGAAGCCCTCGTCGATGAAGAGCGTCTCCACCTGCGTGGTCTCCGACGAGAGCGAGGCCAGCCCCAGCGCGAGCGCCAACGACACCAGGAAGCTCTCTCCGCCGGAGAGGCTGGCCACGCCCCGCACCTCGTCTCCCATGTCCCCGTCCACGACCTGCAGGTCCAGGTCGTGCCCGGGCACGCGCATCAGCCGGTAGCGCCGCGCCAGCTCCTGGAGGTGCGCGTTGGCGTGCAGCAGCAGCGCGTCCAGCGTGAGGCTCTGCGCGAACACCTTGAAGCGCTTGCCGTCGTGCGAGCCGATGAGCTCCCCCAGCGCCTTCCACACCTCGCCCGCGCGGCGGCGCTCCGCCAGGGCCTCCGCCTCGCTGCCATGGCGGGCCCGCGCGGCGTCGTCCGCCTCGAGCCTCGCGCGCAGCCGGGCCTCCGCGCTCCGCCGCGCCTCCACGTCTCCGCGCAGCCGCCCCCGTGCCTCCAGGGCCTCGGGCTCCGACAGCGCCGGGGCGCCGGAAGCGGTGTGCGCCGCCTCGCGCTCCCGCCGCTCGGCGAGGACCGCGCGCGCCTGGGCCAGGGCCTCCCGCAGCGCGGCCAGGGCCCGCTCCTCCGCGTCACACCACGCGGCGTCGTGCGCGAGCAGGGCCTCCACCGCATCCAGCGTCGTGCCTCGCGCCGCGAGCCTGGAGGACAGCTCCGCCCACGCCGCATCCCGGGCCCCCTGGGCCGCGGCGAGGGCGCGCTCCGCGTCCACCGCCCGGGCCCGTGCCACCTCCTCCGCCTGACGCCCCGCCTCCGCCGCCTCGCGCGCCTGCTCGAATGCCCGCGTCGCCAGGGCCAGCCGCTCGCGCAGGCCCGCGCGGACCTCGTCGGTGGGACGGCCTCCCAACAGCCCCGCGCGCGCGCGCGCCAGCTCTCCGCGCGCCTGCTCCTTGAGGGCGGCCAGCGCCGCCTCGTCCTCCGCGCGCCGGGCGTTCACGTCGAGCTGTCCCTGGATGCGCGCGCGGTGACGCTGCTCCTCCTCCTCGCGCGCCTTCGCCTTCTGGACGACGTCCTCGCGCTCCCGCCACATCGTCACGCGCTTGCCGCACTTCTGCCGGAAGTCCTCGGGGTTGGCCTCCAGCTTCGCCTCCCAGCCGGCGTCGTTGGCGAACACCGGGGACACGTCCGCGAGCACCTGCCGCAGCGTCGCGTCCGCGGCCTCCAGGCGCGCCAGCCCCTCCTTCAGCGCGCCCTCCGCCCGGGCGAGGTCCTCCTCCGCGCGCCGCAGCGCCTCGCCGGCCACCTCGCGCCGCGTGCGCTGCGCCTCCAGGGCGGCGCGCGCCTCGCGCGAGGCGCGCGCCAGCCCCTCCGCGGCCTCCTCCTCCGCCTTCACGGACGCGAGCCGCGCGAGCACCTCGCCCGCCATCGCCTCCAGCCACGCACCGGCCTCCGGCGAGTCCCCTCCTTCGGGGGGCGCCGCCTCCTCGCGCGCCGCGCCGGCCAGCGCCGCGGTCGACCGCCAGCGCTCGCGGGCCTTGCCCCAGGCGGCGCGGTGGTCCGCGGCTCGCGCGGTCGCGGCGTCCCGCCGCTCCTCGGCCTGGGTCTGCCGGGCCCGGGCCGCCGCCCGCCGCGTGCTCGCCTCGACCTCGCGGCGCGCGCTCTCGGCCCGCTCCGACTCCAGCGCCTCCACGCGGGCGGAGGAGCGCGCCACCAGGTCCTCCAGCGCGGACACCTCGTGGCGATACGGATGGGACGTGGCGCCGCACAGCGGACAGGCCTCGCCTTCCCGGAGCTGCGCCCGCTGCGACGCGAAGCCTTGCGTCGCCTGTGCCTGCGCCAGCGCCCGGCGGGCCTCCTTCAGCGTCACCTCGTGCTCGAGGCGCTGCCCCGCGGCCTCGCTCGACGCACGCTCCGCGTCCTCCGCCTCCGCGCGCGCCGCCGAGCCCTCGCGCTCCGCGTCCGCGGCCTCCACCGCCCGGGCGAGCAGCTCCCGCCGGGCCTCCTTCAATTCCTGGAGCACCTCCTGGCGGGCATGCAGCGACTCACGCAGGGCACGGCGTCCGGCCCCCGAGCCCTCCCCCAGCGCCGCGTCCGCGTGCGTGGCGGCCGCCTGGGCGAGCGCCTCCGCCTCCGCCGCCGCGTCGCGCTCCCGCCGGCGCAGCCGGGTGGCGTCGCGCAGCGAGTCCGCGCGGGCGCGCAGCTCCGCGCCCGCCTCCCGCGCCCCGCGCGCCTCGCCGAGCGCCTTCTCGTACCGCTCCAGCTCTCGCTGCCAGCGTGGCCACTCGTCCGCCAGCGCGGCCCAGTGGGCCTTCTCCGAAAGCCACGTCCGCGCCCCCTCCCCCATCACCCGCGCGGCCTCCTCGCGGGCGACCACCTGGTCCAGCTCCGCGCGGGCCTTCGCCGCCGCCTCGCTCGACGCCCTCGCCCGGCCGCGCGCCTCCTCCGCCTCCTTCGTCGCCGCCCCCAGCCGCGCGTCCAGCCCCGCCGCCTCCTCCAGGGCCGGCCTCGCGGCCTCCTCCTCCGCCAGCGCCGCCGCCCTCGCCGCCTCCGCCTCCGCCAGCAGCGTCTTCCGGCTCGAGGCTCGGGCCCGCGCCGCCTCCACCTCCGCCGCGCGCGCCTCGAGGGCGGACCGCGCCTCCACCCACTGCCGCTCCAAAGCCCCGGCCGCGGCCACCTGCCCCCGGTACGACTCCGCCGCGCGGACCTCCTCCAGGCGCTTCACCCGGGGCCGTGCCGCCTCCAGCTCCCGCGCCGCCAAGGCCTCCCGCGACTGCGCCTCCACCCGCGCGGACGCCAGCGTCGCGCCCTCCGCGTGCCACGCCGCCGCGGCCTCCGCCTCCGCCAGCCTCGCCTCCGCCGCCTGGCGCGCCTCGGACTCCGCGCCGAGTTGGACCGCCACCGCGCCGCGCTCCTCCTCGGACAGCAGCGCGATGGCCTTCAGCCCCGTCTCGCGTCGCGTCAGCTCCTCCTGCTCGGCCTTGTTCTTCTCGTGCGCGGCGATGGACAGCCGGCTGTAGATCTCCGTCCCCGTCATCCGCTCCAGCAGCTCCGCGCGCTCGCTCGCGTCCGCCTTGAGGAAGGCCGCGAACTCGCCCTGGGCCAGCAGCGCGGAGCGGCGGAACTGGTCGAACGACAGGCCCAGCCGCTCCTGGATGGCCGTCAGCACCTCGCCCTTCGTCCGGCCGAACTGCTGCCCCGACGCCACCTCCGTCAGGCTCATCTCCTGCGGCCGGAATCGCCCCTCCGCGCGGCTGCGCGCGCGCCACACCGACCAGCGCGCCCGGTAGCGCTTGCCGTCCTTGCCCAGGAAGTCCACCTCCGCGAAGCCCTCGCCCGCCCCGCGCCGCAGCATGCCGCGCACGTCGTACGCGGACAGCCGCGCCTCCTCTTCCTCGTCCGCGCGCCCCACCGGCACGCCGCCGCGCCCGCCCAGCCGGGGCGTCCGGTCGAACAACGCCAGGCACATGGCGTCCAACAGCGTGCTCTTGCCCGCGCCCGTGGCGCCGGTAATCGCGAACAGGCCGAGCCTGTCCAACGGCGGCCGGTCCAGCTCCAGCGCGAAGTCCCCCGCGAAGCTCGTCAGGTTCGCGCCCCGGATGGAGAGGACCTTCATCGCGACTCCTCCTGGACCTGGGTGAGCAGCGTGTGGAACGCCTCCAGCAGCGGCTCCGACGGCGGCTCCTCGTAGTCGCGCGCGTACCTCGCGCGGAAGACGTCCTCGGGCGTGCGCTCCTTCAAGGACAGCCCCGGCCGCGCGTCCGCCAGCGCGCCCCCGGTGCCCGTGTACGCGGGCGTCAGCTTCACCAACCGCGCCGCGCGCCCCTCCAGCGCCTTCTCCACCTTCTGCCGCAGCGACGGTTCGGGCCGGGGCAGCGACACGCAGACCTCCAGGTAGGGCCGCCGCCACTCGGGCACGTCCGCGTCCCACGCCGGCAGCGCCTCCAGCAGCGCCAGCACCTCCTCCAGCGGCAGCGCGTCCCGCGCCGGCACGCGCAGCATGTCCGCGCGTCGCGGGACGGGCAGCGCCTCCACGCGCCCCAGCGCCTCTTCCTCCAGCTCCACCAGCAGCACCTGGTGCCGGTAGCCCGCCTCCGCCAGGGACAGCGGCACCGGCGACCCGCTGTAGCGCACGCCCTCGCGCCCCCCCACGCGCTGGGCCTTGTGGAGGTGTCCGAGCGCCACGTACGCGACGTCCTCCGGGAACAGCTCCACCGGTAGTGCGTGCTGGTTGCCGCCGAGGATCTTCCGCTCGCTGAGCACCGACAGCTCCGTGCCCGTCATGTAGCAATGGCCCATGGCCACCAGCGCCTGGCCCGGCCGGCGTCGGCGCCGCGCCTCCTCCAGCACCTGCGAGTAGACGGCCCGCACGCCCTCCACCAGCCTGTCGCCCGCGTCGTCCGCCACGGGCGGCAGGTCCGAGGGCCGCAGGTACGGCACCGCCGCCACCCACGCGCCGACGTGCCCCTTCGCGTCGTGGAGGGGCACGAGCAGCCGCTCCAGCTCCAGCGCCCCGCCCGCGCGGGACAGCCCGCCCACCACCCTCACCCCCAGCGCGGCGAACAGCGGATCCGGCGCGTCCAGCCGCGCGGCCGAGTCGTGGTTGCCGCCGATGACGACCACGTCCAGCCGGGGGAGCCTGCGCCGGGCCTTCGCCACGAACTGGTACCAGGCCGCCTGCGCCTCCGCGCCCGGGTTGGCCGTGTCGAAGATGTCGCCGGCCACCAGGAGCGCGTCCACCGCGTTCGCCTCCAGCGTGTCCAGCAGCCACTCCAGGAACGCGCCGTGCTCCGCCTCCCGCGAGACGTCGTACAGCGTGTGCCCCAGGTGCCAGTCCGACGTGTGCAACAGACGCATCCCGCGTTCACCCTCCCTCACCCCTCGGCGGTCGAGCCGGCCGGCAGCCTCACCTGGGGAAGCCACCCGCTCCAAGCGCCGGGCGCCCGCTCCCTTACTCCCTCCCTCTGACATGCGGAATGGCCTCAAGGATTCCGCGCGGTTGCGCTCCCGACGGGCGTGCCGGGTCGGGCCCCCTCCTCCGACCCGGGAGGGCGACTGGTGGAAGGCGCCATCCCGGAGAGATGCTTGTTCCCCATGCCCGCGGACCTCGGACCCGTCGTGTTCCTCCTGCTGACGTGCTTCCTCGTCGTCGGAGGGGTTCTGGTAGCCCTCGGTGAGAGGCGTCGCAGGCGCGAGGCCTGGAGCCGGTTCGCGACGGAGCGGGGCTGGCAGTACAGCGAATCCTGGGGCCAGCTGGAGGTCCAGGGGCTTCACCAGGAGCGCCAGTTCTCCATCACCACCGAGACGCGCGGGCGCGGCAAGAGTCGCCACACGGTGACGGTGGTGCGGCTGGACCTGGGCGACAGCGTCCCGCCGGAGCTGCACGTCGAGCACGAGTGCCTGGGCGACAAGCTCCTGAAGCTCGTGGGGATTCGCGACGAGGAGCTGGGCAACGAGGTGCTGGACGCGGCGTTCGACCTGGAGGGCCTGTCACCCGAGTCCCGCGAGGTGCTCCTGGCGGACACGGTGGCCCGGGCGCTGCTGGAGGTGCGGCGCGTGAACGAGCGGTTCTGCATCATCTCCGGCCTGCTGGAGGCGGAGCGACGCGGGACACCGAGCTCCCTGGAGGCGCTGGCCTCCCGGGTCGACCCCGTCCTCGACCTGGCCGACGCGCTGCACGCCGAGTCAGGTCGAGTCCGCGGATACCAGGAGGCCTGAGGCCCCGCTCAGTCGCGAGCGCGGCGGCGGCGCGACACGGCCAGCAGGGTCAGCGCTGCCCACGCGAGCGAGCCCACCGGGGCGGCGCCGCAGCCACAGCCGCTGTCATCCTCGGGGACGGGGCCTGGCTCGAGGGTGCCCCCGTCGGAGATGCCCCCGTCGGAGGTCCCCGCGTCGGAGGTCCCCGCGTCCGGAGCGGGAGGCGGCACCAGTTCGCAGGAGCCGGTGCCGACGCACACCTTCACCTCGGCCTCGTGGCGCGCGCCGCCCGTGTCGACGACGACGAGCTTCACCAGGTGCCCGCCAGGAGCGAGGCCCGTGGTGTCCCAGCGGTTGTGCTCGCCTCCGAAGTGGAAGTGGTTGTCCGTGCGGTCCTCGGCGTACTCCAGCACGCCGTCGATGAAGAACTCGGCGCGGGTGCAGCCCACGTCATCGAAGCAGTCGCCGTAGAACTCCGCCGAGTCTCCGGATACGCGCTCCTCCGGCCTGGGCCGCGTGAGGGAGGCGCGGGGCGGCTCGTCCTGCTTCACCTCGAGCGTGAAGGTCTGGGACGCGTCCGGCGAGATGCCATTGGCGGCGACCACCGTCACGGTGGACGACATGGGCGTGGTGGGGGTCCAGGTGATGAGGCCGCTGGTCGCGTCGATGCTCATGCCCGGCGGATTCGCGGTGAGCGAGAAGGTGGCGGCGGGGCGCGCCCGGACCTCCACGTCGTAGCGGTACGGGCTGCCCACCACGCCGGAGGTGGGGGCGATGGAGGTGATGAGGGGCGCGAGCGGTTCGTCGTCCGCCTCCGTCGCCGTCACGGTGCGCGCGTCCAGCCTGGGCGCGGACACGCTGATGGTCGCCACCCCATCCGCGTTGTCCGCGTCCTGGGCGGCGGCCAGCGTCACGCGCTGGGGCACGTTCCAGTTGGTCGCGTCGAAGGTGAGCGACGCGCCCGACTGCACGGTGATGTCCGCGTCACCGCTGGACCGGGCCACGGTGCAGGTGACCGCGCTCGCCGGCGCGCGCGACAGGGACACGTCGAAGGTGGCCGTGCCCCCCTCGGGCACCGTCACGCTGCCGCTGGTCAGCACCAGCTGGACCTGGTTGTCGTCGATGGTCGTGGCCACCACGGACTCGGACGACAGGCCGTTCGCCCCCACGACGAAGGTGGCCGTGTCCGGGTCGGCGTCCGCGTCCTCCAACGCCTCGATGGTCACCACCCGGGGCGTGCTCCAGTCCGAGGCGGTGAAGGTGAAGGCCGTGGGACCCGACAGCCGCAGGTCCGTGCTCCCGCCCGGGGCGCGGTAGACGTCCACCACCACCGGCTCGGTGGGGGCCTGCGCCAGGCCGACCGTGAAGGTGGCGCGGCCGCCCTCCACGACGCGCGGGAACAGGTTCGTCACCACCAGCTTCTGGCCACCCGTCGACGCCGGAGCGATGCGGCGCAGCCGGCCCCCCGTGACGCCGATGGTGTACAGCGCGCCGTCCGGCCCCACCGCGACGTCGACATACGAGGAGAAGCTGCTGCCCCACTGGTCCACCGTGGCCACGGTGTTGTCCTCCGCCAGGGTGACGCGCATGAAGTTGGCGGAGTTGTAGTCCCCGAAGAAGTAGTTGCCCCGGAACTCCGCGGGGAAGAGCGTGGAGTCGTAGAAGACGCCGCCGTTCATGCAGCCGCCCAGCGCCTGCGTCCTCGCCGTCCCCCCGGTGCTCGTCGCGTCCGGCTGGCCCGCCTGCGCCACCGTGACGGTGGTGTCGCTGGGGACGCTGGCGACGTAGAAGTCACCGTTGAACGTCGCGTCCGCCACGTCGGTGATGGTGAGCTTCTCGCCCTTGCGGAAGCCGTGCCGCTGCGTGCCGGTGGTCAGCGTGGTGACGCCGCCGGTCCGGACCGCCGTCGTGAGGGTGCGCGTGTCGGCGCCGTTGGTGCGGTACTTGATGACCGGAGTGATGTAGTCGTTGGTCGCGGGCTGGTTGTTCTCGTAGTCGTCGTAGCCCGCGTGGTTGCGCCGCCGCACCACGAAGGTCTGCTCGTAGCCGGTGCCCACCACGTTGACCCACAGCAGGCCGGTGGACGGCTGGAAGGTGAGGGTGAACGGATTGCGGAAGCCCCGCGCCCAGATGTACTCGTTGTTGGGGCCCACGCCGTCGTTGAAGGGGTTGTCGTTGGCCGGCGTGCCGTCGCGGTTGGCGCGGCTCACCTTCGCGGCCAGCGACGTCAGGTCCGCGTCCACGCCCGTGCCGTTGCCCAGGTCACCAATGGACCAGTACAGCTTCCCATCCGGCCCGAAGCCGATGCCGCCACCGTCGTGGTTCTGCCCCCGCGTGGGCAGCCCGGAGACGATGACGGTGCGGGAGATGCCGACGGTGTCCACGTCCGTGTAGCGGACGATCTGCTGCTCCGTCGCGGACACGGTGACGAAGACGTAGACGTAGCGGTTGGCGACGTAGTTCGGGTCGAACGCGATGCCGACGAGACCGCACTCGCTGTTCGTGTGGACGTTCGGCTCGGTGGCGAACAGCTTCGTCACCAGCCGCGGCGGGCTCCCCGACGTCTCCAGCACGCCGTCCTTCATCGACACCACGCGAATCTGCCCCTCCTTGCGGATGATGAACAAGCGCCCGGAGCCATCCGGCGCCCAGGCGAGCCCGGTGGCGCTGGTCAGGTCGTTCGACAGGTAGTCGGTCTCCGTGAAACCGGAGGGGACCGCGGCCCAGGCGGGCGCGGCCAGCAACAGCAGCAAGGGCAGGAGATGGCGCATGACCGATGAAGATAGCGCACGCCGCGCGTGTCTCCGCGCGCTCCTGTAACAGGGGCGCGTACGCTGCGACGCGGTCGGCTTTTTTCAGCCGAGGTGCCAGAACCCCGCCGCGCCGACGACCTCTCCCTACCGGGTGCTCTCGAACCGACGTCCGCGTCAGCCCGCGGCGAGGGTCTCCTCGTACAGGGCGCGCACGCGCGTCGCCAGCTCCACGGGGTCGGCGCCCAGCGATTCGGGCGGCAGGGGCGGCAGCACGCGCACGCGGATGGCGGCGCGGGCCTGCAGCCACGGGCCGTCCCCCTCGAGCAGCTGGGTCGTGCCCTCCACCACCACGGGCACCACCGGCACGTGCTCCTCCACGGCGAGCTGGAAGGCGCCTCGCTTGAAGGGCAGGAGCTGTCCGCCCGTGGAGTACGTACCCTCCGGGAAGATGAGGACGGACATGCCCCGACGCAGCCACCGCCGGCACGGGTCCATCAACTGGTGCATGGCCGTGGTCGAGCCCCGGACGATGGGCACGTAGGCCAGCAGCGTCATCATCCAGCCGACGACGGGGATGGAGAACAGCGACGCCTTCGCCACGAACTTGTACGGATGGAACAGCCCCATGACGGCGAGGATGTCCATGGCGGACTGGTGGTTGACGACGATGACGCTCGGCCCCGGGGGCAGCAGCTCCCGCCCCTCGATGCGGGTGCGCCAGCCCGGCGACAGATGCAGCCACAGGAGGTGGCACCAGCCACAGACGAGCAGGTGCAACAGGTTGCGATTTCGGTCGAACGGCAGCGTGACGACGAGCAGCAGCGCGCCCAACGTGAAGAGCACGGGCGCGGTGAGCAGGAAGACGAGCCAGAACCAGACGGTGACGACGTACTTCATGGCGGGCGGCGTACTCGGCGGGAGGCCGGGTTCGGGGCTCCAGGGCATAGCATCTTTCGGCCCGCCCCGCGTGAGGGAGGAGGTCGGTCGCCAGCTCGCACTGGAAACCCCCGCCCTCCTGACGTAAACGCGCTCGGGAATGACTCCGCCCCCATCCACCGAGCCAGCTCCCTCCCCGTCGCGGTCCCGGTGGAGCGCGGAGCCTTGGGCGGCGGCGGGGCTCGTCTTCGCGGCGGTGGCGGCGGCGGCGTATCACTGCGGCTACCTGGCCATCCCCATCGTGGACGACGCGGCCATCTCCATCGCGTACGGCCACACCTTCTTCGCGGGCCACGGCTTCCGCGTCACGCCTTCGTCGCAGCCCGTGGAGGGCTTCTCCAACCTGCTCTGGACCCTGATGCTGGGGCTGAGCCGGCCGCTGGGCGCCGCGCCCGACACGTACGCGCACACGCTGGGCGTGCTCTTCGGACTGCTGGCGCTGCCGGTGTTCGCCGCGTGGGGCCCCGTCGCCGCGCGCCGCGCGCCCCGGCTGGAGGACGCGCTCGGCCCCTGGGTGGCAGCGGCGAGCACCACCTACGCGACGTGGATTTCGAGCGGCATGGAGACGGGCCTGCAGGCCTTCCTGCTCGCGCTCTCCGGACTGTTGCTGCTGCGCGAGCTGCGCACGAACACGGGCGCCTGGGCGGGGCTCGCGCTGGGCCTGCTGTGCCTCACGCGGCCGGAGGGGCTGCTGTACGTCGTCGCCGCCGGGCTGGTGTGGCTGAGCCACCAGGCGCTGGAGCGCCGGTGGTCGGGGCGACAGGCGCTGGGCATCGCCCTGTGGCTGGTGGTGCTGGTGGGCGGCTGGTTCGTGGTGCGCTGGATGTACTTCGCGGACTGGCTGCCCAACACGTACTACGCCAAGCGGTTCTGGTCGTTCGACGGTCCCGGCTACCTGCGCAACTACTACGCGGAGAACGGACGGCTGTGCCTGCTCGCCGCGGCGGGCCTCGTGCTCGGGATGCTGGGCGGCGCGGCCACGGCGCGACAGGCGATGCTCGCGGCGCTGTTCCTCCTGGCGGGCGGGTTCTTCGCCTGGCGCAACGGGGACTGGATGCGCGAGTGGCGCTTCCTCGCGCCGCTGGTGCCGCTGCTGGGCGTGGGCCTGGCGGCGGGCGTGGCCGGCGCGCGCGAGCGGGCCACGTGGCTGGGCGCGCGGGGCCTCCGGTGGCGGTGGGTGGCGCGCGGCGTGGTGGCGGTCGTGGTGGTGGCGATGTTGGTGGAGCTGGGGCCGTGGATGAAGAAGTCGGTGATGCGCGCGCCGCACATCCGGGCGCACCCGGAGCTGCCCTACGAGTTCATCGCCAATCGCCTGCGGGTGGTGCAGGAGCGGGCGCGCGCGCTCGGACAGGTGCACCCGCTGGTGGCGTACCCGGACCTGGGCGGACAGTCGATGGTGCTGCGCGAGGGTGAAATCATCGACGTGGCCGGCCTGGGCGACTACGCGATGGCGCACCATTCGAACAACCCCGCCGCCATGGAGGACTACCTGGTGTCGGAGGGGCCGCCGAGCTTCCTCGACGTGCACGGCCCCAGCAGGCACCTCATCGGCTTCCGGACGCTGATGCCGCGGTTCCACGCGCTGGGCGAGGACCGCTGGGAGCTCAATGGCCTGTCCTCCACGGAGGACCCGCGCTGTCCGGGTGGCAAGAACGCGGCGCTGGCGCCGGACCGGCAGGCGCTGGTGAAGCTGTTCGAGCAGGACATCCAGGAGGACGCGGGCGAGCGGGGCCTGCAACGCTGGCGCTGCGTCTTCGCGTACAAGGCGCGCAAGGAGCTGCCCGAGCGCGCGGAGCTGCGCCGGCTGGCGGACCTGGCCGAGGCGCGCGGCGAGGCGCTGGAGAAGGAAGGCAAGCTCGTGCCCGCGCTGCGCAGCTACTCGCTGGCCACGCTGCTCGACCGGGGCAACGCGCACCGGAGGAAGAAGACGGAGGCGCTGCGCTCGCGGGTGTTTCCACCTCCACCGTCGGCGCCCTGAAGCCCCCCGCTGTTGCAGTGCGGTCTGTTCTCCACCGCCAGTGCTTCCGATGGGACGCGAGGTCCCCGGGGACCTCGGGGCCACGCGGGTGATTCTCGAAGGCCTCATCGCGGCGGGCCCAGACCTCCCTCCGCCCTGCTCTTGATTCGCTCCCGAGCGAGCTGTTAGGGGCGCGCCCACACAATGACCAAGTCCTCCTGGCGCGTACTCCTCTCGCTGTCGCTGTGCTGCCTGCTCACCACCACCGCCTGCTCCTCCGACGAGGGCCCCGTTGGGCCCCAGGGACCGCAGGGTCCCGCCGGGCCCGCGGGGCCGCGGGGTCCCGAGGGTGGACCTCCGGGCCCCCAGGGACCGGAAGGCCCCCAGGGACCGCAGGGCGTGAAGGGCGACACGGGTCCCCAGGGTCCGGTGGGGCCGCAGGGGTCGCAGGGGCCGCGCGGTGAGCAGGGCCCGGTGGGGCCGCAGGGCGTGCAGGGCGTGGAGGGGCCTCGCGGCGCCATGGGTCCCCAGGGTCTACAGGGCGTGAAGGGCGAGACGGGCGAGCGGGGTCCCCAGGGGCCCAAGGGTGACACCGGTCCTCAGGGGCCGCAGGGCGAGACGGGCCCCGTCGGCCCCATGGGCCCGGCGGGTGAGGCGCCGCAGATCTGCACGCCCAAGGAGAGCTTCTGCGAGGGGGCGACGCTGTGGTCCTGCACCCGCTCGGGCACCGACGCGGTCCTCCGCGAGGAGTGCGGCGGAGGGACCAGCACCAACCCCATCGGCTGTTACGCCACCCAGTGCCCGGGGGGCGGCACGGCGTGCTGCCGTCGGGCGAAGGCCTCGTGCAAGTGGAGCTTCACCGCGCCCGCGACCGAGGAGGAGGTCTTCCTGAGCACCTCCTTCGTGGCGAGGGATGGCGAGGGCTTCTGCCAGGCGCCCTCGCCGTGCACCGCGGACAGCGACTTCAGCACCTTCTTCACCATCATCGGCGAGACCAATGTCTGCAACGCCCCCTTCAGCAGCGTGAGCTTCGCCATCAAGCGCCCCCTCCCCGCGCCCAACACGGTCTACACGCTGCCCGACTCCCGCGTGTGGTCCATGTCGATCAACGCGCCGGCCGCCGCCAACAGCTGCACCAAGTGGACGGGGACCCTCACCTGGCACTCCGACGCCCCGAGCTGGAAGCTGAGCGTCAACGCCACCTGCTCGGAGGCGGGCAAGAGCCACATCAAGCTCGTGGGCACCTACAGCGGCGAACTCTGAGCGTCCCACGCCCGTCCTCCCCCCACCGGGCGTGGCGGCCCGGCGGGGCCGCTGTTAGAGCTGCCGGCGTCCGAGGCGTGTTTTCGAACGCTTCGGACGTCACGCGGCGGTCACTGCGCGCCACGCCGCTTGCCGCCGGACGACGCGAGCGGCGTAAGGTGGCCGCCCACGCGAAGGACCGGAGGAGGCAGCGGAATGGACGCGCAGGGGCTGCACATCGAGACCCATCCCCGAGAGGGAGACCCGCTGCTGCGCGCGGCGCGGCCGGACCCGTGCACGGCGGTGATTTTCGGCGCGACGGGGGACCTGGCCCAGCGCAAGCTGTTCCCCGCGCTGTTCGAGCTGGCGCGCGCCAACCTGCTGCCGGAGCACTTCTCCGTCGTCGCCTTCAGCCGCTCCAACATCGACAACGACGCCTTCCGCCAGCACGTGAAGGAGGGCCTCCAGAAGTTCGCGCGCACCCAGCCCCTGGACGAGGCCACGTGGCAGCGCTTCGCGCCGAGGCTGGAGGGAATCTCCGGCGCCTATGACGACCCGGCCGCCTTCACCCGGCTGCGTGAACGGCTGGAGCAGGTGGCCCAGCGCCAGGGCACCGGGGGCAACCAGCTCTACTACCTGGCCACGCCCGCCTCCACCTTCCCGCAAATCCTCCGTGAGCTCGCCGGCGCCGGCCTGCTCACGCGCGAGAAGTCCCCCGGCCAGAAGCCCTGGCGGCGGCTCATCATCGAGAAGCCCTTCGGCCACGACCTGGAGAGCGCCAAGGCGCTGAACCGCGAGCTGGCGTCGGTGCTGGACGAGAAGCAGATCTTCCGCATCGACCACTACCTGGGCAAGGAGACCGTCCAGAACATCCTGGTCTTCCGCTTCGCCAACGCCATCTTCGAGCCGCTGTGGAACCGCAACCACATCGACCACGTGGAGATCACGGCGGCGGAGTCCATCGACGTGGAGAACCGCGCCGGCTTCTACGACGAGACGGGCGTCATCCGGGACATGGTGCAGAACCACCTGCTCCAGGTGCTCGCGCTGTGCGCCATGGAGCCGCCGGTGTCCTTCGCCGCGGAGGACATCCGCGACGAGAAGAGCAAGGTGTTCCGCGCCCTGCGCCCGGTGGAGGGGCGCGAGGTGGCGCAGACGGTGGTGGCGGGCCAGTACGAGGGCTACCTCCAGGAGAAGGGCGTCAAGCCCGGCTCGCGCACGCCCACGTACGTGGCCATGAAGCTGAGCGTGGACTCCTGGCGCTGGGAGGGCGTGCCCTTCTACCTGCGCGCGGGCAAGGCGCTGAAGAAGCGCATGACGGAGGTGTCCATCCACTTCCGCGCGGTGCCCATCGGCCTGTTCTCCGGCGAGGGCGCCACCTGCCAGCGGCTCCAGCCCAACGTGCTCACGCTGCGCATCCAGCCGCAGGAGGGCATCGCGCTCTCCTTCGAATCCAAGGTCCCCGGCGAGGACGTCAACATCGCGGGCGTCACCATGGACTTCAACTACGCGGAGAGCTTCCAGAAGCCGGTGCCGGAGGCGTACGAGCGGCTGCTGCTGGACTGCATGCGCGGCAACGCCACCCTCTTCGCGCGCCAGGACAGCGTGGAGCAGGCGTGGGCCTACGTGACGCCCATCCTCCAGGCGCTGGAGTCGGGCGTGGGCGGCCCCATCCACCCCTACGCCAAGGGCAGCACGGGCCCCCAGGCGGCGGCCCAGCTCACCGCCCGCGACGGGCGGCGGTGGACGCAGCTATGAGCAGCCTCCCCCCGCGCGTGGTGCCGGCCCCGGCGCTGCCACGCGAGGCGGCCGAGTGGATGGCGCGCTCGCTCCAGACGGCGCTCACGATGAAGCGCCGCGCGAGCCTGGCGCTGTCGGGTGGCGGCACGCCGGGCCCGGCCTACCGGGAGCTGGCGCGGATGACGCTGCCCTGGGAGCGGGTGGACGTGTACTTCGTGGACGAGCGCTTCGTTCCGCCCGACCACCCGGAGAGCAACTACCACCTGGTGGAGGAGGCGCTGCTGCGCCCCCTGCGGCTGGCGCCCGCCCAGGTGTTCCGGATGGAGGGCGAGCGCGAGGACCGCGACGCCGCCGCGCGCGACTACGCGGCGCTGCTGCCCTCCTCGCTGGACGTGGTGCTGCTGGGCATGGGGCCGGACGGGCACACGGCCAGCCTCTTCCCGGGACACCCGGCGCTGGAGGAGAAGTCGCGCCGCGTGCTGGCCGTGGTGGGCCCCAAGCCCCCACCCTGGCGGATGACGCTCACGCTGCCCACGCTGCTGGCGGCGAACGCGGTGCTGATGCTGGTGGCGGGGGCGGGGAAGAAGGACGCGGCCCAACGGGCGCTGGCGGGCGACCAGGCGCTGCCGGCGGGCCGGGTGACGAACGCGCAGTGGATGATGGACTCCGCCGCCGCCGGGCGGTGAGCGGTCCTCGTCGGGACGACAGACGGAGGGAACATGAGTGCGGCAGACAGCGCCCCCCAGGGCGCGCAGTTCGGCGTGGCGGGCATGGGCGTCATGGGCGCGGCCCTGGCCCTCAACATCGCGGACCACGGGTTCCGCGTGACGGTGTGGGACCGGCACCCGGAGCGCATCGACGAGATGCACCGGCAGCACGGCCACCCGCAGATTTCCGGCACCGCGTCGCTGGAGGAGTTCGTGTCGCGGCTGGAGCGCCCGCGGCGCATCCTGCTGATGGTGACAGCGGGCGCGCCGGTGGACCAGATGCTCGAGCGCCTGTTCCCGCTCCTGTCCGAGGGCGACGTCGTCATGGACGCGGGCAACTCCTGGTTCCAGGACACGCGCCGGCGCGAGGAGCTGTGCCGGGGCAAGGGCCTGAACTTCATCGGCGTTGGTGTGTCCGGCGGCGAGGAGGGCGCGCGCCACGGCCCGTCCATCATGCCGGGCGGCTCCGTGAAGTCGTACGCGCTGGTGCGCCCCGTGCTGGAGGCCATCGCCGCGCGCACCGACGAGGGCCTGTGCGTCACCCACGTGGGCCCGGATGGCGCCGGCCACTTCGTGAAGATGGTGCACAACGGCATCGAGTACGCCGACATGCAGCTGCTCGCGGAGACGTACGACGTGCTGCACCGGGGCCTGGGCCTGTCCAACGACGCCATCGCCGACCTGTTCGGCCAGTGGAACCAGGGCATCGCCGAGTCCTTCCTGCTGGAGACCAGCATCAAGGTGCTGCGCAAGAAGGACCCCGAGACGGGCAAGCCGCTGGTGGACCTGGTGCTGGACAAGGCGGGCCAGAAGGGCACCGGCAAGTGGACGGTGCAGGTGGCGCTGGACCTGGGCGTCCCGGTGCCCTCCATCGCCTCCGCGTTGGACGCGCGCAACCTGTCGTCCATGAAGGACGAGCGCGTGGCGGCCAGCCGCAAGCTGAAGGGGCCCGCCGAGTCGCTCTCCGCCGAGGAGAAGGCGCAGCTGGCGGCGTGGGCGCATGACGCGCTCTACGCGGCGCGCGTGGTGACGTACGCCCAGGGCATGCGCCTCATCCAGGTGGCGTCCCAGGAGTACAAGTGGGACGTGTCGCTGGCGAGCATGGCGCGCATCTGGCGAGGCGGCTGCATCATCCGCGCGAAGCTGCTCACCCCGCTGCGCGAGGCCTTCACCCAGCAGCCGGAGCTGCCCAACCTCCTGGTGTCGGACGCCTTCGCGCCGGTGCTGGAGCGCATGGCGCCCCAGTGGCGCAAGCTCGTCGCCACCGCGACGAAGGTGGGCATCCCCATCCCCGTGTTCAGCTCCTCGCTGGCCTACCTGGACAGCTACCGCAGCCCGGAGCTGCCGCAGAACCTCACCCAGGCCCAGCGCGACGCCTTCGGCGCGCACACCTACCAGCGCCGGGACAAGCCCGACGCCGGCTTCGTGCACAGCGACTGGAACGGGTAGTCCCCCTTACGGGCCGGGGTGGAGGACACGCGCGTCCCTCACCCCGGCTTCGGCGGCGTGGCGCGCAGTTCGGCGCGGCGAATCTTCCCGCTCACCGTCTTGGGCAGCTCGGTGACGAACTCGATGTCGCGCGGGTACTTGTAGGGCGCGGTGACGCGCTTGACGTGCTCCTGGAGCTCCTTCGCCAGCGCCTGCGATGGCGCGTGCCCCGGCGCCAGCACGACGAAGGCCTTCACCTTCTGCCCCAGCTTGTCGTCCGGCACGCCGATGACGGCCGACTCCGCGACGGCCGCGTGCTCCAGCAACGCGGACTCCACCTCGAAGGGCCCCACGCGGTAGCCGGACGTCTTGATGACGTCGTCCGCGCGGCCCACGAAGTAGAAGTAGCCCTCCGCGTCGCGCACCGCCCGGTCCCCGGTGATGTACCAGTCCCCTCGCCGGCACGCCGCGTTGGCCGCCGCGTCGCCCAGGTACTCCTGGAACAGGCCCACCGGACGCTCCGGCGCCACGCGCACCGCGATGTCGCCCTCCTTGCCCGTCTCCACCTCCCGCCCCTGGTCGTCGATGACGGCCACGGTGAAGCCCGGAGAGGGCTTGCCCATGGAGCCCACGCGCGGCTCCAGCGCGGGGAACATGCCCACCACCACCACGGTCTCCGTCTGGCCATAGCCCTCGCGGATGTGCAGGCCCGTGGCCTCCTTCCACGCGTCGATGACCTCCGGGTTGAGCGGCTCGCCCGCGCTCAGCACGTGGCGCAGCGAGGACAGGTCGAAGGCCTTCAGGTCCTGCAACACCAGGGCGCGCCACGCGGTGGGCGGCGCGCAGAAGGTGGTGACGCGCTGGGTGCCCAGCACCGTGAGCAGCTTCGCCGCGTCGAAGCGGCCCCGGAAGTCGTAGACGACGTTGCACGCGCCCTGGCTCCACGGACCGAACAGCTTGCCCCAGGCGCACTTGGCCCAGCCCGTGTCGCTCAACGTCAGGTGCCGGTCCTCCGGCGTGAGGTCCAGCCAGTACCTCCCCGTCACCTCGTGCCCCAGGCCGTAGCTGGCCTGGGTGTGCAGCACCATCTTCGGCATGCCGGTGGTGCCGGACGTGAAGTAGATGAGCAGCGGGTCGTCCGCGCGCGTGCGGGGGAACTCGACCCCGTGGGCGCCGGTGCCCACCGTGCCGGACGCGTAGCCCACCCACGGGGACGGCGCGCCCTGCCCCACCGCCACCCAGGTCTCCACCCGCCCCGTGCCCACCAACCCCTCGAAGCGGTCCAGGCAGCTGACGTCCGCGATGACGGCGTTCGCGTCCGCCGCCACCAGACGGTAGCGGATGTCCTTGATGGTCAGCATGGGCGTGCCGGGCATGAAGACGATGCCCGCGCGGATGCAGCCCAGCACCAGGAACCACCACTCCGGCACGCGCGGCATCATGATGAAGACGCGGTCGCCCTTCTTCAGCCCCAGCCCCGCCAGGAACTGCGCCGCGTGCAGCGAGCGCTGACTCACGCCCCGCCACGTGAAGCGCTGCTCGCGCCCCGACTCGTCGGACCACGCGAGCGCCAGGTCCTCCGGGCGCTCGGCGGCGTGCCGGTCCACCACGTCCGTGGAGAAGTTGAAGGACTCGGGCCGCGGCCACCGGAAGTCGCGGTGGGTGGACGCGTAGTCGCGCATGTTGCGGGGAGCGTTCGAGGACATGGCGCGAGCCTGCCACGCGAGCGGCGGGAGGAAAGCGCCTTCCCCGGACTTCGCCCGCTGGACGACACGGGCCCCGCAACGAAGAAGGCCGGCCCTCTCGGACCGGCCCTCGCTCGGAGCAACCATGGGGCCCCGTCAGGCGCTCAGTTCAGCTCCATGCAGGGCGCGATGTTGCCCAGGCTGTTGCAGGTGAGCATCGCGTCCATGAGCTGCTTCTCCGCCTGGGCCGTGTGCCCTGCGACCAGCTCGCGGCGGATGACCTCCCGTTCGGCGAGCAGGTGCAGCCAGGGGTCGGGCGTGCCCTCGGCGAAGCCGCGCAGCGCGCTCAGCGCCGCCGCGTCCGTCACCGCCGCGCCCGTCTGCACCAGGGCGCCGAAGTAGATGTCGCGCTCGCCGGAGCGGCGCAGCGTGTCCAGCAGCGCCGTCGCGTCCTTCTTCGTGTCGCTGTGCTGCAGGAGGCTCGCGTAGCCGAGCGCCAGCGGCGAGCGCGCCGTGAAGTCCCGGCCCGCCACCTGCCGCACGTAGTCCTGGAGCACCGAGCCGCCGCCAATCGCGTCCAGCTCCTTCGCCAGGGGCAGCAGCGCCAGCGCGCGCTCGCTCGACGTCACCGTGCGGACCGCCTCGTACAGCGCCGCGCGCGCCACCACCGGCCGCTGCGCCAGCTGCTTCGCGTCCCAGGTGCCCTCGCCCGACAGCGTCTGCCAGACCTCCACCACCTGCCGCCGCAGCCGGACGCGGTCCTCCGCCAGCTTCGTGCGCAGCTCCGCCGCCCTGTTGCGCGCCTCCTCGCTCCAGCCCTTCTCGCCCAGCGACGCCACCCGGTCGAAGGTGGCGGCGGCGCGGTCCAGCAGGTTGCGCTCGTGCAGCACCAGGCCCCGGTTCCACAGGGCCTGCGAGTGGTCGGGCGCGAGCGTCAGCGCGCGGTCGAGCAGGCCCAGCGCCTCCTCGTACCGCTGCCGGCTCAGCGCCACCACCGCCAGGTCGTTCAGCTTGTCGGCCGACTCCGCCTCGCGCCCCAGGAAGGCCTCCGCCTGCTGCCAGTCACCGCGCAGCGCGTACGCCGCCGCGATGCCACGGAAGTCCCGGCGCTCCTCCAGCTCCGCCAGCGGCCGCAGGGCCAGCAGCTCCGACGTCGGGTTCGCGCCGCGCATGGGGCTGTAGGCGTGGTGGATGTCCGCCTTGGGGTGGCTGAGCCGGGCCGCGAACGGCCGCGTGTCCGCGCTCGCCAGCCAGACCTCGTCCGGAATCCGCGGCGTCGCCCGCAGCTGCATCAGGCCCACCGCCGCCAGCCCCGCCGCCAGCGCCACCGGCATGGCCACCCGGTACACCCGCTGCAGCCGCGCGCGCAGCGGCGTCACGTTGGCCGGCAGCGCTTTCGCCTCCGCCTCCGCCTCGCTCCCCAGCGCCCGGGCCGCCAGCAACTCGAGCTGCAGCAAATCCCTCAGGTCCGCCTCACACTCCGCGCACCGCGTCAGGTGCTGTCGGAACGCCTCCGCGTCCGGCGCGGACAGCTCGCCGTCGACGAAGAGATGCAGTCGGTTGGTGTTGGTGCATGGCGTGTTCATGAGCTCGTTGCCCCCCGCTCCCGGGCCACCGCTACCTGTGGCAGCAGCAAGTCCTTCAGGTCCCTGCGCGCCAGGGTGAGCCAACTGCCCACCGTGCCCACGGGAACGTTGAAATGCTCGGCGATGGCCGTGTAGCGCTTGCCCTCGGCGTGCAGCCGGTAGGCGTCACGCAGGTGCGGCTTGAGCCGCTCCACGGCCTTGTGGAACTCCTCGGTGCTCACCAGCTCCCAGTTCTCCTGGGCCTCCCCCTGCGCCGCGGCCTCCTGGACCAGGGCCAGGTGCGGCATCCCCCGCGACTCGGTGCGCTGACGACGGCAGTAATCCAGGAACCGGTTCGTCATCGTCGTGCACAACCAAGCCGCCGCCGCCGCGTCGGTCCGCCCCTTGAGCTGCTCGAACTCCTGCATCGCCCGTTCGAACGTCTCCTGGACCAGGTCCTCCGCCTCCAGGCTGGAGCGCGCCGACAGCCGACGCGCCAGTCCCAGCAGGCTGGGCCGGTGCTGTCGGATGAACGCGTCGAAGCGCCTCCGCTCCCGGTTGAAGAGGTCGGCCATGATGTCCCACACACTCACACGGCAGGTGTCACGTCAAAGACGCGAACCCCCGCCAATCCTTGAGAAGAAAAAAGATCAGCCCCCGGACAAAGCAATGCCCGGAAAGGGTGAAATCCCCGTCCGGGCAACAACCGTCCGGGGTGAGGTGCGGACACCTCACCCCGGCGCGGGAGCGGAAGGCTACCGGGCCAGCGCGGGCGTGGTGGGCGGAGGGAGCGGCCGGCGCTGACGCTGCACGCCCACGTTGGTGGAGCAATCCACGTAGTTGTTCTTCACGTGGGCCTCCGAGGCGTCGACCTCGGCAACCTGGGGCTTCTGGGACTGCATCGTACTGGGCGTCATGGCTTCCCCCTATGTGCTCAACTACAGGCACCGCGAACAAGTTGCTGGTTGGTGAAACGGAACTGTTGTCGTCCTTACCATGACGGCGCCCGAAACCGTGAGAGGGTGGGGGCCGGATTGACTCTCGTTTTTCTTGGATTTCCAAATGAGCACGGAAATTTCGCGACTCTCGGCGGAGTGGCAGGTCTGGCTGGTGGAGAACCTCGCGCTGGGCGTGACGCGCGAGGAGGCGTGCCGGACGCTGGTGGGGGCGGGGGTGAGCGAGGCGGTGGCGCTCGAGGAGGTGGCGCGGGTGGAGGCCCATCCGTTCTACCAGGCGTGTCAGCGGCTGGGCCGGCGCTACGGGTGGCTCGAGTCGGTGATGGACGTCTACAGCGAGCTGCACCGGCAGTCCGGCGGCCACGCGACGCTGGAGCGGCGCGAGAAGCTGTCGTCGGACGAGTTCTTCGGCCGCTACTACTTCGGCCACCGGCCGGTGGTGCTGACGGGGATGATGGCGGACTGGCCCGCGCTGGGGCGCTGGAGCCTGCCGTACCTGGCCGAGCGGGTGGGCGACGTGGACGTGGAGGTCATGACGGGGCGCGACACCAACCCGGACCACGCGCCCGAATCCGACAAGCACCGCTCGACGATGTCCTTCCGGGACTACGTGCGGATGGTGGCCACCGGCGGCGAGACGAACGACTACTACATGGTGCCGCGCAACGAGAACTGGCAGCGCGACGGGCTGGCGCCGCTGCGCGACGACGTGCGCGCGCCCGCGGGCATCATCGACGAGGCGCTCCGGCCGGACATGATGACGCTGCTGTTGGGCCCGGCGGGCACCGTCACCCCGCTGCACCACGACAACATGAACGTGCTGCTGGCGCAGGTGATGGGGCGCAAGCACGTCAAGCTCATCCCCTCCTTCCAGCGCCACCTGATGTACCCGCGCTACGGCACCTTCAGCCACGTGGACGCGGAGCGACCGGACGCGGAGCGCTTCCCGCTGTACGCGGAGACGCACCGGGTGGAGGCCGTGCTGGAGCCCGGGGACCTGGTCTTCATCCCGGTGGGCTGGTGGCACTGGGTGCGCGCGCTCGACGTGAGCGCGTCCGTGACCTTCCACCACTTCAAGGTCCCCCAGGGCAACACGTACCTGCCCACGCCCCACTGAGGGGACGGGGGCGGCTCAGTCGGACGTCTCCACCAGCAGCACGTGGTGCGTCCAGTCGTTGCGCGCGTCGCGGGCCAGCCACTTCTGGCGCTCGTCGCGCAGGGCCACCGCGGGCGCGGCGCCGGCGTGGATGCGCTGGCGCACGCCGTCGAAGAAGCGGCCGGCCGCGTCCGGGATGTCCACGGTGGAGGCGAGCACCGCGCGCGCGCCGGCCTGGATGAAGGCCGCCGGCAGGCTGAAGGGCTCGTTCGTGGCGGTGGAGGCCAGCCGCCCCGCGCTGCACGCCGCGAGGAAGACCATGGGCGAGCCCGCCAGCTTCTGCTGCCGGACGATGTCCGCGGTGAGCGCGTAGCGGCCGTTGCCCTCCGGTGAGAGCACCACCAGGGACGCGTCGGAGATGACCGGGTCGCTGATGCCGTGCGCGTGGATTTCGATCTCCGTCGCGCGCGTCATGCTGGACAGCACGTGCGAGGGCGTGGCCTCCGAACCCGACAGGTGCTCGAGCGCGGTGGCCTCCGACTCCGGCGACGGCGTCCAGGCCGGCAGCCGGGGCAGCTGGAGCAGCGCGGGCGCCTCCACGCTGGAGACGACGAGGCGCCGGCCGGCCGGCTTCGCTTCTCCCCGCGCGGCGCGTCCCATGCGGAAGCTCCACGGCACGTCCGGCGCGAGCAGGTCCGTGCGCCCGAAGACGGGCGCCCACGCCAGCACGTCCACCTGGGGACAGCCGCGCAGCGCCTGGCGCAGCCGCTCCGGGACGAGCTGCGAGCTGGGCGTGGCGGCGAAGGGCTCCTTGCGCTCGCCCTGGTAGTCCCCCAGCACCGCGCCGTCCGGCCCCTGGACGACGGCCACCGAGCGCTCGTTGTGCACGGCGACCGCCAGCGCGCACTTCGTGGGGATGTCCGTCCCCAGCTGCGCCGCCATCAACTCCAGGACGCGGGAGAACCGCCCGGTGCGCCCCGCGTCGGTGACGAGCGACGAGTAGCCCAGCGTCCACGACTCCCGCGCCAGCGTGTCCGTGGGCGGCAGCCGCTCCGCGTCCTCGATGACGCGCGCCAGCAGCGCCTGTCCCTGGGCGTTGTCCCGGTCCAACGCGAAGCGGCCCTCGATGTAGCGCGCGTACACGGCGTCACCGGGCATGGGGTTGGAGGGACGGGCGATGCCGAGCGCGTGGCCCAGCCGCTGCGCGTCCGCCGGGTCCGGGCGCGCGCGCGCCATCTCCGCGAAGGTGGCGCCGTACATCAGGTCCAGGGGCGCCTGCGGGCACGCGGCGGCGGCCTCCAGCGAGGCGCGGGCCTCCTGCGGGCGCAGCGCCAGGTAGTGGATGTGCGCCATGTTCACGTGGGGCCAGTAGCAGGTGTTGTTGATGCGCCCCCCGCGCGCGGACCACTCCTGCACGTACGCCAGCGCGCTGGAGAAGTCGCTGCGGTCCCTCGAGATGTGGGCCAGCGTCTCCAGCGCCGTCAGCTCCAGCTCCCACTCCTGGAGCTGGCGCGCCCAGGACCAGGCGATGCGCGCGTGCTGTTCGGCCTCCGTCAGCCGCCGCAGGTCCGCGTAGAGGATGCCCAGCCGCAGCTCCAGGTCCACGCAGCGGGCGGAGAAGGCGCCCTCGCGGCAGCGCTGGAGCGCGTTGAACAACCGCTGCTCCGCCTTCCACCACTCGCCGTCCGCCGTCTCCTTGCGCGCCTGCTCGCGCTCCAGGTAGAGGCTGAACCACGAGTCCTGCTGGCGGGGCCCGCGCGCCATCAGCTCCGGCAGGTAGCGCAGCAGCGCGGCCTTGTCCTGCAGCGCCAGCCCGACGAAGAGGTCGTCCTCGCCGGAGGCGCGCGCCGTCTCGAGCAGCGCGTCCGGCGCCGAGCCGCGGTGGCGCAGCACGTCCGCGTAGCCCTTCGCCAGGGGCTCGCGCCGGGCGAAGTCCCGCGCGGCCACCCGCCGCACGTAGTCGCCCATGGCGCTGCCGCCCTGCGTCCGGTCCAGCTCCTGCGCCAGCGGCAGCAGCGCCAGCACGCGCTCCTTCGACGGCGCGGCGCGCACCACGTCGTAGAAGTGCTGACGGACGATGCCCGGGCTCTGCCGCGCCTCCTGAAGGGGCAGCGGCGCCTTCGGGTCATCCATCAGCGCCAGCGTCGCGGCGCGGGCGGCGCGCCACCGCCGGGCCCGCTCCTGCGTCTCCTCCCGCAGCGTGAGCGCGAGGCCGTGGGCCTCGCGGCTCCAGCCGGGCTCGCCGAGCGCGGCGACCTCGTCGAACGTCTCCGCCGCCTTCATGGACAGGCCCATGTCGCGCAGCACCAGCGCGCGGTTCCACAGCGCTTGCGGATGCCTGGGACGCGACGCCAGCACCCGGTCCAGCAGCCGCAGCGCCTGCTCGTGCGAGCCCCGGGCGAGGTACACGGCGGCCAGGTCGCTGTCGCGGTCCGGCGCGGACGGCATGCGCTCCAGGAAGGAGAGGGACTGGTTCCACTCGCCCTGGAGCCCGTACGCGGCGGCGATGCCCGCCCAGTCCCCGGCCACCTCCAGCCGGGCCAGCTCCTTGAGCGGAATCGGTTCGACGGGGACGGGACAGCCACCGGACGACACGCGCGGCCGGTACCGGTCCGCCTCCGGATAGGTGAGGCGCGCCTCGATGCGCGCCGAGGCCCTGCGCTCCACCCAGAACTGCGCGTCCACTCCGCCGCCCCCCTTGGACGACGTGCGGACGAGCAGGACCGCCAGGATGAGCATGGGCGCGGCCAACGCCAGGACCACGACCTTGTCGAACGTCGGCTTCATCGTGCTGCCCCCTCGGGCGCCACCCCCAAGCAGCCGCCCACGTGTCGGGTTCTACACCAACCGTCCTCCCTCCGCCGACTTTCGACGGAAACGAGACACCCTCTCACCCTCGGGTGGACGTTCCCGACCACACGTCCGTCTCGTACCAACGTGCGAGTCCTCGGAACTTCGAACCAGGACTTCACCGACTTCCCATCGCCGAGGCGGACCGCGTCAATGACAGACGGGCCAGGCGGCGGTGTGTCGTCAGGCGGCGGGGCATGCGAGCGCCGTGCAGGCGCGGGTGCTCGACGAACCCACCCGTGAAGGCTCGCGCCATCCGCCGGAAATCATTGCGCGCGGTGGGAAGCGGCGAGCACGGGGACGGGCGCCGCGACGTCCCGTGTCCCGCCGCGCGTCGGAGCGGGGCCCTGTTCGAGTGGGGCTTGGCAGCCGGCCCCGAGCGGGAAGTGGCACGCACGCCCGGGTGTCCCATTGCGCCAACCCGGAATGAAAGGACTTCGTTTGACCGCATGCCTTCGACTCGCCGCCCTGGTGTTGCTGTCCGTCCCCGCGCTCGCGTCCGCGAAAGTCATCTGGAAGGGTGACTTCGAGACCGGGAACACCTCGCAGTGGACGCGCTCGCAGAGCGTCGCCAACAGCCGCCTCCAGGTCGTGACGGACGTGGTGCGCGAGGGGCGCTATGCCCTCAAGGCCACCGTCCGCCACGGCGATGACCCCATCGGCGCCAGTGGCAATCGCAACGAACTGCTCTTCATCAGCGAGGAGAAGCCGGGCTCCACGTACTTCTACAAGTGGAGCACGATGTTCCCGAGCAACTACCCCATCTCGGATGGGTGGCAGGTCTTCACGCAGTGGCACCAGGAGGGCTGCTGCGGCTCGCCGCCGCTGGAGTTCTTCGTGCGCGGGGACACCATCCACATGCGCGTGGGCGGCGCGGACGGCCCCATCCCCTGGACCACGCCGCTGGCGCGCGGCACCTGGCACGACTTCGTCCTCCAGGTGAAGTGGTCCTCCAACCCGAAGGTGGGCTTCGTGCAGCTGTGGCACAACGGCAAGCTGGTGCTGCCGAAGAAGATGGGCGCCACGCAGTTCGGCAGCGAGAAGAACTACATGAAGCTCGGCCTGTATCGCCAGGACACCATCCGCCCCGAGGCCAGCGTGTACCACGACGGGTTCGTCATGGCGACGGACCAGGCCGACGTGATTCCTCCCGCCACGCCCACGCCCGCCCCGGCTCCGCAGACGCCGACGACCGAGACGCCCACCACCGAGACGCCCACGACGGAGACTCCCACGACGGAGACGCCCACGACGGAGACGCCCACCACCGAGACGCCCGCGCCGCAGACGCCGACGACCGAGACGCCTCCGGTCATCACCGTGCCCACGCTGCCTGGCACCGGCACGCCGGGCGCGGGCGTGGTGAACGACGACAACCTCGCCAACGCGGGCGCGGGCTGCTCGGCCACGGGCTCGGGCGGGACGCCCTTCCTCGCGGCCACGGCGCTGCTGGCCCTGACGACGCTGCTCGGTCGGCGCCGCCAGCTCGCGCGGGCTCGCGCCTCCCAGCGCTGAGCCCCTCCTCCCCGGAAACACAAAAGCGGGTCCGCTCGGCGAGAGCGGACCCGCTTCTTCGTCTCCAGACACCCACGAAGCCGGAGCCTAGTGCGCGCCCTCGACCTTCACCTTGGGGTCGGCCTTGCGCAGCATCACCACCAGCACCAGCGAGCACGCGAAGATGGCGGTGAGCACCGTGAAGTTGGCGTTGAAGGCCCGCACCAGCGCCTGCAGGTTGATGCGCTGCCCCAGCAGCCCATAGGCCGCGGCCAGCGGGTCCGCCACGCGCGCGGCCACCGCCGCCTTGAGCGCGGCGATCTGCTCCTGCGCCACCTGGCCGTACACGTCGACGTGGGACGTGATGGCCGTGGTGTTCACCTTCGTCAGGCGGTTGAGCGCGCTGCTCATCCACGCCGTGCCGATGGACCCGCCCAACTCACGCGTCAGGTTGAACAAGCCCGCCGCGTTGCCGCGCTGGTCCGGCCGCAGGTTGCTGAGCGCCATCACCGACAGGGGCACGAAGATGAAGCCCATGGAGCAGGCGCGGATGAACACCGGCGCGATGAGCGCCGCCTCGTCCGCGGTGCTGCTCAGGTGGCCGTTGGTCCACAGCGACAGACACATCCCCATGATGCCCACGCCCACCAGCCACCGCCCATCCACCTTCCCGCCGAAGCGGCCGATGAGCGGCATCAACGCCAGCTGGATGGCGCTGCCCTTGAGGAACACCAACCCGATGTCGAGCGCCGAGTAGCGCATCACCGTGCCGCAGAAGAGGCTGAAGAGGAACGAGCCCCCGAACAGCGCGGTGCCCACCAGGAAGTTGATGCCCGTGGCCGCCGCGTAGGAGCGGTTGAGGAACACCCTCAGGTCCACCACCGGCTGGGGTGTCTCCAGTTCGTGCACGATGAACGTGATGAGCGCCACCGCCGCCACCACCGCGAGCACGGTGATTTCCATGCTGTCGAACCAGTCCTCGCGCGTGCCCTCCTCCAGCACGAACTGGAGCGACGCCATGCCCACGGCCAGCAGGGCGATGCCCCACCGGTCCACCTTGTCCATGGACGGCTCGAAGTCCTTCTGCTCGATGTGGCGCCACGCCATGAAGGCCGCGAACAGGCCCACCGGCAGGTTGATGAGGAAGATCCAGTGCCAGCTCGCCACCTCGATGAGCATGCCGCCCACCGTGGGACCGAGCAGCGGCCCCGTCACCGCGCCCAGGCCGAAAAGCGCGCCCGCCATGCCGTGCTCCTTCTGCGGATAGCGCGCGAAGAGGATGGCCTGCGAGGTGGGGATGATGGCGCCGCCACCCACGCCCTGGAGGACGCGGAAGGCCACCAGCGAAGGCAGGTTCCACGCCAGGCCACACAGCACGCTGGCGGCGGTGAAGATGAGGATGGACGCGGTGAAGTAGCGCCGGAAACCGAAGCGGCGCTGGAGCCAGCCCGTCATCGGGATGACCACCACGTTCGCCATCATGTAGCCGGTGGAGACCCAGGCAATCTGGTCCATCGGCGTGCCGAAGCTCGCGCGGATGTCGCTGAGCGCCACGTTGACGATGGAGATGTCCAGCACGGACATCAACGCGGCGGCCATCGCGGCGATGGTGATGCCGGCCTTGGAGCCGGTGATGACCTCTCCCTTCACGTCAGTGGCTCCTCGTGTCCACCGTGACGACGGCGCTCATGCCCGGCTTGAGCGGCACGTCCTTCACGTCGTCGAAGCGGATGAGCACGGGGATGCGCTGCACCACCTTGACGAAGTTGCCGGAGGCGTTGTCCGGAGGCAGCAGCGCGAAGCGCGCGCCGCTGGCGCCCGCCAGGCTGTCCACGTGGCCCTTGAAGTGATGGCTGCCGAAGGCATCCACCTCCACGTCCACGGCCTGCCCCGCCTTCATCTCTCCCACCTGGTCCTCCTTGAAGTTGGCGACGACCCACACGTCGTCCTGGGGGACCAGCGCCATCAGGGGCCGCTCCGGGCCCACCACCTGCCCCACCTCCACCGTGCGCCGGCTCACCACGCCGGACACCGGCGCGAGCACCTTCGTGTAGGACACGGCCAGCTCCGCCAGCCGCAGCGCCGCCTGGGCCTGCTTCAGCCTCGCGTCCGCCAGCTTCACCGCGGCCTCCGCGGCCTGCACCTGCACCGGGCCGGACTCGGCCGCGGCCAGCTTGCCCTGCGCCGCCTCCAGGCCACCGGAGGAGCCCTGCACGCCCGCCTCGGTGGACGACAGCCGCGCGCGCGCCACGTCCAGCGCCGCCTGGGCCTGGTCGTACGCGGACTGCCGCGCGTCCAGGTCCGCCTGCGTCACCGCGCCCTCGCGCTTGAGCGTCTTCACGCGCGTCAGGTCCGTGTCCGCCAGCTTGAAGCGCGCCTCGGCCGCCACCACGTCCGCGCGCGCCTGGTCCAGCGCCGCCTTCGAGGAGCTGATGCCGCTGTTGGCCTGCACCACGCCGCCGCGCGCCTGCCGCAGGTTGGCGCCCGCGTTGACCTCCGTGAGCGCCAGCTGCGAGCGCGCGTTCGCCGCCTGGGCCTCCGCGCTCAGCACGTCCGCGCGCGCGACCTCCAGCTTCGCCTCCAGGTCCGTCGCGTCCAGCTCCACCAGCACGTCGCCGGCCTTCACCTGCTGGTTGTCACTCACCAGCACCCTGGCCACCTGGCCGGACACGCGCGGCGACACGTTGGCGATGCGCCCCTCGACCTGGGCGTCATCCGTCGACTCCTGGCCGCGCGACACCACCCAGCGGACACCTCCACCCACCACCGCCACGGCCAGCAGCGCGGGCAGCACCTTCTTCGCGCGCGAGCGCGGCGCCGCGGGCGTCTTCACCGCGGAGGGAGCGTTCTTCGGGGACTCGGAATCAGGGACATCCATCGATGGGGCGGCTGTGCTCATGAGGTTCGACTCGAAATGGTTGAGGGCTCGAATGATTTGGGGGCTAACCACCAGGGCGAGACGGGTTCATCCGCCAGGCGCCGGCAGCCAGGGTTCGTTCGTGTCGTGAGGGGAGAGCGCTACGGTTCCAGGAAGGAAGGGAGGCGGCCGCTGACCTTGGTCAGCAGCTCGCGCAAGGTGGCTCGCTCGGTGTCGTCCAGGTCGGACATGAGCGTGGCGACGCGGCTGAAGTGCTGGGGAACCAGCTCCTCGAGCAGGGCCTGGGCCTTGGGCGTCAGGTGCACCGTGTACATGCGCCGGTCCTCGGGGTGGTCCTGGCGCGAGATGAGGCCGTCCTTCTCCAGCGTGTCGAGCAGGCCCGTCATGGTGGCCCGGCTCACGCACGAGTTCTCCGCCAGCTCTGCGGGCGTCAGGCCCCGCCCGCCCTCGCTCTCCTGCGTGGAGAGCAGGCGGACCAGGACGGTGAAGCGCCCCGTGGACAGCCCATGGCGCGCCATCCGCGTCTCATAGGCGCCGGACAGCTCGTTCGACAGGCGCAGCAACGCGATGCACGTCTCGATGGCGCTCGCGTCCAGCTGGGGGAACCGCCGGGCCAGGCGCTGCAACCGCTCGTAGCGGGTGATGGGGGGGACGCTCACGCTCATGATGGATGCGCTGTCGAAATGATGACGCCCTCAACTCGTAAGGCCCCTAACCACCATGCGCAACTGAAATGTGCGGGAGACGGGCGGAAAACTCCAGCGCTCTTCGAGCAGGCGAGCGGCGCGGGGCGCCCCCGCTTCCGCGCCTCGCGGAGACCCCCGCTTTCCACCCATGCCACGCGTTACAAGAGGGACATGCTGGACGTGAAGGACGCCACCGTGCAGGCCGCGCTGCGCCGGGCCTGCGAGGAGGCCGGGTTGCCGGACTCGCTGCGTGGCTGCGTCCACCCGTTGCTCAGGGACCCGGAGGGCGAGTGGCCGCCGTGCTGTGGGGGTGGCTGCATGCCGTGCGCGTCGACGCTGGCCGACGTGGCGCTGCGGACGTTGGAGCTGCTGGGCACGCCCCGCCGCTCGCCCGTGGGCGGTTAGTCGCGCGAGCGCGCGCGGCGTAGACTGGTGCGCCCATGAATCCCATCGTCCACGCGGAGCTGTCGTGGCTGGCCGCCCAGGGGTTGCGGGAGCGCCGGGACCGCGTCCTCGTCACCTGCGCGGGGCTGGCGCCGGACCTGGACGGCCTGACGCTGCTGGCGGGCGAGGAATGGTACGCGCGCTACCACCATGTGCTCTTCCACGGGTACGTGGGCGCGCTCGTCACGGCGGCCGCGTGCGTGGCGTTGGCCCGCCAGCGGTGGCGCGTGGCGGCGCTCGCGCTGGGGGCGTTCCACCTGCACCTGCTCTGTGATCTGGCGGGGAGCGGCCCCGGGTGGCCCATCCACTACTGGTGGCCCACGAGCATGCGGGACTGGTTCTGGGACGGGCAGTGGGACCTGTCCTCCTGGCAGAACGCCGTCATCGGGCTCGTGACGACGCTGGCGTGTCTGGCGTGCGCGGTGCGCTGGCGACGCACGCCCGTGGAGCTCTTCTCCCCGCGCTGGGACGGCGAGGTCACCCGCGTGCTCCGCCACCGGCTGCTCGGCGAGCCGTACACACCGGGCGGCGGCTCGGGGACCTGAGTCCCGAGGAGGACCTCCGCCACGAAGGCCGAGCCGGGCTCGGCGCGTCCGTGAATCACTGTCTCGGGTGGACCCGGTCCCCTGGCGCGAGCGCGCGGAGCTCACGTCGATACATGAGCCAGGGTGTCGCGCTCCGACGAGCCCTGTCGGCTGACGCGTCTCACGCGTGCCGTGTCACGGGATTTTCCGCCAAGCGATTTCTCGTGGGTCGGCACGAGAGGACGGGCCTCCCGTCGGGGAGACGCCGCACCAGGTGTCCACCAGGATGCACCCCGGAGTCCGGGCCTGGAAGGCGTTGATTCGTGACACATCGCGCGCCTAGCTTGGACGCGGTTCCCCGCGATGAGGACGACCATGCCTGCCTACCGTGACGTGCTCGTCAGGATTCCCGAGCCAGACATCGACGCCGGGCGGAAGTGTCAGGCGCTGCTCGACCTGAAGACGAAGCCCCAGGGCAGCCTGGGGAGGCTCGAGGAGCTGGCGTGTCAGTGGGCGGCGCTGCGTGGGGAGCCCGCCCCCGCCCCGCCGCGCAAGGGCCTGGTGGTGATGGCGGCGGACCATGGCGTGACCGAGGAGGGCGTGAGCGCCTATCCGTCGGAGGTCACCGGGCAGATGGTGGCCAACTTCTCCCGAGGCGGCGCGGCCATCAACGTGCTGGCGCGCCAGCACGACGTGCGCGTGCAGGTCGTCGACATGGGCGTGCGCAACCCGGTGGAGGGGCTGGAGGGCGTGCGCGTGCACCGCCAGGGCCCGGGCACGTCGAACTTCACGCGAGGCCCGGCCATGTCGCGGCGCGCGGCGGAGGAGGCGTTGAGCGTGGGCGCGCTGCTGGCGCAGGAGATGGCGGACGAGGGCATCACCCTGCTCGGCCTGGGGGAGATGGGCATCGGCAACACGACGTCGTCGGCCGCGCTGACGTGCGTGCTCACCGGCGTGTCCCCGGACGTGGCCACGGGCCGAGGCACCGGCGTGGACGACGCGGGCATGGTGCGCAAGGTGGACGCGGTGCGACGGGCGCTGGCGGTGAATCAGCCCGACGCGGCGGACCCCCTGGACGCGCTGGCCAAGGTGGGCGGGTTCGAGATCGCCGGGCTCGCGGGCGTGGCGCTGGGCGCGGCCTCGCGCCGGGTGCCCGTGGTGCTGGACGGGTTCATCTCCTCCGTGGCGGGGCTGGTGGCCGCGCGGCTGTGTCCCCGGGTGACGCCCTTCCTCGTCGCCAGCCACCTGTCGCGGGAGATTGGCCACCGCCGGGTGCTGGAGGCGCTCAAGCAGCGGCCCCTGATCGACCTCAACCTGCGGCTGGGCGAGGGCACCGGCGCGGTGCTCGCCATGGGTCTGCTGGACAGCAGCCTGCGCATCCTCCACGAGATGGCGACCTTCAGCTCCGCGGGCGTGGCGGAGAAGACGCGCAGGCGCTGACGCTCGCGCCCCCGGCGGAAACATGGCAGGAGGTGCTTCCAACGACATGAAGCGCCTCTTCGCCGGCATCGCCTTCCTCAGTCGAATCCCCGTGCCCGGCGCCGCGAGCTTCGACGCGGCCGACGTGGGGCGCTCCACGCTGTGCTTCCCCGTGGTGGGCGCGCTGCTGGCCCTGGTGCTCGTGGGCGTGCGGCACGCCGTCCATCCGCTGCTGCCCGCCACCGTCGCGGCGTTCCTGCTGCTGGGCGTGCTGGCCCTGCTCACCGGCGCGCTGCACCTGGACGGGCTGGCGGACATGGCGGACGGCTTCGGTGGGGGCCGCACGAAGGAGGACGTGCTGCGCATCATGCGCGACCACGTCATCGGCGCGTACGGCGGCGTCGCCCTGCTCTTCGTCGTGGGCCTCAAGGTCAGCGCCCTGGCCGCGCTGCTCGCGCGGGGACAGGCGGACGCGGCCCTGCTGGTGGCGCTGGTGCTGGGCCGGTGGGCCTCCGTGCCCCTGGGGTGGCTGCTGCCCTACGCGCGCCGCTCGGGCGGGCTGGGCATGGCCATCACCGACCACGTCGGACGCGTGGAGGTGCTCGGCGCCACGCTGGTGGCCGTGGGCGTGGCGGTGGGGCTCATGGGCTGGAAGGGCGGCGTCGCGCTGGGCGCGGTGGCGGTCGTCTCCGCGCTCCAGGGGTGGTGGTGCATGAAGAGAATCGACGGCATCACCGGCGACACGCTGGGCGCCAACACCGAGGTCTGCGAGGCGCTGGTGTTCGTGCTGACGCTGGCGCTGGGCTGAAAGGGACGGAGCCCCCGTGGACTGGAGACTTCCGAGCGGCGTGACGCGCGTGGTGCTGGTGAGGCACGGCAAGCCCTCCGAGGAGATGAAGGGCCGCTGCTACGGACGCCTCGACGTGGGGCTCGCGCCGGAGGGCCATGTCCAGGCCGCCCGCGCGGCGCGGCTGCTCGCGGACGTGGCGTTGACGGCGCTCTACGCGAGCCCCCGGCTGCGCGCGCTCGACACCGCCCGTCCCATCGCGGAGGGCCGGGGCCTGGACGTGACGGTCGACGAGGCGTTCCGCGAAATCGACTTCGGCCTCTTCGAGGGCCTCACCTACGAGGAGGCGGAGCGACGCCACCCCGCGATTTATGCCGAGTGGATGGCGCACCCCGAGCAGGTCCGCTTCCCCGAGGGCGAGACGTTCTCCGAGATGCGCGAGCGCGTGCGCGCCGGAGGAAGGGCGCTGCGGGCCCGGCACCCAAGCCAGTGCTTCGCGCTGGTGTCGCATGGAGGCGTCAACCGGACGCTGCTCGCGGAGGCGCTCGGCATGGCGGACGCGAACCTGTTCCGGCTGGACCAGATGCACGCGGCGGTGAACGTCATCGACTACTACGGCGACTCTCCCGTGGTGAAGCTGATGAACGCCGAGCCCTGACTCCGCGTGGCCGCGAGCCATCCGTCGCGCCAGGGGCAATGCCGTCACGCGTCCCACGCGCAATCCGCTGCCCGGCACGAGCCGCTGAACGCCGCCCCCTATCCCAGGCGTGGCCGCGAGCCATGCGGCCTGCCAGCGGCGATGCCGAACCTTGCTTCACACGCCCCACTCACCGCCCAAATGAAGCGGATGGCCCCCGGCCAGGGCTCAGGCCGGCCTGCGCGCCACCAGGTACACGAGCAGCGGCGCGCCCAGCGCCGCCGTCACCAGGCCCACGGGCGGCTCGCGGCCCGGGAAGACGACGCGCGTCCCCGCGTCGCACAGCACCAGGAAGGCCGCGCCCACCACCACCGAGCAGGGCAACAGCACGCGGCGGCTCACCCCCAGCACGCGCCGCACGATGTGCGGGACGATGAGTTCCACGAAGGCGATGGGGCCGCACCACGCGACACAGCCCGCGACACCCAGCGCGCCCAGGCCGATGGCCACCATCCGCACCCGGCGCACGTCGACCCCCTGCGACTCGGCGTGCTCCTCCCCGGCGATGAACACCTCCAGCGCCCGGGTGAGCGCGAGCAGCCCCACCACCGCCACCACGGCGATGGGCAACAGCAGCACCACGGCCTGGTAGCCCACCTGGGGCAGGTGCCCCATCGTCCAGCGCGTGGCCGCGAGCAGCTCCGCGGCGTCCGCCGAATACTGCACGCCCGTGGAGACGGCACCCGCTCCCATGGAGAAGGCGATGCCCGCGAGCACCAGGTCGTTCATGCGCACCTTGCGCCCCGCGGCGATGGCCGCTACCGCGAGGCTCACCGCGAGCGCGCCCACGAACGCGGCGGCGGCCACGAGCGGCAGCCCCCACACCGCCGAGTTCGCCCCCAGCACGATGGCCACCAGCGCCCCCAGCGTGGCGCCCGCCGTCGTCCCCACCGTGCTCGGCGCCGCGAGCGGGTTGGCGAAGAGCGACTGGTACACCGCCCCCACCAGCGACAGCGTCCCGCCGACGAGCAGCGCCATCAGCGTCCTCGGCACGCGCAGCTGCCAGAGGATGAAGTCGCGAGAGCCCTCCGGCATGGCCGGGCCGACGAACGGCGCCAGCACCAGCACCGCCACGCACAGCACCATCGTCACGACGAGCCGCGTCCTCATGCCCCACCCCGCTCCCCGGGCAGCGCCACGAAGACGCGCTGACCGTCGATCCGCACGTCGCGCATCCGCACCCCGAACACCCGCCCCAGCGCCTCCCCCAGCTCCGGCGCGTCGTAATGCGACTCGAAGGCCGTCCGGCCTCCCGACAACCCCAGGACGCGCAGTCGCCCCGCCGCGCCCGGCGCCAGCGCATGGGCCAGCACGTTGATGTCATGGGTGATGCACAGCACGCCCTTCCCCGCGCGCCACAGCCGCCCCACCAGCGCGTACAACTCCAGTTGCTGCGCGGGGTCCAGGAAGTTGGCCGGCTCGTCCAACAGCACCAGCGGCGACTGCTGCGCGAGCAGCGCCGCCACGGCGACGCGCTGCTGCTCGCCGCCGGACAGCTCGGTGATGGGACGCGCGCCCAGCGCCTCCGCCTGGACGTGGGCCAGCGCCTCGCGCGCCGCCTCCTCCGAGCGCCGCCGCGACTCGTGGAACCGGTAGCGCGCCGCCACCACGTGCTCCAGCACGGTGATGGGCTCCGACACCTGCACCCGCTGCGGCAGCCACGCGACGAGGGCCGCGCGCTCCCGGGGCGACAGCGAGGCCACGTCGCGCCCATCCACCGTCGCGCGCCCCGCGTCCACGCGCTGCAGCCCCAGCGCCACGCGGAGCAGCGTCGTCTTCCCCGCGCCGTTGGGCCCCACCACGGCCACGAAGTCTCCGGGCGCCACCCGCAGGGACACGCCCTCCAGCAGCACGCGGCCGCCGTTGCGCACCGTCGCGCCGGAGACCTCGAGCACTCCGCTCATGGCGCCTTCGCGGTGGAGCGCAGCGCCGCGCGCAGCCGGTCCACCACGTCGAGGATGCGGGGCCCGGTGGACTGCACGTCCGTCCCGGAGAGGATGCGCACCCGGTCCTCCTTCACCGCGCGCAGCACCGCGAGCTTCCTCCAGCCCTCCAGGTGCCGCGCCTCCTCCTCGGGAGTGAGGGGCTTGCCCGCCACCAGCACCAGGATGACGTCCGGGTCCAGCGTCATCAGCCGCTCCACGGGGAGGTTGGGCGGGCCCGGCACATCCTCCGTCACCGCGTTGCGCGCGCCCGCCGCCTCCAGCGCCGCGCCGTGCAGCGAGCTCTTGCGGATGTACCAGATGCTCGACAACGAGCCTTCCGGGTCGCCGAGCGCCAGCAGCACGCGCGGCCCGTCCGCCGGTGCGGGCTTGCCGAGCGTCTGCTCCACGCGCGTCGCCAGCTTCGTCGCCTCGGCCTCGCGCCCCGTCACCCGCCCCAGCTCCCGGATGCCGCTGGCCACGTCCGCCACCGTCAGCCACGGCAGCACCTTCAACGGCGCGAGCGCCGCCAGGGCCTCCGCCGGGGCCTGCTTCACCTTCTCGTCCAGGATGAGCGTGGGCTTGAGCCGCGCGATGGACTCGTACTGGGGCGTCAGCGTGGAGCCCACCCGAGGCACCGCCGCCGCCTCCGGAGGCCAGTCCGAATAGTCCGAGAGGCCCACGACCTGGTCACCCGCCCCCAGGGCATAGAGCGTCTCCGAGATTCCAGGAGACAACGAGACGATGCGCCGCGCTCCCACCTCGGGAGGAGGCGCCGAGCGCTGGCACCCCGGGAGCAGCAACAGCGCGAGGGCGAGTGGGACGAGGGAGCGCACGTGGGACATGGGCGCACGCAAACTACCAGGGGAACCCGTGAGGTCCACCGCCCTTCCGGGGGCACATTGCCTCGACGGGGCATTGTGCCCCAGCCCTCCAGCGGCGTTCCGCCCCGCGTGGACCGGGACCTCCGAGTGGAGCGCTCCAGCGCACGGTCCTGGCACGGCGGATGCTCCTGCCGGGCTCCGTGCCCCGCGAGACTCCTCGTGGGCACGGAACGGAGAAGTGAATCCATGAAGCGAACCCTGACCCTGGCCGCCAGCCTTTCCCTGCTCTCGATGAGCGCGTTCGCCGCGACCCCCAAGAGCGGTACGGCGACGCCCCAGGCGACGCAGAAGCCCGCCGCCGAGGCGACGGCCAAGCCCGCGGGCAAGGCCAAGCACACCAAGGAGCATGCGGCCCATACGAAGGGCGCCCAGACGCCAGCCAAGGACTCCGCGACACACTGAACCGTTCGAGCAGCACTCGCGGTACGTTGTGAGTAACTCCTCTCCGGTCCATGCGCCCCGACCCCTCCCACGCATGGACCGGAAGCAGCCTCGACCGACCGTGAGACTCGCAAGAAAGTTCACCCTCGCCCTCGTCCTGCTCGCCGTGGCGGTCATCGCCGCGTTGCAGGTCATCCAGGTCCGCCGCGAGCTGGAACGCTCCGCCCTGGACATGCAGCACGACCACCGGCTGCTCGGCCACACGCTCGCGGGCGCCATGGCCCAGGCCTGGCAGCTGGCCGGTGAGCGCGAGGCCCTCACCCTGCTGAACCAGTCCAACCGCTACCAGGAGCAGGTCCACCTGCGCTGGGTGTGGCTGGACGGCGGCCCGGGCACCCCTTCCCTGCTGGGCTTCCCGCCGAGGCTGCTGGCCACGCTGCGCAAGGGCCAGGATGGCTCCATGGTCGACCCGACGCCGGACCCGGGCTTCCTGCACTCGTACACGCCGGTGTTCATCGGCCCCCGGTTCGGCGCCATCGAAATCACCGAATCGCTGGGCGAGGAGCGCCAGCACGTCTTCGTCACGGTGGTGGGCACCATCGTCGCGACGGGCGCCATCACCCTCGCCTTCCTCGTCACCGCCATGGCCATGGGCCGGCGGCTCGTGGGCGAGCCGGTGGACCAGCTCGTCCAGTTCGCGTCCCGCATCGGACAGGGAGACCTGTCCGCGCGCGTGCTCCTGCCCCGCCGTCGCCGGGGCGACGAGCTGACGATGCTGGCGGACGCGATGAACCGCATGGGCGAACAGCTGGAGGAGACGCGGGGGCGGCTGGCGTCGGAGACGGCCGCGCGCCTGTCGGCCGTGGAGCACCTGCGGCACGCGGACCGGCTCACCACGGTGGGCAAGCTGGCCTCCGGCGTGGCGCACGAGCTGGGCACGCCCCTCAACGTCGTCATGGGCCGCGCGAAGATGATTTCGGCCGGCGAGGCCGAGGGCGAGGAGGTGGCCGAGTGCGCTCGCATCATCGGCCAGCAGGCCCAGCACATGACGGGCATCATCCGCCAGCTGCTCGACTTCGCCCGGCGGCGCGCCCCCCACCGGGCCCCGGAGGACGTGCACGAGCTGGTGACGCGCTCGCTGGGCCTCTTGCGCCCCATGGCCTCCAAGAAGAGCATCACCCTGGAGGACTCGGTGCCCCCCGGCGTCATGCTGGAGGTGGACGGCGGTCAGGTGCAGCAGGTGCTGACCAACCTGGTGATGAACGCGCTGCAGGCCATGGACAAGCCGGGCACGGTGCGCGTGCGAGCGGCCCCGGAGCGCGTCGCGCCGCCCCACGACGTGGGCGGGCCGGTGAGCGACTACGTCCGCGTCGACGTGGAGGACGAGGGCGCCGGGATTCCGGCGGACGTGCTGCCCCACGTCTTCGAGCCCTTCTACACCACCAAGGACGTGGGCGAGGGCACGGGGCTGGGACTGTCCGTCTCCTATGGTCTGGTGAGGGACCATGGCGGCTGGATTGCCGTGCGCTCGGAGCCCGGACGCGGTAGCTGCTTCTCCATCTATCTGCCGAGCGGAGGAACGACATGCCAGGCCGCGTCCTGATGGTCGAGGACGAGCGCGAGATGCGCGCGATGCTGGAGAAGGGGCTGACGCGCCGGGGCTACACGCCCGTGGCGCTCGCGTCCGCGGACGAGGCGCTCACCCGGCTGGCGAGCGAGGACTTCGACGTGGTGCTGACGGACCTGCGCATGCCGGGCATGGACGGGCTGGCCCTGTGCGAGCGCATCGTCCTCAACCGCCCGGACATCCCCGTCGTCGTGGTGACGGCCTTCGGCAGCCTGGAGACGGCGGTGGCCGCCATCCGCGCGGGCGCGTACGACTTCGTCACCAAGCCCATCGACGTGGACGCGCTCGCGCTGGTGCTCGAGCGCGCGGTGCAGCACCGCGCCCTGCGCGACGAGGTGCGCCGGCTGAGGCAACAGCTGGGACGCCAGGCGGACGGGGGCTCCATCGTCGGAGAGAGCCCCGCGATGCAGCAGGCCTACGCCCTCATCGACCGGGTGGCGGACCTGGACTCGACGGTGCTCATCACGGGCGAGAGTGGCACCGGCAAGGAGGTGGCCGCCCGCGCGGTGCACACCCGGGGCCGGCGCGCGGCGGGCCCCTTCGTGGCCATCAACTGCGCGGCCATGCCGGAGGCGCTGCTGGAGAGCGAGCTGTTCGGCCACGCCAAGGGCGCCTTCACCGACGCCAAGGCGGCGCGCACCGGCCTCTTCGTCCAGGCTCATGGCGGCACCCTCTTCCTGGACGAGGTGGGCGAGCTGCCGCTCACGCTCCAGCCCAAGCTGTTGCGCGCGCTCCAGGAGCGCACGGTGCGCCCGGTGGGCGGGGACACGGAGGTGCCGTTCGACGCGCGCATCGTCGCGGCGACCAACCGCGACCTGGAGCTGGCCGTGGAGGAGGGTCGCTTCCGCGAGGACCTGTACTACCGGCTCAACGTCATCGGCGTGGAGCTGCCGCCCCTGCGCGCGCGAGGCAACGACGTGCTGCTGCTGTCCCAGCGCTTCGTCGAGCAGTTCGCCGCGCGCAACAACAAGCGCGTGGTGGGCCTGTCCCCCGCGGCGGCGCAGCGGCTGTTGGCGTACGGGTGGCCCGGCAACGTGCGCGAGCTGCAGAACTGCATCGAGCGCGCGGTGGCGCTGACGTCCTTCGAGCAGCTCACGGTGGACGACCTGCCCGAGCGCATCCGCAACTACAGCCAGCCCAAGGTGGTGCCTGAGAACACGGACCCCTCCGAGCTGGTGACGCTGGAGGAGCTGGAGCGGCGCTACATCCACCGCGTGCTGGACACGGTGGGCGGCAGCCGCACGCTCGCCGCGCGCATCCTCGGCGTGGACCGCAAGACGCTCTACCGCAAGCTGGAGCGCGACGACGAGGCGAAGAAGTCCTGAGCCGCGCCCTCAGTCCACGGGGTCCAGGCTCACCTCGAACAGCCTGGGCCACAGCTTGCCGGTCATGAACACGCGGCCGGTGCCCGGCTCCACGGCGATGCCGTTGAGCACCGCCCCCGTGTTGGGCAGCCGCCCGGCCACGGCGCGCTTGAGCGCGGAGGCGTCGATGACGGCGGTGACGTGGCCGGTGGCCGGGTCGATTTCGAGCACGTCCGTGGAGTGCCAGACGTTGGCGTAGACGACGCCGTTGGCGCACTCCAGTTCGTTGAGCTGGTCTTGCGGCACGCCCTGGAGCGTCACCTGCACGGAGCCCAGGAGGCGGAAGTCCTTCGGGTCGTGGAAGGTCAGCGTGGAGGAGCCGTCGCTGCGCACCAGCCGCTCCTGTCCGTAGCACAGGCCCCAGCCCTCTCCCGTGTAGTGGGTGACGGACTCGCGCCGGGGCGGCAGGCCGCTCCAGGTGTAGAGCAGCCCCTCCGTCCAGGTCAGCTGGTAGAGGCGCTCGCCATCGCTCGCGAGCCCCTCCGCGAAGATGTCCCCCAGCGCCTCCATCCACACGGGCTCGGCCGCGTCGAGCGAGAGCTGCCGCAGTGTCCCCTGCTGGCCCGTGCTCTCGAACAAGCGCCCCTGGTGGAACACCAGCCCCTGCGTGAAGGCCTCCGTGGAGTGGGGATACTCCCGGACGATGCGAGCCACCTTGCGCTGAGGTGCCTCGCCGGAGAGCTCCGGCTGCAACTGGTGGGTGGGGCCGTTGCATGCGGTGAGCACGCAGAGGGACACCCACCCGGAGAACGAACCGACGCGCATCGAACACCCGACGGAGAGAGTGGACCGCGAGAAGCCTAGCCGGCCGGGTCCGCGAGTCCACCCCGCCCTCGCTGTCACGTCGGGTGCGTGTCGTTCGCTACGACGCCTGCCCGGTCGGCCCCGGCGGGCACGAGAACACGGTGGCCCGCGCGTAGGCATCCGAGCCCGGCGGGTTCACGCGGGCCACCCGCGAAGCAACTCCGGGAGCGCACGCCCAGGCGGAGGCCTCCCGAGCAGCCGTCGTGGCGTCATCGTCCTCCCGGACTCCGCCACAGGTCATGCCACTCAGACAGGTCAGGAGGCCCAGCCCCCCATCCGCATGTCCGCTCCATTCGTGACGAGAGCGGCTCAAGGTGGACAGCTCGGCGTGGACCTCCACGCACGGCCCGGGGCCCGTGAAGGTGGTTCAACGGTTCCGCGCGGACGCGGAGAGGAGGGCCCAGGGGGGCCCCGGCGTGTTACGAACAGCCCATGTCGAAGACCGTTCCCCCCGCCCGCCCCCGCGCGGTGCTCGTCGGCGTCCAGTTTCCCAGCGTGACGGACACCGAGCACGCCGCGGACCTCGAGGAGCTTCGCAGGCTGGTGCACACCCTGGGCTACGACGCCGTGGCCACCGTGTCGCAGCGCCGCTCGGCCCTCGCCTCGGGGACGGTGCTGGGCCGGGGCAAGCTCCGGGAGCTGGCCGCTCTCACGGGAGGCCCCGGCGTCGTCGCGCCGAACGCGCGCGCCCGCGTCTCCAAGGCCCGCGAGAAGTGGGAGGCGGCGGCGGAGGAGGCAGCCGCCGAGGAGACGGCGACAGGCGACGCGCTGGACGACGGCGTCCGGCCCGAGGAGGACGAGGACGTGGGTGACGACGAGGACGTGGGTGACGACGAGGACGTGGGCGATGACGAGGCCACTCCGGCGGTCGGGCAGCCGCGGCACGACGGGCCCCCACCCTCGGTGGTGGTCGTCGACCACGAGCTGTCCCCCAGCCAGCTGCGCAACCTCGAGAAGGCCACCGGGGCGGTGGTGCTGGACCGCACGGGCGTCATCGTCGACATCTTCCACCGCCATGCGCGCAGCCACGCGGCCCGCATGCAGGTGGAGATCGCCCGGCTCAACTACCTGGCGCCCAGACTGAGGGAGGCGCCGGGAGGGCGCGAGCGACAGCAGGGCCGTGGCTCGGGCGACTCCGCGCTGGAGCTGGACCGCCGGAAGATTCGCGACCGGCTCGCGGAGCTGCGCGCGGGGCTGGTGGCGCTCGAGAAGGAGCAGGACCAACGCCGTCATGCCCGCCGGGACCAGCTGCGGGTGGCGCTCGTGGGGTACACCAACGCCGGGAAGTCCTCGCTGATGCGCGCCCTCACCGGCAGCGAGGTGCTCGTCGCCGACCAGCTCTTCGCGACCCTGGACACCACGGTGCGGGCCATCCAGCCCGAGACGCGCCCTCGCATCCTGGTGTCCGACACCGTGGGCTTCATCCAGAAGCTGCCCCATGACCTGGTGGCGTCGTTCCGCTCCACGCTGGACGAGGCCCTGGAGGCCTCGCTGCTGCTCTACGTGGTGGACGCGTCCGACCCGACCTGGGCCGCGCAGCTGGAGGTCACCCGCTCCGTGCTGCGCGAGATTGGAGCGGACGCCGTGCCCAGCCGGCTGCTGTTCAACAAGGTCGACCGGCTGGACGCCGCCGCCCGCGAGGCCCTGCTGGCCGGACACCCGGAGGCGCTCCAGCTGTCGGCCCACCGGCCCGACGACGTGGCGAGGCTCCGCCAGCACATCCTCCACTTCTTCGAGGGCTCCATGGTCGAGGCCGACCTGGTGATTCCCTACGCCAGCCAGGGCCGCATCGGCGAGGTGTTCGAGCACACCACCGTGCTCTCCCAGGAGTTCGACGAGACGGGCCGGAGGCTGCGCGTGCGCGGCCTGCCCGCGGCCATCGCCCGGCTCACCCAGGCGTTCGGCCCGCCGGAGCAGTCCTCCAGCCATTCTTGACAGGTCAGTCCAGCATCGTTAGCAATGGGTCATGGCGAGACCCAGGGAATTCGACCGCGACGAGGCCGTCAGGCACGCGATGGGCGTGTTCTGGGAGAAGGGCTACGAGGCGACGTCGACGGATGACCTGCTGCGGGCCATGGGTATCGGCCGGCAGAGCATGTACGACACGTTCGGAGACAAGCACCGGCTCTACCTGGAGGCGCTCCAGCACTATCAGGCGCGGAACGCGGCGGCGCTGGAGGAGCGGCTGCGCTCGGAGGACTCGCCGCTGGCCGCCATCGAGCGCGTCTTCCTGGCCATCGCCAACGAGCCCGCTCCCGCGCGTGCCCGGGGTTGCATGGGGGTGAACGCCATCATCGAGCTGGCGCAGAAGGACGCGGACGTCGCGTCCCTGTCCAAGGCGGCCACGAAGACGTGCGAGGCGGCCTTCGAGCGCATCGTCGAGGAGGCCAGGCGCCGCGGCGAGGTCCCCGCCGCCATCGACGCGCGCCAGGCGGGGCGCTTCCTCCTCAACGCGCTCCAGGGCCTGCGCGTCACCGCCAAGGCCGGCGCCTCGCCCGCCGCCCTCCGCGAAATCACCGCCTTCACCGTCTCCAGCCTCCGGGCGCGCTGAAAGCCCGCCGCCGTCCCACCGGCGCGGCATTCCGTCGCGTCCGATTATGGACTGAACAGTCCAGATAGAGAGTACACGCCATGGCGCCGCACGACTATTACCTCCTCGGACGTTCGGGCCTGCGGGTCAGCCGGCTGTCGTTGGGGACGATGACGTTCGGCCAGGACGGGATGTTCGGGGCCTGGGGCTCGACGGAGGAGATGTCGCGCGCCGTCTTCGACCGCTACCTCGCGGCGGGAGGCAACTTCCTGGACACGGCGGACTTCTACACGAAGGGCACCAGCGAGCGCCTCTTGGGGAAGTTCATCGCGGAGGCCGGGGTGCGCGACCGCGTCGTCGTGACCTCCAAGTTCAGCAACACCACCGAGGAGGGCAACCCCAACGCCGCGGGGAATGGCCGCAAGAACATGATGCGCGCCGTGGAGGACTCGCTGCGCCGGCTGCGCACGGACTACATCGACCTGTACCTGTTGCACACGTGGGACCGCATCACGCCGGCCGAGGAGGTGATGCGCACGTTCGATGACCTGGTGCGGGCGGGGAAGATTCGCTACGCGGGGTTGTCGGACGTGCCGGGGTGGTACGCGGCGCGCGCGCAGACCTGGGCGGAGGCGCACGCGCTGACGCCGCTCATCAACCTCCAGCTCCAGTATTCGCTCGTGGAGCGGAGCATCGAGGCGGAGTTCGTGCCGCTGGCGCAGACGCTCGGCCTGGGAATCACGGCGTGGAGTCCGCTGGGTTCGGGGCTGCTGTCCGGCAAGTACCGCGCGAGCGAGCGCGGCGCCACGGGCGAGGGCCGTTTGACGACGGACTCCACGGGCGAGCGCCTGGGCAAGTTCAGCGAGCACAACTGGCGTGTCGTCGGCGCGGTGGAGGCGGTGGCGAAGGAGGTGGGCCGGAGCATGGCGCAGGTGGCGCTCAACTGGGCCGCGAACCGCCCGGGCGTCGGCTCCCTCATCATCGGCGCGAGTCGCCCCGAACAGCTCGACGACAACCTGGCCGCGCTCGACTTCACGCTGCCCGCCGAGCTCCGCAAGAAGCTGGACGACGCCAGCGCCCTGCCCCCGCCGTTCCCGTACACCATGTTCACCGACGCCTATCAGGCCTGGATTCTCAACGCGGGCGTGGCCATCGGGGACAAGCCTCTGGGGTACGCGCCCCAGGTGTGGAGCGCGCCGGCGCCCAAGGCGGCGTGACACGGGTTGGCGGTGACGAGGGCGCGGCCGTGGCCGCGTCAGGCGCCGAGCCAGAACCAGCGGCCCTCCGAACGCAACGCCCCCTCCAGGAACTCACGGAAGGACGTTGCGATTTGTCGGCAGTAGGCCGGGTCTGGGAATGCCTCGTTGTAACCGTCGCGAATGGGATAGCAGCCATCCACCTGTTGGCTCACATCCAAGAGGGCATAGTTGCTGTCCCGCACGTCGCAGATGGCAAACCAGGACGCGGGCCCCGCCCTGTCCGTGTCCTGCCCTCTCATGACGACTCGTGCGCGACGAATCTGCTCGAGTGGGAAGAACGAGAATGCGGGGTCCCTGAACGCTGGGGCCTTGGGGTCGAAGAGGTCTGCCCCATCGCAGTGCAGATAGAAGGCGCGGAGGTCTGCGTCCAGCCGCCACCCTACGCCTTGCTCGAACGCCTCGATTTGGGCGGGCGTGGCAGGAGGGTTGGCGTGGTGGAGACGCGACACCTCGGCAAGGAGTTCGTCCATCTTCATGAGCTACTCTCCATAAGGATAGTCAACGCCCACCTGTGTCCACGGGGAATTGTTGGCGTAACACGCGTTGTAGAGATCGAACAGTTTGGTGTGCAGGTCCTTGGGGAACGGGACGATGTTGTCCCAATCGGTGGGGTTGCCACCGTGCCACAAGTCCCGGATGTGATGTCCCTCGTAGAGCCGACCACCGGGTTCCTCTGGCCATGCACCAAACCTGTTTCCCCACGCCTCGCGGAACCCTTCACGTGCGCTGCTCCAGCGCCCCCGGGAGGCAGCGGTCCCATCGGGACTGAGCGTGGCGTAGTTGCAGCAGCAGTGTGTGACGCCGAAGCGGCTCCCCGTCTGTATGAGCGTCCCCTGAAAATCCATCTTGATGTCAGCCAGCCACATGCACCCCTGCAACGCGTGCCCACTCCCGGAGCACTTCGAGCGGCAGTAGTTCATCAACTGCTGACTGCACTGCCACGGGCCATAGAAGATGACCGTCCGGAACTGCCCGCCCCCAGGCACGTTCACGACAGGGCCGATCCACTTCCGGACCGAGGCATCAGGTCGAGTCGCCGGCCCTTCCGCACAAGCCGAAAGGCACAGCGCCGCCGCCAGAACCGCGAGGTCGCACCAGGAATGTCGGTAATGCGATTTGAGCATGGAAAAACACCTTGGTGCCTGGGAGTGTCTTCGATGCCGCAGGGGCACACATGTCAGACGTGGGGGAGGCCCCCGCGTGGCGAGAAGCGAGCCCGCGCGAGCCATCGAAGCTGGCGACACATTCGACGACCCCTCGGGAAGGAGCAGGCAACCACCCGAGCGCCATGACCATGCCGACCGCTCTCCGCCCGCCTTGACCCTTCCGCCGCGATCCTCGATACCCCTGGCGCGGCGTTGAGACTGCGTCGCAAAACCAGGTTGCTCGAGAGTGCGGATGTTCTCCCCAGGCCCTTCCCTCGCCCTGTTCCTCTTGGTGGCGTCCACACCTCCGTCCACCGCCGCCGCGTCCTCGCCCCCTGGCACAGCAGCGTCCCAGGTCACGCCGGATGGCGCCGTCCGCCCGGGAGCAGCAGAGGCGGCCCCCGAGTCCGCCACCCACGTGACGGCGCAGTCCCCACAAGGGACTCCGGGCGTCCCATCCGCCCAGGCAGCCTCCTCGCACGCCACGGAGCAGCCGCCACCGGAGACTCCGGACACATCCTCCACCCAGGCAGCCTCCTCACCCGAGACAGAGCAACCGACACCAGGCGCCATGGGCGAGCCCTCCGCCCAGGTGCCACCCACGTCCAGCGCTCCGGCGGCCCCCAGCGACGTGCAGCTCCCCGTGCGCATCGACACGGTGGAGGTGCCCTACCCCGAGTCGGAGCGCGCCGCCGGTCGCGAGGGCGAGGTGCTGCTGCGCCTGACGCTCGACGAGCAGGGCGCGGTGACGGACTCGGAGGTCGTCCGCTCCGCCGGCCCCGCCTTCGACGAGGCCCTGCGCACCGCCAGCCTCTCCTTCCGCTTCGAGCCCGCCCGCGTGAAGGGCGAGGCCGTCGCCTGCCAGATCGAGCTGCTCCACACCTTCAAGCTCGACGCGCCTCCGCCCCCCGCCGTCACCGAAGCCCCCGTCACACCGGAGCCCGTCCCCGCCACCACCGAGCCTCCCCCCCAGGACAAGGGCATGGAGACCACCGTGGCGGGACGCTCGGAAGCGGAGCGGCACCGCCAGTCCGCCGAGGCGGTGAAGATCGTCAGCATCCGCCGCGCCCAGGCGCGCGCCGCCGACCTGGGCCAGGTGCTCGCGTCGCAGGAGGGCGTGGAGGTGCGCCGCACGGGCGGCCTCGGCAGCTCCGCGATGTTCGCGCTCAACGGCCTCACCGACGACCAGATCCGCTTCTTCCTCGACGGCGTGCCGCTCGACCTCTCCGGCTATCCGTTCGGCATCGCCAACGTGCCGGTCAACCTCGTCGACTCCGTGCAGCTCTACCGAGGCGTGGTGCCCATCCGCTACGGCGCGGACGCGCTGGGCGGCGCGGTCAACCTCACCTCGGCGCCGCTGGAGACGGGCGCGCACGGCGCGGCCTCGCTCCAGGGGGGCGCCTTCGGCACGTTCCGCCTCACGCTCGGCGGCAGCTACAAGCCGTCTGAGCAGGGCTTCTACGCCCGCGCGCACTTCTTCGCGGACACCACGGACAACGACTACGCCATCGACACCGAGGTCGCCGACGAGCGAGGCAGCCTCCGCCCCGTCACCGTCAAGCGCTTCCATGACGGCTATGACGCGCTCGGCGGCGGGCTCGAGGCGGGCGTCACCGGGGTCGCCTGGGCCGACCGCTTCGTCGTGCGCGCCTTCGGCTCCACCCATGACAAGGAGCTCCAGCACAACCTGGTCATGCGCGGCACGCCGTACGGCGAGGCCACCTACGGCGCGGACACGCTGGGCGCCCAGGCCCTCTACGAGAAGCGCCTGTCGGACCACACCCGGCTGGATGTCCTGGCCGGCTACGCATGGCAGGCCACCGAGCTGGTCGACATCTCCGAGTGGGTCTACGACTGGTTCGGCAACCGGGTGAACCCCCGCCAGAACCCGGGCGAGCTGGGCGACACCGCCACCGACCAGACCCTCTGGCAGCAGTCCATCTACGGCCGCGCCAACCTCGGCTGGGACCTCACGCCCACGCAGACCCTGCGCCTGTCCGTCGCGCCGACGCTCACGCTGCGCACCGGCGAGCAGCGCCGCAAGGTCAGCCCCACCGACCCGGACACCCTCGCGCCGGAGCGCTCGCTCTTCACCTTCGTCACGGGCCTCGAGTACGAGACGCACCTGTTCGACGACGCGCTGGAGGTCATTCTCTTCGGCAAGGACTACGTCTACCGGGGCCGCGCGCAGCAGCCCATGGAGACCGGCGGCTGGCGCGACAAGGACCGGGACCTGCACCACCTCGGGGGCGGCGCCGCGCTCCGCCTGCGGCTGGGCGGGACGCTCTACGCCAAGGCCAGCTACGAGCGGGCCACGCGCATGCCGCGCCCCGACGAGGTCTTCGGCAACGGCGTCCTCATCCGCGAGAACCTCGACCTGGAGCCGGAGCGCAGCCACAACCTCAACCTGGGCATCGCCTCCGCGCCGCTGCGCACGCGGCTCGGCGCCTTCCGGGGCGAGCTCAACGGCTTCGCCCGCTTCGCCGACCGCCTCATCCTCCTGGCCGGCAGGGACCGCGACTGGAGCTACCAGAACGTCTACGCGGCCCGCATCCTCGGCGTCGAGGGCGTGGTCGGGTGGACGTCGCCCACGGGCCTGCTGAGCCTGGATGTCAACGCCACGGCGCAGGACCCGCGCAACACCTCCGACCAGGGGACGTTCGGCGCCTTCGATGGAGAGCGCCTGCCCAACCGCCCCTGGCTGTTCGCCAACGCCACCGCGCGCATGTCGCTGAAGAACCTGGCGCTGGGCGAGGACGAGCTGGCGCCCTTCTGGAGCACCCGCTACGTGCACGGCTTCTTCCGCAACTGGGCGGGCCTGGGCACGGAGCAGTCGAAGGACCGCATCGACGCCCAGTTCGTCCAGGCGGCCGGCGTGGGCTACCGCGTCCGCCGGGGAGAGCTCACCGTGGGGCTCACCGCGGAGTTGGAGAACCTCACCGGCGCCAAGGTCTTCGACTTCTTCGGCGTCCAGCGTCCGGGCCGCGCGGGCTGGCTCAAGGGGACGCTGGAGTACTGACGACACCGCGTGGCGCCCGGGCTCATCACCCGGCGCGCACGCGGGCAGCCGCCTCAGCGCACCTTCACGAACTGGTACGCCCAGCCCAGCGTCTCGAAGCGCTTCGTCGGCGCGCCGGTGGTCCCCAGCTCCCAGACGACCGTCTTGGAGTAGTCCGTCTCCGGCAGCAGCAGGAAGGTGCGGGCGTCGAGCGTGAAGGCGTAGTAGCCCCCCGCGATGAAGCCCAGGCCGTCGACCTGCGACGCGGTGCCCGTCTCCAGGTTCACCCGCCACAGCTTCCAGTGGCTCTCGCTGGTGACGACGGAGGGCGCCGTGTTCGCGTTGATTTCGACCTCCTCGTCGTGGAACACGGCGACCAGGCCGACGCCGTTGCCCAGGTAGCGGAACGCGGCCGTCTGACGACCGCCGACCAGGTCGGACAGCGAGCGCGTCCACGCCGTGTCGAGCTCCAGCTCGCCCGCCTTGATGCGCACCACGCAGGTGGCGGGGGCGCCGTCACCCTCGATGACGGGGGCCGCCGCGCTGAACACCCAGTTGCTGAAGTAGATGTTGCCCGCCTCGTCCTGCGTCGCCACGTCGAGGCCGGGGCACGGCGCGTCGATGAGCTTCACCAGGGCGCCATCCGCCTTGGAGTAGACGGCGATCTGCGAGCTGGGGAAGAAGTCGTAGAAGGTGCCGTCCGTCCAGTAGAAGGCCTGGAACGCGTAGTCGCCGCGCGTCACCCGGCCGCGGTCGAAGCTCGTCTTCACCACCAGCCCCTCGCGCTGCGAGTCCAGCCCCGGCGCGTCGGCGGTGCCGGTGATTTCCATCGTGGAGGGGTTCCACAGGACGCGCTTGGACTCCTCCAGCGACATGTACGCGCGCGTCGAGTCGACGAACTGGTTGAGGTACAGCGGCGCGGAGGTCAGCCCGTAGTTGGAGAAGCTGAAGCGCCCCGCCTCCGTCAGCGAGCCGTCGTCGCCCACGCGGTAGCGCGACAGCTCGGGCGCCTCGCCGGAGCCCACGAAGAGCAGCCCGTCCACCGCGCCAATCGTGGCGAAGCCGGTGTACTCACGGGCCTGCTTCAGGTCGAGCCCCGTGACGTCCAACGAGTCGAAGACGCTCACGTACGTGGCGCTGCCCGCCTGGGAGAAGATGGACGTGGCCAGGCTGTACGCCGGCTTCTTCGTCTCCGGGGGCGGGGTCGGGGTCTTCTCGTCGTCGTCTCCGCAGCCCACGAGGCTGACGGCGAGCAGGAGGGAGGTGGCGGTGGAGGCCAGGGTGGAACGGCGGAAGGGACTCATCGGCGATGCACTCCAGTGAGGGGGGGAACCGCGGGAGAGGTCAGCCCGGGAGCGGCTCCGGGACGTCGGGCGCCTCGGGTGAAGAGGAGGGCACGGAGACACGCTGGAGGCGGCGGATGGCGACCGCCCCGCCCGCGAGCAGCAGCGCCAGCGACACCAGGCCCACCTCCGTCGCGAGCACGTGGTGCGAGCCCGAGCCGAAGGGGAGCCGGAGCGTCAGCGCCGAGTCGAGCAGCGGCACCGCGAACAGCAGGCCGCTGGAGACGAGCAGCAGCCGACGCGCGTGGACCGCGGGCGCCACGCCCAGGAAGGCGCCGACCACGCCCGCCGCCCACGAGGCCAGGAAGACGCCGTGCTCCCAGCGGGGGCGGTCCGGGAGCCCGCCGGGCAACAGCTGGTTGGCGACGAACAGGCACGCGACGGCCAGCGCCAGCCCCGCGCACACGCCCGAGGTCAGCCGCGCGAGCATGGCGTCGAAGCGGTTCGGCGCCTTCGCGCGGCGCCGCTCCAGCCACAGCAGGTTGCCCGCGAGGATGCCGAAGGCACAGAGGAAGGCGAGCAGCGCGTAGAGCACCTTGGCGGGGAAGCGCGCCCACGTGGCGAAGTGCAGGCCATAGAGCGGGTCCATCACCCGCGTGTACGCGGTGCCGCCGCCCGCCTCGCGGGCCCAGATGAGCTCGCCCGCGCGCGACACACGCACGTGGGTGAAGGCGTGCAGCGTGCCCTCCTGCTCTCCTGGCAGGTGCACGGAGCCGTTCTCGTCGCCCAGGTGGTCGAAGAAGAACCAGGCATGGGTCGACGCCGGGAAGCGCTGCCTCGCCACCTCGAGCGCCCGGGCCAGGTCGGGCGCACCCGCGGGCCTGCCGGACGCGGCGGGCGCCAGCGGCCAGTCCGCGACGCGCTCCTTCGCATGCGGGTCGCCCTTCGTCGCCGCGCGCGTCAACGCGGGCTCGAACCAGTCGTCCAACCAGAGGATGCCGCCGGTGAGCGCGAAGACGAGCAGGAAGGGCGCCGCCACCACGCCGATGACCTTGTGCGCGTCCGACCAGAAGACCCGCTTCGACGCGGTGGGACGGAAGCGCACGAGCTCCCGCGCCATGCGCCCGAGCTGGAGCAGCAGCCCCGTGCCCACCAGCAGCACCATCACGGCCGACGCGACGCCCGTCACGTGCGCGCCGCCGGGAATCGGCTCCAGGAAGTGCATCGCGTTGAGGAACTCGCCCAGGTCGCTGCGCTCGCCGAGCTGTCGCCCGGAGACGGGGTCCACCCAGAGCGGATGGATGGCGCCGTCGGAGGCCACCCGCCACAGGCGCAGCCACGGCTCCTCCGCGGTGGGCAGGGAGATGCCGAACCACGCGGGCCTCGACGCCGCCTCCTGCTGGGCGAAGCGCTGCGCCAGCTCCACCGCCCGCGCCTCGGACACGGCGACGGGCGCGCGGAAGTACGGCTCCTGCCAGGGCGCCAGCTCCTCGGCGAAGAGCGCGAACGCGCCCAGGAAGAAGGTCACGAAGAGGACCAGCGACGCGAGCACCCCCGCCCAGGCATGCGCGTCCCAGAGGATTTCATAGGCCCGGGGCGACAGCTTCACGTCGACACCAGGACCCCGGCCGATACGACGGCCACCAACACGGAGCCGACCCACGCCCTCGGAGCGCTGCGCGCCAGCAACGCCAGACACGAGCCCGTGGCCACCGCGGGGAGCACCCCGAGCACGGCCACCAGCCACCGGACGTCCTCCGCGACCGGCAACACCGCCGCCGCCGCCAGGCTCGCCAGCACCGCCGCCGCCGGCGCGCCCAGGACCGCGGCCGAAACACGGCCCACGCCATGACGATGGGCCATCAGGCGCCTCCCCACCACAGCAACGCCAACCCCAGCGCCCCCACCGGCAGCGCGTACCGCGTCGCGCGCGGCCACAGCCGCAACGCCAGCGCGAGCCCCGGCGCCAGCAACATCGCCAGCACCGCCGCGCACGTCACCCCCACCGCGACCCCCTCCGCCCTCACCGCCCCCCCCACGCTCCCCACCACGAGGCACCACCCCGCCCAGGCCGGGAGCGAGACACCTCGAAGCAGCACGACGAGGCCCAGCACCATCAGCAGCGTCGATACCGCCATGTCCTCACTCGCGGGCCACCAGCGCCGGTAAATTGAGATTGATTCGCAGTCGCGGAAACGCGAGCAGTTGAGTCGCGAGTCGCGTCGAAGTCAAGGCACGCCGAGGGCGCGTCGACACGGCTTGCCACCAATGCGGGAAGCCCTGGTTTTCAGGCGCATGGCATCAATCACAGACACTTGCACGGACCTGGGCTGGACGCCCGCTCGCGAGACGGGGCCGGCGTCGAGGTGGGTATCGGGCCCCGGCTCAGGCTTCCCGGCGCCTCTGCTCCACCGGAGCCCAGCGTTGGGAGCGTCGCCCGCGGCGCAGGAGCAGCTCGTGGGCGGCGAGCATCGACATGGCCACCATGAAGGGCAGCAGGTAGTAGATGACGCGGTAGACGAGCAGGATGCCGAGCACGAGCGCCGGCGGCATCCGGGGCGTCAGCGCGGCGAGGATGATGGAGTCGAACACGCCCAGCCCGCCCGGCACCTGGCTGGCGAGCCCGGCCAGCTGCGCCACGGCGAACAGGGCCACCATCGTGGCCAGGGACACGCGCCCGCCGGGGGGCAGCAGCACCCACAGCACCATCGCCGCCAGCATCCAGTCCATGAAGGACACGACGAGCTGCTCCACGGCCTGTCTCGGCGTGGGCAGCGACACCTCCAGGGCCAGGCGACGCACCCGCAGCGGTCTGCGCACGCGCGCGCAGAGCACGAAGTACAGCGCCAGCACGCCCAGCAGCGCGCCGCCGAGCAGCCGCGCCCAGCCCGGAGACAAGTGCAGGAGCGCCATCGCGCCCCGCCCCGCGTCCACCATCAGGGCGACTCCCGCCACCGCCAGCAACCCGGCCCAGAAGGTCAGCGCGTTGAACGTGCCCACCTGGGCCACGTCCAGCGCGCTGAGCCCCCGGGCCGCGTACAGCCGGTAGCGCACGCCGCCTCCCGTGAGGAACGACATGCCGATGTTGTGACCGAACGCGTACCCCACGAAGGACGCGAAGCCCACCTGGCGGTAGGGCAGCCGGCGGCCCAGGTGCCTCAGCGCCAGCACGTCATACAGCGTGAGCGCCAGGTAGTTGCACGCCGCGCACGCCAGGCCCAGCAGCACGCGGTGGGCCGGGATGGACTTCAAGGCCCCGAGCAGCTGCCCGCCCCGGAGCTCGGACAGCTCGTGGCGCAGGACGAGGGCGGCCATCGTCAGCAGGCCGAGCGGCAACACGGTCAGCACCACCCGACGGATGTAGGCCAGGGACGCCACCCTCCGGAGGTGCACACGGCGCCCCGGGCGCGCCTGTCCCGGGGGACCGGCGGCTCAATGGCCCGTCGGCACGAGTGCCCCCACCGCGTCGCAGAGGTCCTCCATGGCGAAGGGCTTGTCCAGCACGCGCGCCGCCCCGAGCAGCTCCGCCTCCTGGTGGAGCTGCGCGTCACCGAACGCGGTGATGAGGATGACGGGCGTCGTCCAGCCCTCGCGCCGCAGCCGCGCGACGACCTCCAGGCCCGAGTATCCCGGCATGCGCACGTCGGTGACGATGAGGTCCGGCACCTGCGTCTGGCTGGCGAGCAACCCATCGATGATGGCCTGCACCAGGCCGGGCCCATCGGTGGCCTCCACGACGTCGTAGCCGCGCCGTCGCAGCGCTCCGCGCATGAGCGCGCGCATCTCCGGTTGGTCCTCGGCCAACAGCACGCGCGGCCGGGTGCCACGCGCCAGCGGAGGGAGCGGCCACGGCCTGGCTCCCGCTTGTTCCTCCCACTCTTCGTCCGGCCCCATCAATGTCGGCTCCTTCCCGTGTGGTGGGCTGCCCGCCATCCAGCCCTCCGACCCGGAGGGACGCGGCGGCCCTGGCGCGGGCGGACTGAGCATTGGACGTGCCACCTCCCCTTCCCCACGGGGTGTGGCCGGATGCCCCGGGGAGAAATGCCCCGTCCGGGGCACTTTGCCCCGCGCCCCGGCCCCATGGCGCCCCACGCCGGCCCCGCGCCAGAGGGGAGCGCCCGCGCCGAAGGGGCTGGCCCGACATCTGCACTGAGCCCGGACATCGGTTCGGGCGTGGGGCCTCGCGAGATGCGCCCCCAGTCACGGCGGCCGTCGGGAGTCGGGGGACGACCAGCGGCTTGACCCTTTCCACCCTCCAGGAGGAGCGCGTCCGCGTCCTCCCCACGCCCGGGCCGAACCTACTCTTTCCGGCCGGATGACCTCCGGCCCATGGAGAACGAACGATGGCCTGCTCGCTCCCCTCTCGACGTTTCCTGGGTGCCCTGGCGCTGCTGCCCGCCGCCACGCTGGGCGTTGGCTGCGGCAAGGCCCTGGGCATCTCCGACGCCCACGCGGCCTCCTCCGTGCCTGAATCCACCGTGGCGGCCGCCGCGAGCACGCCCTCCGGCATGCCCGTGCAGCAGGCGCGCTTCAACCCCGTCACCTCCGGCGCCGTCACCTCGCTGGCGCCGCTGGTCGACTCCGTGAAGGGCGCGGTCGTCTATGTGGAGGTGAAGGCGCGGCCGCGCCGCGTCGCCGCCATCCAGGGGCTGCCGCCCGGGTGGGCCGAACGCTTCGGCATGATGCCGCAAGGCGAGGCGCCGGCGCGCCAGGGGCTGGGCTCCGGCTTCATCATCGACCCGGCGGGCACGGTGCTCACCAACAACCACGTGGTGGATGACGCGGACACGGTGCGCGTGAAGCTGGGCGACGGGCGCTCCTTCGACGCGGAGGTGCTGGGCCGCGACCCGCTCACGGACGTGGCGCTGCTCAAGCTCAAGGGCGCGCCGTCCGACCTGCCGTCGGTGAAGCTGGGCGACTCGGACGCGGTGCGCGTGGGCGACCCGGTGATGGCCATCGGCAATCCGTTCGGGCTCGACTTCAGCGTCAGCGCCGGCATCCTCTCCGCCCGCGCGCGGGACATCCACGCCGGCCCCTACGACGACTTCCTCCAGACGGACGCGGCCATCAACCCCGGCAACTCCGGCGGGCCGCTGTTCAACATGCAGGGCGAGGTGGTGGGCATGAACACCGCCATCATCGGCGGCGCCAGCGGCATCGGCTTCGCGGTGCCCAGCAACCTGGTGAGGGCGCTGTTGTCGCAGCTGCAGGAGACGGGCGTGGTGCGCCGGGGCTGGCTGGGCCTGGCCGCCCAGGACCTCACGCCGGAGCTGGCGCGGGCGCTCAAGACGAACACGGCCAAGGGCGCGGTGGTGGCGGGCGTCAACCCCGGCAGCCCCGCGGCCCGGGCCGGCCTGAAGGAGGAGGACATCATCACCTCCGTGGCGGGGCGCGCCGTGGAGTCCGCCGGCTCGCTCACGCGCAGCGTGGCGCTGCTCAAGCCCGACTCGAAGGTGAAGGTGGAGGTGGTGCGCGCCGGCAAGCCCCAGACGCTGGAGGTGACGCTGGGCACGCGTCCGGCGCAGCGGGGCGAGGAGGAGCTCGCGCCGCGCAACTCGGCCGCGCCGGTGGCGCGCAAGCTGGGCATCAGCCTGCGTGACGCCGAGGGCGGCGGCGCGCAGGTGATGGCGGTGGAGCCCGGCAGCCCCGCCGAGCGCGCCGGCCTGGTGCCCGGCATGGTGGTGGTGCAGGTGGATGACGCCAAGGTGTCGAGCGCGTCCGAGGCCGCCAACGCCTTCACCTCCGCGAAGTCCGGGGCCGCGCTGCTGCTCCGCGTGCGCGCGCCGGATTCGGACGCGACGGTGCTGCGCGCGCTCGAGGTCCCGTAGCCCTCCGGTGACGAAGGAGCGAGGTCCCACCCGGACCTCCTCCCGGGTCGCCTGAATCCCCGCGGCGTTTGGCGTAGAGTCCCGTCCGTGCCGCGCTGCCAGACATGTGGGCGGCGCTGGGAAGGCTCCCACGCGCCGTGCCCATCGAACACACCCGCCGAAGGCGCGGGCCGGGCGATGCCCGTCGAGCCGCCCCCTCCGCCCATCCCGGGCTACCAGGTGGAGGGGCTCCTGGCGCGAGGCGGGTTCGGGGTGCTGCTGCACGCGCGCCGCGAGGCGGACGCCCAGCGGGTGGCCATCAAGCTACCCCGCACCGGACATCCCCTGGCCCGCGCGCAGCTCGTCCGCGAGTCGGAGGCGCTGCGCCTGCTGGGGCCGCCCACGGTGCCGGCGCTGTACGAGGTGGGCGTCCTGCCGGGGGGCACGCGCTTCATCGCCATGGAGCACGTGGGCCTGCCCACCCTGGCGGAGAAGCTGGCCCAGACGGCCAACACCCTGCCGCTGAACGAGGTGGCGGACCTGGCGCTGAGCGTGGCGGACGCGGTGGCGCGCGTCCACGCGTGCGGCCTGGCCCACTGTGACTTGAAGCCGGAGCACCTGTTCCTGGACCCGGACAGCAAGCAGGTGCGCGTGTTCGACTTCGGGCTGGTGCGCGGCACGGCCACCGTGGAGGGGCACGCGCTGTTCGAGGAGGCCTCCACCACGAGCGACACCAACGGCTTCGCGGGCACCGCGGAGTACATGGCGCCGGAGCAGTGCGCCGGCAACGCGGACGTGGACGCGCGCACGGACGTGTACGCGCTGGGCGTGCTGCTCTACGAGATGCTCACCGGCCGGCCCCCGTTCTTCGGCAACACGCCGGACGTGCTCCAGGCGCACCTGGCGCTCAGGCCGCCCCCGCCGTCCGACTTCGCGCCGGTGCCGCCCGCGCTGGAGGAGGTGGTGCTGCGGTGCCTCGCCAAGGAGCGCGCGCGCCGTCCGGAGCACGCCGGGGCCCTGGCCCTGGCCCTGCGCGAGGCGCTCACCCACGCGGCCCGGCCCACCGAACCCAGCCCGCCCCGGCCCGCGGCGCCGGGCGAGCCGCGCCCCGCGCAGGTGCGCCGCTCGGTCGCCATCCTCTTCCTCACCTCGCGCGCCAACCCCGTCAGCGTACAGAAGGGGCTCGCCTCGTACGGCGGCCACATGGCCTTCACGGACGGGCCGCGCATCGCCGCGGTGTTCGACCCGGACGTGGGGGAGAACCCGGTGCGCCGCGCCATGCGCGCCGGAGAGGGGCTGGCCGAGCGCGGGCTGGCGACGGGCGCGCTGGTGGACGTGTCCGCCGTCACCGTGCAGCGCCGCCCCACCGGCACGCCCCGCTACCTGGGCGCCATCCTCTCCCGCGCGGACCGCTACCCCAGCGGGCCGGACACGCAAGGAGTGCTGCTCCTGTCGCCGGCCGCCGCGGAGGCCGTGCCGGAGGTGCCGTGCGCGGACGTCCCCGGGCAGCCGGGCCTGCTGCGCCCGGCGTCTCCCGGCTTCGCGCCCCGGCCGGACATCACCGTGCTCCAGCTGGGCAGCGAGGTGCTGGTGGGCCGGGAGCTGGAGATGTCGTATCTGCTGGAGAGCGCCCGGGCGGCGGTGGGCGAGGCGGCGCCCACGCTGGTCACCGTCATGGGCGAGCGGGGCCTGGGCAAGAGCCACCTGTCCGCCGCGCTGCTGCGCGAGCTGCAGGCGATGCTGCCGGGCGCGCGCGTGTACGGCACGCGCTCCCGGGAGCCGGTGCAGGGCGACCCGGACGGCACGCTGCGCACGCTGCTGCGCTGCGCGCTCAACGGCTTCGAGAGCGACCAAACGGACACCGAGGAGCAGGGCCGCGCGGCCATCATGAAGCGGCTGGGCCCCACGCTGGGCACGGAGCTGTGGCCCGGCGTGGCGGCGACGCTGGGCTGGTACGCGCCGGGCGGGCCGGAGCTGCAGAGCTGGGCGGCGGCGCCGGGCGCGCTGCGCTCGCTGGCCATGCGCGCCACGGGCGAGCTGCTGTCGGCCACCGCGCGGGACAGGCCGCTGTGCCTCGTCATCGACGACGCGCACTTCGCGGAGGAGACGGCGCTGGACGCGCTGGAGTACGCCAGCCTCGCGGAGGCCAGCGTGCCGCTGTGGGTGTGCGTGCTGGCGCGGCCCGGCTTCGAGCGCAGCCGGCCCATGTGGGGCGCGCGCGCGGCCCGGCAGGACACGGTGTCGCTGCGGCCTCTGGCCGGCGAGCAGGCGCAGGAGCTGTGCCGGCTGCTGCTCAAGCCGGTGGAGAACGTGCCGGCGCAGGCGGTGGAGCGCATCGTGGAGCGGGCGCAGCACGTGCCGCTCTACATGGTGGAGCTGGTGCGCGGGCTCAAGCGGCAGGGCCTGGTGCGCCAGCGCGCGCCGGGCGGCAGCTGGTACCTGGTCACGGACGGCCTGGAGAAGGTGCCCGAGCTGCGGCTGGTGGAGTGGCTGGCGGACCGCGAGCTGGGCGCGCTGCCCGCGTCGCTCGCCGCGCACGCGCGCCTGTGCGCCCTGCTGGGCACGGACTTCACGGCGGCCACGGCGGAGGGCGTGGTGCGGGAATTGGAGCGGGACGGCGCGGCGGGGGGCTTCCCGCTCGACGCGGGCCACGCCACGCGGCGGCTGCTCGACTCGGGGTTGCTCGTCTCCCACCGGCAGGAGGGCCTGAGCTTCCGCAACGAGCTGCTGCGCGAGGCGGTGGCGGCCACGCTGCCCGCGGCCGAGCGGCTGCGCATCCACCACGCCGCGTACCGCTACTTCCTGGGCCCCGCGGGCGCCAGCGAGCGGCAGCGGCTGCCAAGGCTGGCGCTGCACGCGGCCGCCGCGAACCTGCGCGAGGAGGCCGCGGCGCTGTCCATCGACCTGGCGGAGTCCGCGCGCGGCCGCCACGCGTTCCTCGACGCGGAGGCCATGTACACGCGCGCCCTGGAGCTGCTGGAGCCCACGGACGAGCTGCGGTGCCTGACGGCGCTGCGCGGGCGCGGGCTGATGCGCATCCGCATCGGCCGGTACGACGACTCGCTGGCGGACTTCGCGGACGCGCGCGAGCGGGCCGCGCGCATGGGCGACACGCGCACCCGGGTCGAGGTGCTGCTGGACGAGGCCATGGCGCTCGACTGGGTGAACGACTATCCGCGCAGCGAGGCCCGCGCGCTGGAGGCCCAGGCCCTGGCGTCGCAGGTGGACTCGCCCTACGTGCAGGTGCGGCTGCTGCTCGCGCTGGGGCGCGCGCTGTTCCGCAAGGGCGACTGGCAGGAGGCCCGCGCGCCGCTGGAGGCCGCGGCCGAGCGCGCCCGGCGCCTGGGGGACGCGGGCTACGAGACGCAGGTGGTGGCGCAGCTGCTGCTCGCCGTCATCCTCCCCAACCTGGGCGACATCGACGAGACGGCGCGGGTGCTGGCGGAGGTGGTGGAGGCGTGCACGGACCGTGGAGACTTGTTCCACCTGGGCAGCGCCATCAACAACCGCCGCAACCTGTGGGTGGCGCGCAAGGACCTGGCCAGCGCGCTGAAGGACCAGGAGCGCTTCATGCACCTGGGGCGCGAGCTGGGCATGGTGGGCTGGGAGTACTTCGCCGAGCACAACCTGGGCGAGCTGCACTACCAGGCGGGCGACGTGGACGCCGCCGCGCCGCACATCGCCCGGGCCATCGCGCTGGAGCGGCGGCACCCGGAGGTGGCGCCCCGCCCGTGGGCCCTGCTGCTGCAGGCGCGCACCATGGCCTGGACGGGGCGGCAGACGCGGGCGCGCGAGCTGCTCGCGCAGGTGCGGCAGGTGCTGGCGGAGGGGCGCACCGGGGCGGAGCTGAGCCCGTCGGAGGAGGTGCTCTTCGCCATGGTGGAGCTGGCCACGCGCGACTCCTCGGAGGAGGCGTGGGAGGCGCTGCGCGAGCGGTCGGCGCAGGTGTCGGTGGAGCAGGAGCCGCTCGAGGTGCTGGAGATGATGGGCCTGGCGGCGCTGCGCCGCGGGGACCGCGACACGGCCCGCCGCGTCCTGGAGGAGACGCTGGCGCGCGCCGCGCTGCTGCCCAACCTCATGGAGGGCCGCATCCGCCGCTCGCTGGCGCGGGCGTGGGACACCACGCCGACGGCGTGAGGCAACGAGGGGCGCTCACCTCCCCCGCATCGGCGCTCGCCGTCACCCGGGCATGACGCCCAGGAGCTTGAGCGCGCCCAGGAGGACACCGCCCAGCGACTCGGCGGCGATGGCGCCGGCCGCCAGCGCGGGGATATTGCGCTCCGTCGCCTGCGGGTCGCGCCCTCGCGCCACCGCCGCCACCACCACTCCCAGGCACAGCGTCACCACGACGCCCGTCGGCAGGATGAAGCCGAGGCCCAGCGCCACGAGCGCGCGCAGCAACCGCGACGTCCCGCCCAGCGCCGCCCACATGGGGACAGCGCGCTCCGTCGCCTCCGGCGTCGCCCATCGTGCCAGCGCCGCCCCCCCCGCGCCCAGGCACAGCGTCACCGCGAAGTACGCCGGCAGGATGAAGCCGATGCCCATCGCCACCGGAGAAGGCAACCACCGCTCCGCCCGGCCCCGCTCCGCCAGCGCCAGCGCCGCGCCCACCAGCACCGCCACGCCCCCGGCCAGCGCCGCGTGCGGCGGCAGCCCGTCCACACCGCGCACCGCCAGCTCCGCCACCGCGCGGAACTGGTGCGAGAACGGCGCGGGCAGCGCCTGCGAGCCCAGGCCATATGCCCGCGTGAGCAGCAGGTACGCCGGCACGCTCACCAGCGAGCCCGCCAGCACCCCCACCAGCTGCGCGACCAGCATCCGCGTCGACGACGCGCCCAAGAGGTGCCCCGTCTTGAGCGACCACATGCTCACGCCCGTCTGCGCCGCCGCGCCGGACACCAGGCCCCCGCTCGCCACGTTCGGCGCCACCGCGCCGGGGAGCAGCACCCCGGACGTCACCTGCGCCAGCTGACCCACCTGCGTCACCGGCGAGACGTCCACCTGCCCCGCCCCCCGCGCGCACACCGCGCACAGGGGCAAGAGCAGCACGAGCGCCAGCAGCCCCTGCGCCACGCTCATCCCGAACAACTCCACGCCCAGCCCCAGCGCCACCACGCCCGCCCCCGCGCCCCCCCAAAGCGCCCAGCGGGGCACGCCCTCGCCACCGCGCAGCGAGCCCAGGTCCCTGGCCGCGCCCAGGAAGTCCCGCGCCTGCGCCAGCAGCGACACCAGCGCGGAGCCCACCAGCAGCCCCACGCCCGGCCACGTCAGCCACTCCAGCCACGCCTCGTAGCCCGCGCCCTTCACCACGCCCGCGCCCGTCAGCCACGGCGCGAGCACGCCCCACGCCACCGCCGCGCCCAGCAGCATGCTCACGCCCAGCCGCAGGCCGGACATCATCCCCACCGCCACCAGCATGGGGCTCCACGCCACGCCCCACGTCAGCGACGCGGCGGACACCCCGCCCAGCGCCCCCGGCGCCTCCACCAGCCCGGGCAGCTTCCTGAGCACGTCCCGCAGCAGCGTGAGCCCCGCGGACACGAGCGCCGCGCCCGACAGCCACCAGCCACGGCCCGAGCGCTCCTCGGCGCCCGCCGCGTGCAGGGTCGTGATGAGCTCCGCCGTGGTGATGCCCGTGGGGAACGCCAGCGCCTCGTCCACCAGGAGCCGCCGACGCAGCAGGTGCGCGGCCAGCACGCCGAGCCCCCCCAGCGCCACGCTCCACACCGCCACGCCCACGCCCGGCACCTGCATCCCCAGCAGCGTCAGCGCGGGCAGCGCGCCCAACAGACCCGCCGCCGCCGGCATCGCGCCCACCGACACCGCCGCCGTCTGCGTGAGGTTGTTCTCCAGCACCGTGTAGGGCGAGCCTCGGCGACGGGCCACCGCCGCAAGCCCCCCGAAGCCCAGCACCGCCGCCGTGACGGAGCCGCTCTCCCACCAGCCGAGCTTCAACCCCATGTACACGTTGGTGACGGCCAGCAGCGCGCCGACGACGAGCCCCATCCCCAGCGCGCGCGCCGTCAGCTCCAGCGATTGCGCCGCGAGCGGCTCGGGGGACCGCGCGGGCACCAGGACGAGGGGGGCCTCCGTGGCCCCGGGGACGGTGGAGGTCATGGGCCATGAGCTTCCCACGGGGTCGCTCATCGCGCCGCCTCCGCCGAGCGCCCCACCAGCTCGCGCAGCTGGGTGAGGTCCAGGGGCTTGGAAATCTTCAGGTTGGGCACCTCGCGCAGGAACGACACGGTGCGCGGGGTGAAGGCCCCGCCCGTCATGAACACCATCCGCCCCGCCTGCTCCGGCGCGGTGCGGCCCAGCTCGTGGTACAGGTCCATGCCCGTCATCCCCGGCATCATCACGTCGCAGAGGATGAGGTCGAAGCGCACGCCGTCGTTGAGCAGCCGCAGCGCCGCCTGCGCGCTGTTGGCCGTGGCCACCTCGTGGTCCGCCGCCAGCGAGCGCTGCAGCGCCAGCGTCACGTTCGGCTCGTCGTCCACCACGAGGATGCGCGCCCGGGCGCTCACCGGCACCGCCGCGGGCATCCGCGGCACCACCTCCAGCTCGCGCGTGGCGGCGCGCAGCACCACGCGGAACGTGCTGCCCTGGCCCACCTCGCTCTCCACGTGGATGGAGCCGCCCATGGATTCGATGATGCCGTGGCAGATGGACAGCCCCAGCCCCGTGCCCACGCCCACCGGCTTGGTGGTGAAGAACGGGTCGAAGATGCGGTCCATCACCTCCGGCGTCATCCCCACGCCCGTGTCCTTCACCTCCACCAGCACCCGCCCCCGCTCACCCGAACGGATGACGACGCGAATCTCGTGCTCGTGCTCCGGCGCGCGGTCCTCCGGAATCGCCTGCGCCGCGTTGAGCAGCAGGTTGAGGAACACCTGGCACAGCCGCGACTCGCTGGCCTCCACCGGCGCCACCGGCTCGAACTCCGTCACCAGCCGCGCGCGGTGACGGATGACGTTGTCCGCCATCTTGCACGCCAGCTCCACCGCGCGGCGCACGTCCACCGGCATCAGCCGCACCTCCTGCTCGCCGCGCGCGAAGACCTTCAGGTCGCGGACGATGGTGGCGATGCGCTCGGCCCCCTCCGTCGTCTCGCGCACCAGCTGCTGGAGCGAGGCGATGGCCGCCGCGGGCACCTGGCTCTCCAGCTTCTCCAGCCCCTCGCGCACCAGGTGCAGGTTGACGAGCATGTACGCCAGCGGGTTGTTGATTTCGTGCGCCACGCCCGCGCCCAGCGTGCCCACGGACGCCAGCCGGTCCGCGACCACCAGGTGCGCCTGGAGCTGCTTGCGCTCGGACGTGTCGCGGTGGACCATGATGTTGGCGATGGCGCGCCCCTCGCTGTCGCGCAGCGGGACGACCACGGACTCGCACCAGCAGGTGGTGCCGTCGCGGCGCTTGAACTCCAGCTCCCCCGTCCACCGCCCCTGCTTCTCCAGCCCCGCCAGCACCATGCCGGTGAGCCGGTCCGCCTCGCCCGGGTGCAGCACGCTGAAGAGCGTCTGGCCCAGCGCCTCCGACTTGTTGCGGCCGAACATGCGCTCCGCGCTGGCGTTCCAGTCGATGATGCCGCCGTTCAGGTCCATGATGACCACGCCGTCGTAGATGCTCTCGAAGATGAGCGCCTGGCGGTGCAGCTCCTGTTCGGCCTGCTTGCGCGCGGTGATGTCCATCACCGTGCCCGTCACGCGCGCGGGCGTGCCCGACACGTCGCAGAGCACGTCGCCCTTGCACGAAATCCACCGCCACCCGCTGCCGGGCGGTTCGATGCGGTACTCCACGTCCACCTGCGTCTTGCGCTCCAGCGCCGTGGCCAACGCCTCGCGCACGCGCGGCAGGTCCGCCGGGTGCACCACCTCCTCCAGGTCCATGGCGCGGCCGGACAGCTTGCCCACGGGCAGCCCCAGGAGCCGGTCCACCTGTTCGCTCCACGTCACCCGGCCGTTGGACGCGGTCCAGTCCCAGATGCCCACGCGCGCCGCGGACAGCGCCTGGCGCAGCTGCTCCTCGCGCGGCTCGAGCACCTCGCGCTTGGAGAAGCGGAACACCGTGACGGTGCCGATCTGCAGCCGGTCCCCCTCCTGGAGCTCCGCCGTGGAGACCGGGGTGCCGTTGAGCAGCGTGCCGTTGGTGGACTCCAGGTCCGTCACCTGACAGGCGCCGTCGGGCGAGCGGAAGATGCGGGCGTGCTTGCGGGAGACGCCGTGGTCGTCGATGCGCACGGTGGCCTCCGTGCCGCGACCGATGATGTGCTCGCCCTGGTCCAGGCGGAACGCCTTGCCGATGGCCGCCGGCGTCGTGGTGCTGATGAGTATGAGACACGCACCCGTCGAGGAGGGCGGGGCCAACGCCAGGCCCGCGCATGTCGTGAGGTCGTCCAGTGTCGTCATGAAGAGGCCCCCCGGCCCCCGCGCGTGCCCCGCCCTCGTGCAACCCCGACTCTCGCCACGCGTGGTGTCACGTCCTGAGAATCCACCAGCCCCGGGAGGCTCCGTCCAACCACCCCGGGTGATGCACGTCCCGAGCATACGCCAGCGGACACCTGGCCGGTCCCCGCCCGCCCGTGGTGACGGGTGGTGAACGCCAGGGTGGGATTGGCGCGCCGCGGCGGTCACTCCGGGCCCGCCCCGTGCAGCGATGCGGCCAGGGTAGGTGCTAGGGTGTGCCACACTCATGGCCGTGGACTCCGAGAGCACGTTCCGCATCCAGGCACGCACGGACCACCTGCCGGGGGCCGAGCGCGCGCGCGCCGAGGCGGCGCGGCAGGAGCGCGGCCCCGGGACCCTCGCGGGTGAGTACCTCCTCAAGGCGCTGCTGGCCTCCGGGGGCCACGGCAGCGTGTACGAGGCGGAGCACCGCATCCTCGGGCGCCGCGCGGCGGTGAAGGTGCTCCACCCGCACCTGGCGGATCAGGGCGAGATGCTCAAGCGCTTCGTGCGCGAGGCGCGCGTGGTGAACCAGATTCGCCACCCCAACATCGTCGACGTCTACGACTTCGGGCTGATGCCGGACGGCAGTCCCTACTACGTCATGGAGCTGCTCACGGGGCGCACGCTCGGCCAGGTGGTGCAGGAGCGGGGGCGGCTGTCGGCCTCGCGGGCGCGGGCGTACCTGGAGCCCATCTGCGGCGCGCTGGAGGCGGCGCACCGCGCGGGCGTGGTCCACCGGGACCTGAAGGCCAGCAACATCATCGTCGTGGAGGAGGGCGAGAAGCCGCGGGTGAAGCTGCTCGACTTCGGCATCGCCAAGCTGCTGCACGCGGAGCCCTCGCAAGAGGGCCTCACGCTCGCCGGCCAGCGGCTGGGCACCGCGCACGCCATGGCCCCCGAGCAGTTCCGCGGCGGCCCCATTGGCCCGGCCACGGACATCTACGCGCTGGGGGTGTTGCTGCACCAGCTGCTCACCGGCCGCTACCCGTTCCTCTGCGAGGACCGGATGGAGCTGGAGCGGCTGCACCTGGAGGCGCCCGCGCCCAGGCCCAGCGCCATCGCGCCCGTGTCCCCCGCGGTGGACGTGGTGGTGCTGCGCTGCCTGGAGAAGGACGCGGCCCGGCGCTACGGCAGCGTGGCGGCCTTCCTCGCCGCCTTGTCCGACGCGGCCGAGGAGCCCGTGCAGCCCACCAGCCACACGCGCCTGGCGCTCGCCGTCCACGCGGAGGTGCAGCTGCCCTCCACCGCCCAGGACGACGACGCGATGTACGCCGCGCTGGCGGATGTCATGGACGGCCTCGAACAGGGCCTGCGCGGCGCGGGCTTCCTGCTGGCCCTCCAGTCCGGCACCACGCTGCTGGCCGTGCGTCCACTGGAGGACGGCGCGCCCACGCCCGAGCGCACCCAGTACCTGCGCGAGGCGGAGCGCTTCCTGAGGCTGTTGCAGCAGACCGCTGAGAAGCTCGCCGAGCCCGCGCGCGCCCACGTCCAGATGTGCATCCACCTGGGACCGGCGGAGACCCGCGGCGACTCCAGCGAATCCGAGGTCGTGGGCGGCCCGGTGACGGACGTGGCCGCCTGGCGCCTGCGCGCGCCCGGAGGCTTCGCCCTCACCCCCGCCGCGACGCTGGCCCTGGAGTTCCCGGAGCCCGCGTAGCCCCCAGCCTCCCCCCGAGCACGGGTCCGCGTTGAGTCTGGAGCACCCTGGCGCCTTCCAGTCCGGGAGCCCACACCCGGACTGTCACTGGTTCGACCAGGATGGGAAAAGTTTTACCTAGCGGTATTCACATACCCGCTTGCCCTCCCCAAGTTTGTCGGGCCCATCAGTTTCAGCGTCTTTTTCTGGGGTTGCTGAAACGAGGTGGGTGTCCAGGTGGTCAGCCAGTGCTGACCGCCCCACACGGGGGAATCGCATGCGCCTCACCTCAACCACTCAATCGGGTCGTGACAACAGCGCGGTCTCTGGCCGCGCCCTCGGCAGGTGCTCGCTGGCGGGAGTGCTGTGCGGATGGCTCGGCGTCGGCGTGGGATGCGGGGTGGAGGAACCGGCGGCGACGCCCTCCTGGGAGGACCTGCGGGGCAGTCACGCCGCGCAGCTCTCCAGCAACGGCCTGTCCACCAACGGCCTGTCCACCAACGGCCTGTCCACCAACGGCCTGTCCACCAACGGCCTGTCCACCAACGGCCTGTCCACCAACGGGTTCGTGAACTGGTTCAACCTGGACCCGACGACGGCGGACTCGGTGATGCACTACGTGGTGACGTGCGCGCTGGCGGCCAATGACTCGCGCACCTTCACCAACCCGGTGACGGGCGCGACGTACACGTGGCAGGGCGGCCTGGGCCTGGCGACGGCCTGGGCCCAGGGCAACGCGGCGACGACCCAGGAGCAGCAGGTGGTCTCCGCGTGCCTAGCGGCGCACGCGAACAAGTACGGGCTGCACGTGCCCATCTCCGTGCTGGGCAGGAGCGCGACGAGCACCGAGGTTCCCTACACCCCCGGGGAGCTGTCGACGTACGGCGAGAAGGAGGGGTGCTTCTTCGGCAACCTCTTCGACGGGACGGGCGTGTTCGCGGCCAACGACCAGCCCTTCCTCACCGAGGACCGGAGCACGGCGCGCACGTGCGGGCTGGCCTCCAGCGCCGGGCAGACGGACTGCGCGCCCATCGTCCAGGTGGGGCTGTGCGCGACGCTGTGCACGCTGGCGAAGGACGGCTCCGGCGCGGCGCTGCCGTACTACGAGAAGTGCACGTACGGCGGGGTGGAGTACCAGCCCATCACCACGCGCATCCGCGCTCAGGACATCTACCAGTGCGGAGACGGCACCTGCCAGTTCACCGAGCACTGCGGCACCGGCACCACGGCGCAGAGCTGCCAGTCGGATTGCGGCGCGTGCGCGCCGTGAGCGCGGCCGCTCGCTGACTCTGTCACCTGGTCGACCTCGCGCCGGCGTCCCGCGGACCCCGCCGGCGCATCCACCCCCAGGGGTCGTGCTACCCTCACCCCATTCACGAGGTCGGCCGGGCCATCCTCATCCTCACCCGGGGGAGGGCACATGAAGGGTCTGCAGGTGCTGGACGCCCCCGAGGGAACCGTCATCGCCGGCTACACGGTGGAGCAGTGGCTGGGCGCGGGAGGCTGCGGCGTGGTCTACCGCGCCCGGCGGGAGCGCGAGGTGGTAGCGCTGAAGCTCCAGTCGCTCGAGGACCTGGGCGGGTGGGCCCGGCGGGAAGTCGCCATCCTGATGCGGTTGTCACACCGCAACGTGGTGGGCTTCCGCGACACGGGCCTCCACCCCGCCACCGAACCCGAGTGGCGCTACCTGGCCATGGAGTACGTCCACGGGCGGCCCCTGGCCCAGTGGCTGGAGGAGCAGAACCCGGACGCGCGCGGCGTGGCGCGGCTGGCGCTGGGCCTGGCGCGCGGGCTGGAGGCGGCGCACGCGGCGCAGGTGCTCCACCGCGACCTCAAGGAATCCAACGTCATGGTGCGGGAGGAGGACGGCACGCCCGTGCTGCTGGACTTCGGCGTGGGCGACTACACCGGAGCGCCGCTGCTGCCCCATGGGGCGCTGCCGCCAGGCACCCCGCGCTACCGCAGCCCGGAGGCGCTCGCCTTCGCGCGCGCCAGGCCCTCCGGCCGCTACCAGCCCACGCGCGCGGACGACCTCTACGCGCTGGGCGTCGTGCTCTACGGGATGCTCACCGCGCGCGCCCCCTTCCCCGACGCGGAATCCGCCGAGGGCGTGGACGCCATCATCCACCACCCGCCCCCGCCCCCACGCGCGCACAACCCCCGCGTACCGGTGGAGCTGGAGACCGTGTGCCTGCGCCTGCTCGACAAGCGCCCGGAGGCCCGGGGCAGCGCGAGCACGCTGTGCCTCGCGCTGGAGGCGGCGCTCGACGCGGAGGACCCGCGCTGGTGGGTGCCGCTGCGCGAGAAGGGGATGGCCCCCTCGCCCTGGCCCGACTCCATGCCGGGGCGAGCGGAAGATTCCGCCATGGCGGCGACGAGGCCCGAGCGCCGGAGCGCGCCGAGCCTGGAGGTCCACGCGCCGCTGGCCTGGAGGCGACCGCGGTCGCGGCGGCTGGCGCGGACGGTGGCGATGATGGGCATGGGGATGAGCCTGGCGGGCGGGCTGTGGTGGGCGGGGAAGTGGCGTCCGTCCCGAGGGGCCGCGCCGCCAACCATCCATTCTCCAACGGTGACGCGAACAGGCGGGCCCGACGCCGTCGACTACCCACCTGCGCGCGCGCGGTGAGCGCCCGCCCCGGCCATCCGCTCCTTGCCCGGCACCGCTCGCCGGTGTTCACTTCGTGCACCCCCTCCTCCCGGGAAGCCCGGGACGGACACCGGACGCCGGGACCGCGACGTGATGACGCTACGAGCCAGGGTGCTGTTGATGTCCGCGGTGGCCCGTCGGCGCGGCGCCATCCAGCGCGCCTTCCAGACGCGGGTGTCGCCCCGTCCTGGCGACGGGCGGCACGACGCGGAGTCCTCCCTGGAGGCGACGGTGCGCGAGCGCACCGCGGAGCTGGAGGCGGCCAACGCGAAGCTGTCGCGCAGCCTGGAGCAGCTGCACGCGACCCAGGCGCAGCTCCTGTTCGCCGACCGGCTCATCGCGCTGGGCCGCATCGCGGCGGGCGTGGGGCACGAAATCAACAACCCCCTGGCCTTCATCCTCAGCAACCTGGAGTACATCCACCAGGAGCTCCAGCAGAAGGAGCAGCTGCCGGAGCGCGAGCGCCAGGAGGTGCTGGAGGCCCTGGCGGAGACGCGCGACGGCGCCGAGCGCATCCGCCTCATCGTGCGCGACCTGCAGACGCTGTCGCGCTCGGAGGACGTGGGCAGCGGCCCGTCGGACCTGGGCGCGGTGGTGCGCACGGCGGCGAAGATGGCCATGCACGAGCTGCGGCACCGCGCGCGGCTCGTCGTCGAGTGCGACGGCGTCCCGCCCGTGCAGGGCAACGGCTCGCGCCTGGGCCAGGTGTTCCTCAACCTGCTGCTCAACGCGGCGCAGGCCATCGTCCCAGGACAGGTGGACACCAACGAGGTGCGGGTGGTGGCGCGGGAGAGCTACCCGGGGCGCGTGGCGGTGGACGTGAGCGACACCGGCTGCGGCATCTCCCCGGAGCACCGCGAGCGCATCTTCGACCCGTTCTTCACCACCAAGCCCCTGGGCGTGGGCACCGGCCTGGGGCTCGCGGTGTGCCACGGCATCGTCACCTCGCTGGGGGGCACGCTGACGGTGGAGAGCGCGCCGGGCCGGGGGAGCATCTTCCGCGTCACCCTGCCCGTGGCCGGCGCCTTCGCCCAGCCCCCCCGCCCCCAGGTGGACGCGCTGGTCTGAGCAGCCGCGTCCGTCCCGGCACGACCCGGGCGTCGTACGGCGTCATGCCCCGCATCGGCGGCGCGTAGAGGTGGAGCGACACCACCCCGTGGCGCGTCGGGTTCACCACGCGGTGGATGGTGTCCGGACGCTCCACCATGACGTCGCCCTCCGCCGCCTTGCAGGCCAGCGCGGGCAGGAGCCTGTCGCCGCCCCACGCGAAGCGCGTCTCCTTCAGCTCGCCGCGCACCAGCAGGGCCGCGCCGTGCGAACCGCCATGGTCGTGGACGAGCGACGCCTGCCCTGGCAGCCAGCACGCCACCAGCAGCTCGCACGCGTCCGTGCGCGCCAGCACCCGCCGCGAGTAATGCGCGGCGTCGAAGCGGACGAGCGACTCCAGCAGCCGCCAGTCGACGCGGCTGTCGCGCAGCCGCTTCACCAGCCACGACAGCGAGGGGATGTCCTCGCTCGACTCCGGCAACGACCAGCCGAGCAGCCCCCGCGTCTCGGGCACCGCCGGCTCCCATTCCCCCAGGGCGTGCTCATGCATGCGTGTTCTCCTCGGATGTGCGTCGGAGTGTGAACACGGCCCGCGACCCGGGCCAGGGGTGGCGCGTCGAATGTCCGCGCACGTCGCCTGGCCAGAGGGCGGCCACGCGGGATGCCGTTGGGGGAGGGCGGACATAGGATTGCCCGGTGCGAGCGTGGAATGCCGGGGATGTGGCCATCATCGGAGGGGGGGCCAGCGGGACACTGTTGGCCATCCACCTGTTGCGGCACGCGCGGGCGCCCCTGCGGGTGCTGCTGGTGGAGCGCGGCGAGCAGGTGGGTCGTGGGCTCGCCTACTCGACGAAGAATCCCTGTCACCTGCTGAACGTGCCCGCGTCCCGGATGGGCGCGTTCACGGACGACCCCGAACACTTCCTGCGCTGGCTGCGGCGGCACGCCCCGGACACGGCGCCGGGTGCCTTCGTCCCGCGCGAGCACTTCGGGCGCTATCTCCAGGAGCTGCTGCGCGAGACGGCCGACACCGCGCCCGCGGGCGCGCGGCTGGAGGTGCTGCGCGCGGACGTGGTGGCGGCGCGCGAGGAGCCGCGAGGCGTGAGGCTGACGCTGGCGGACGGCGAGGAGCGCCTGGCGCGGTTCGCCGTGCTGGTGCCCGGCAACGCGCCCCCCGCCGACCTGCGCGTCCCGGATGGCGGGCTGTACGACGGGCCCCGCTACGTCCGCTCGCCGTGGGCGGAGGGCGCGCTGGAGCACATCGCCGCGCGCGACGCGGTGCTGTTCATCGGCACCGGGCTCACCATGGTGGACACGGTGCTGTCATTGCGGGCCCGGGGCCACGAGGGCCCGCTGCACGCCCTGTCCCGCCATGGGCTGCTGCCCCACCGCCACCTGGAGACGCCCGTCGTCCCCGCGTCCCGAGAGGTGATGCGCGCGCTCCGGGAAGAGGGGCTGGACCCGACCGCTCCCGGCGACGGAGGCGCGGCGAGCGTGCGACTGCGCCCGCTGGTCCGGCTGCTGCGGCGGGAGGCGCGCGAGGCGGCGCGCCGGGGAGCGGACTGGCGCGCGGTGGTGGACGCGCTGCGGCCCGTGAGCATCCCCCTGTGGCAGGGCCTCCCGCTGCCAGAGCGGCGGCGGTTCCTGCGCCACCTGCGCGCGTGCTGGGAGGTCCACCGTCACCGCATGGCGCCGGGCGTCGCGGACGAGGTGGAGCGGCTGCGGGACGCGGGGCGGCTGCGCCTGCACGCCGGGAGGGTGCGCGGCTTCCAGTGGGACGGCGAGGACGTGGTCGTCACGCTCCAGCCCCGGGGGGCGGGCGGGCGGGAGTCGCGGCTGCGCGTCCGGCACGTGGTGAACTGCACCGGCCCCGAGTCCTCCATGGGCGCCAGGGCCCATCCCCTGCTCCGGGACCTGGTGGACGCGGGCCTCGCGCGCCCGGACGCGCTCGGGTTGGGGCTGGACACGCAGGGGCCCGGGGCGCTCGTGGATGCCCAGGGCCAGCCGAGCCGCAGGCTCTTCACCCTGGGCCCCACGCGGCGCGGGGACCTGTGGGAGACGACGGCCATCCCCGAGATTCGCGCCCAGGCCCGGGAGCTGGCGGAGCGGCTGGTGAAGCAGCTGGCGACGACCACGCCCCGGCGCAGCGCCGGCTGACGCAGACACCTCCGCCCGGCCAAGGCAAGGACCCGGAGTGAAAAGCTCCTGGGTGGAGGGGTTTTCGTGCGAGGCTTTGGTCCGTCGGGCTCCCCCTCACTCATGATGCTCCAACGTCCCCTCGTCGCCGTGGCCGGAGGCATGCTTGCCCTCCTGGTCGCGTGCGTGGGGTGGCTGGGGTACGCGCGGACGCGGACGGTGGAGCTGTCGGAGCGGCTGGTGCGGGAGGTCCAGGCGCTGTCCCGGGCGCGGTATGTCCGGCCCTCGCACGTGCTGCCGGCGATGCCGGGGAGCTTCGCGCGTCACGCGGAGCCGTTGATGGACGCGGTGGTGGAGCTGTACCGGGCGCGGCCGCGGGCCCGGGGCGAGGCGGAGTGGTTGACGGGCCAGCCCTGCCGGGACGAGGTCGACGGGGACGCCCCCCGGGAGGACGAGGCCCTGTCCGAGGAGTGCCTCGCGGAGCTGGAGCAGGGGCGTCCGCTCCTGACGCGGGTGTTGATGGCGACGCACGCGGAGGAGGGCGGGTTGCCGGCGTCGATGGGCGTGCTGGCGCCGCTGGACCACCCGCATGCGTCCGAGGGCAAGGTGGCGCTGGTGTACCTGGTGCACCTGGCGGCGCTGGAGACGCGGCTGCGATTGGCGCGGGGCCTGGGTTCGGACGCGGTGGACACGTGCCTGGACGGGCTGGCGCTGGCGCGGGAGCTGGAGCTGGGCGGGGGGATGGAGGGGCAGCTGCTGGCGGCGACGGGCCAGGGGCTCATCTACCGTTCGTGCGCGGACGCGCTGGACCGGGCGCCGGTGGAGCGCAAGCGGCTGGCGCTGCTCCAATTGCGGCGGCTGGCCGAGGGCTTCACGCCGTTCTCGGTGGCGCTCCGGCACGAGTCGCTCGTGCTGCAGCTCTTCCACTTCCAGCCGCTGCTGACGCAGGAGGCGCTGGCGGCGCTGCCGCGCGAGAGCCTGGAGTTGTTCCCCCGGGCGTTGCGGGAGATGGAGGAGCACTCCAGCAGTCCGGTGGGTTTCCGGAGGGCGTGGTGGAAGACGGTGGCGGTGTTCGACGCGCTCATCGAGGCGGCGGACCTGCCGACGACCGCGAGGCAGCGCGCCTTCGAGCGCGTCGAGGACTGGGAGGACGGCTGGCTGGGGCCCGTGGATGGCCCCGAGGTGGGCAACTACGCGGGCTACGCGGAGCGGCTGGATTTGCGGCGGCTGCGCCACGACGCGCTCGTCACGCTGACGGAGGTGGACCTGGCGCGAGCGGAGCGGGGCCACTGGCCGGAGGCGGCGGCGCGGCAGCAGGACTCCGCCTTCGTGCTGGAGCCTGTCGACGCCACCGAGGCCCGGCTCAAGCCGTGCTCGCGCACGCTCTCCGAGCACGGCCTGCGCGTGACGGCGGACACCGCGCCCGCCTTCCGCGTCCGGGCGCCTTGAGCTCGAGGTGGAGGCCAGGCGGGGCATGTCAGCCCCCGCCACTACCCTCCACGTCATGCGCGTCATCGACTACTCCCTGGAGCGCCTCTATGTCGACCAGGACTTCGACTGGGTGGTGGACACCATCCCCGCGGTCCTCGCCTGGCTCCCGGAGGGCACGCGGAAGCGGCGACGCCTCCCCACCGTCTTCACCCTCCACCACCACCCTGTCGCGTCGGCGACGGACGCCGAGCGACTCCAGCTCCGCCTGGATTGGGACCTCGCGAAGCTCGCGGCGATGGACCGGGCCCTGCTCCAGAGAACGGCCCGGATGCGCGCGGGGCGGACCGCTCAGCGTGAACACGTCACCGAGCTGGCGGCCTATGGGCTGGCGCTCGTGGCCATCTCCCTCTGCCTCCCCGGGCGCCGCGTCGTGAGCATGCGCAAGGGCCTTCCACCGGACCTGCTCCTGGACGTGACGCCCGGCGCCCTGCGGGGCGTGGAGGTCGCCGGACGAAGCCGGGGAGGACTCGCGGCGCTGAACGTCCTCCGTACCGGAGACGCGTCCAGGGAGGACCCCGGCAAGCAGGGTGTCCTGAGGGAGCGCTCGGACATCCTCGAGGCCCACCTGTCCCTCTGGTGTGCCTCGCCCCGCGTCTCCGTCATGGCTAAGGTGAAGCCATGACGTCGGAGCGATACCAGCTCGGAGTGGGCGAAGCCGGGAAGCTCAAGCTCCGCGCCACCGCGCTCCTGGCCGAGGGCGGAGAGGAGCGCGCCTTCGACGCGCTCGTCCTGCTCCATGACGCGGCCCGCGCCGAGGCCCGCGCGCTCCAGGCGCTGGAGCACCCCTCGGCTCACGCGCGGCTCGCCTCCGCCGTCGAGCAATGCGCCTGTCTCGTGGAGGGTCGGGACCCGACCCTGGCCGCCAGGGCCTGGGGGCAGGTGCTCGACGAGGCGCGGGCCCTGCCAGACGACGTGACGGAGCCGATGCTCACCCGGCTCAGGCCCCGCTATCTGCGGCTGGTGGCGGCCTTCGTGAGCGCGCTGCGCAAGTCGCCTCGCGTCGCCCGGGCCTCCGCGAGCGTGGAGCTCCTCCAGGGTCGGGAACAGCAGCGATACCTCCGCGAACTGGAGGCGTTGCGCGGCCGGTTCCCCGGCACGCCCGGACTCTGGTGGTCCACCTGTCGCCTCGAGCAGGCCCGAAGCCGGCCTCGCGCGGCCTGGGACGCCATCCAACGCGCATCGCGGTTGGACCCCGACAACGTCCACTACAGCGCGGTGCGCTTGCTGCTCGTGGCCCGCGCGCTCACCGCGCGGGAGGTGGACACGTGGCTGTCGGAGACCTACGCCGGCATCCAGCGCGCGCCTCCCGAGGTCTGCCTCGTCTACGCCCTGAACGAACTGGAGCGCGCCCGGCGCGGACCTCCGGCCTCGCGGTCCACGAGACTCGGGCGGGCCCAGGAGGCCGTGATTCAAGGCAGGAGCCGCCCCGGGGTCGAACCCGCGGTGGCGCAGTCCCTGCGTGCCGCGCAGCTGTTGATCTCCGCCCGGCTCGAAGGACATGAGGCCACGCTCGACCTGCTCTACCGCGCGGGGCTCGGAGAGGTCGTCGTCACGTCCCCGGCCCGTCAGCGCGCCGACGCCTTCCAGTTCCTGAGCGAGCACGTGACGCAGGCCCTGACCCGCCACGCGGCCTGAGCGCCACGCCCGCCATGTCCAGGGGCGGGCGGGCGGACGAGCGGTGCCTGCCCGGGTGTCCGCCGAGGTCTACCTTCCTGACGGTCGCCCGCGCGACCGGGGGAGTGGACATGGGCTTGCACACCCGGAGGGCGGCCTTGAACGCGCGTCGCTTCGTCGCGGACCTGGACGCCGCGTCCGCCATGCTGCGCGCGCTCGCCCGCTTCCTCCACGGGCGGGACTTCCCCGCGCTGGGCGCGCACCCTCGCGCCAGCCCCGTCTTCGAGGCGCTGCTGCCCGCGGTCAACCGCCTCTCCGTCCCGCTGCGCGAGGCGGCCTTCCTGCGCAGCGCCATGGCCGAGGCCCTCCCACCGCGCACCCTGCCCCGCTTCGACGCGGAGGCCCACGCGCGCTGGGTCGTCGGCCGCTACCCGCGCGGACGCTACCCCGCGGCCGTCGTCGGCGCGTCCAACGGCGCGCTCGTCCACCTGTGCGCCGCGCTCGGCATCCCCTGGCTGCCCCAGACGCTGCGCCTCTCCCTGCGCCACGGCGGCCGTGTCCCGCTCGACGAGCCGCTCGCCGACCTCTCCTTCGCCACCGAGCCCGCCCGCGCGCTGCTGCGGGCCCAGCCCGACCTGCAGCTGCACCACCTCCACGACGCCGACCAGGACCGGCTCCTCCTGCGCGGCGTCTGCCGCCTCCACCTCAAGCGTCGACGCCTGGGCGCCGCCTACCGCCACTTCCTCGAGGAGAGCCTGGAGCCCGGCGCCACCCTCTTCGTCTCCGAATGCACCCTGCGCTGGCCCACGCTGCGGCTGGGCGCGCACCACGTCTTCCAGCACGGCTCGCCCGGCGGCGCGACGCCCCTGGAGCTGCTCCACGGCGGCCCCCGCGTGCGGGACTTCCTGCGCCGCCAGGGCTCCGACTTCCCACGCTGGCCCTCCCCCACCTTCGACGGCGACAGCCCGGAGGCGGAGTGGGGCTTCGAGCCCGCGCTCCTCGACGACCTGGCCCGCCTGGCCCGCCAGAGGCGCTGGCGCCTGCGCCGCATCGTCTACCCGGAGCCGGAGGCCCTCAGCCCCCTCGTCGCCGACCTGTACCGGCACTGGTACCGGGCCCGCGACCTCCCCACGCGCCAGCTGCTGGTGGAGTCCTTCATCCTCATGGAGCCCTGGTGGGCCCTGCGCACCGGCGTCATCCCCTTCTGGCTCGCGCGCGGCCAGGAGTCCTCGGCGCGCGCGCTCGAGCAGTACCTGGACGCCTCCGAGCCCTGGGACGCGCTGTACCTGATGCTCTACCCGCACGGCGTGGAGTCCATCAACCTGGCCTCCCTGGAGCGCTGGCGCGGCCTGCTCTCACGCGCCATGGAGCGCGCGGCGCTGCTGGGCGTGGACCCGAGCGCCTACCCGCGCGACTTCGCCACCCTCGTGCGCTACCACCCCGCCCTCAAGCGGGCGCTGCCCGCCCGCCACTCCACGCGGGAGCGCCTCCCGCTCGAGGCGCTCGATGCCTTCCTACGCGCGCACGGCGAGCGCTACGCCGTGGGCTGGGAGGAGCTGGACACGCGCCCCATCCACCGCGGCGGCCAGGTCTCCACCTGGCTGCACTGACGCCCCCTACGCGGCCGACACCGCCACGTCGCCCAGGCCGTCGACCCGCAGCCGCACCTGGTCGCCCGGCCGCATCATGTGCGCGGCGGTGGCGGCGCCCGCCAGGACGATGCTCCCCGCCGGCAGCACCTGCCCCCGCTGCGCCAACAGCTCGCACAGCTGCACCAGCGACAACACCGGGTCCCCGGAGATGGCGTCCGAGCGCGCCGACTGCGTCGCCTCGCCATTCACCGACATCGTCATCTGCAACCGCGTCAGGTCGAACGCGCGCGGCGGGTGCTCCACCGTCCCCAACACGAACAGCGCCGACGACGCGTTGTCCGCCACCACGTCCGGCAGGGAGAAGTACTTGAAGTCGCGGTAGCGCGAATCGAGGATCTCCATGGCGGCGAAGACGGACTCACACGCGTCCAGCGCCTCGTCCCGCGTCACCTTCCCGCCCAGCTCGCGCTTCGTGCGGAAGGCAATCTCCGGCTCGATTTTCGGATGGATGCCCTCGCCCAGCCGCACCACGCCCTCCGCCGCCACCCGCATCCGGTCCGTGAGCACGCCGTACACCGGCGAGTCCAGGTTCATCTGCCGGCGCTTGGCCTCCGAGGTGAGCCCCATCTTCAGCCCCACCACCTGCTCGCCCCGCCGCGTCCGCAGCCGGATGCCCGCCTCCTGGATGGCGTAGGCCTCCGACAGCGTCAGCTGGGGCCACGCGTTCGTCAGCGGCGGCACCTCGCGCCGCTCCAGCCGCGCGGCGTCGAGCTCGAGGGCCAGCGCCTGGGGGTCCACCGTCTGCGTCATCCCGTCCTCCTGAAGGAGCCCCGCCCGAACGACGGGGGCCGCGCAGCAGACCACGCCGCGCCGCGCCGGGCGAGCACTCAGCGCCCGCCTCCGCCTGGGTCGCGCAAAACCTGTCAGTCCAGGGCTGGCGCACATGGGCCGACGTGCTGCATAACGCGAGACACGGCCCCCGGCCGGGGTGGCTTCACCGGAAGCAAGGACATCTCTCCATGCGTCTCAATTGGCTCTTCGCGGTAGTGCTTCTCACGGCTCCAGCGGCGTTCGCCCGGGAGGGTGACCCCGGGGTACACACGCACGACGGCTTCTATCTGCGCGGACAGTTCGGGCTCGGCTACACCCGCGCCGAGGCCGCCGACGTGGACCTCGCCATCAAGGGCATCTCCGGCTCCCTCGACCTCGAGGTGGGCTACGCGGTGTTCACCAACTTCATCATCTACGGGAAGCTCTTCGGCTCCTCCGTGACGAACCCGGACCTGGAGATCGACGGGGACACCATCGAGGGCGAAGCCGGCGACGACGTGAGCAGCAACTACATGGGCATCGGCGCGGGCGTCACGTACTACTTCATGCCCGCCAACTTCTACATCACCGGCGCGCTGGTGGTGAACGAGCTGAGCATCACCGAGGACGGCGACAACGTCGCGGAGACGGACGCGGGCGTGGGCATCCACCTGGGCATCGGCAAGGAGTGGTGGGTGAGCGACAACTGGGGCATCGGCATCGGCGCCGAGGTCGCGCTGGGCCGCATCCGCAGCGACAGCAACGACGGCGACGACTGGAACGTCGCCCACTTCGGGCTGCTGTTCACCGCCACGTACAACTGACGCCCCTGGCGGCCAGGGCCCACCCGCGCGCGTTCCGGGTGGGCGCCGGCGAGGTTGTCAGCCCTGCTGGTTGAGCCCCGCCGCGATGGCGCGCGCCGCGGCGCGCGGGCTGAAGCGCACCAGGAAGGCGGCCAGCGCGTTGAGCGCGCCGTGGATGGAGAGCACCTGGCCACGCATCATCGCCCGGTAGGCGTGCTCCACCACCTCCGGGGCGCTCGCCACGCCCGAGCGCTGGAACAGGCGGCTCTTGTCGTTGCCCGCCCGCTGCGCGAACTCCGTGTGCGTCGCGCCCGGGCAGTGGCACGTCACCGTCACGCCCGTGCCTTTCAGCTCGTGGGCCACCGCCTCCGACAGCGACGCCACGAACGCCTTGGTCGCGTAGTACGTGGCCATGTAGGGCCCTGGCTGGAAGGCCGCGGTGGACGCGACGTTGAGGATGCGCCCGGCGCCGCGCGCGCGCATGTCGCGGGCGAACAGGTGGGTGAGCTTCAGGAGCGCGGTGCAGTTGACCTCCACCATCGCCGCCTCGCCCGCCAGCTCCTGGTCCAGGAAGGGGCCGCAGGAGCCGAAGCCCGCGTTGTTGACGACGAAGTCCACCGCGAGCCCCCGCTCCTTCACCTGCGCGAAGAGCTGCTCGGGGGCCTCCGGCCGCGCCAGGTCCGCGGGCAGCACGTGGGCCTTCACCCCGTGCTCCTTCTCCAGCTTCGCGGCGAGCGCCTCCAGCCGGGCCGCGCCCCGGGCCACGAGGATGACGTCATGCTGGTCCCGGGCGAAGCGCTGCGCGAACTGCTCCCCGAGCCCCGCCGAGGCGCCGGTGATGAGGGCCACTTTCCGCGACATGGTGATTCCTCCCGCATGTCGTTATAGCGCGAGCCCGCACCCTACCCCGCATGTCTCGGCAGGAGGACCTCGAAGGTGCTGCCCTCGCCCGGCTCGCTGTGGACGTGGACCTGGCCCCCGTGCGCTTCCACCACCTGTCGGGTGATGTAGAGCCCCAGCCCCAGGCCGCCATAGTTGCGCTCGCTGACGGCCCGGCCGAAGCGCTCGAAGATGTGTGACTGATACTCCGGCGCGATGCCGATGCCCCGGTCCTCGACGCACAGGCGCACCCGCTTCGCCTCCCCCCTGAGCCGCACGCGCACCGGCCCACCCGCGCCGTACTTCAGCGCGTTGGTGAGCAGGTGGAAGAGCACCTGTCCCAGCCGCTTGCGGTCCCACTCGCCGCTCACGTCTCCGCGCGACGCGAGCGTCACCCGACACCCCGCCCGCGACGCCGGGAGCTGGAGCTGGTCGATGACCTCCCGCGCCAGGGCCTCCAAATCCATCCGCTCGCGCTCCAGGACGAGCCGGCCGCTGGACAGCCGGGACACGTCGAGCAGGCCATCGACGAGCGCGGTGAGCTTGTCCACCTGCCGCTGGACGACCTCCAGCTGGGCGGCGACCCGCCGCGTGGGCAGCGAGGTCGCGCCCTCCCGCGTGTGGCGGCGCAGCAGCTGCAGGCGCAGCTGGAGCGGCGTCAGCGGCGTCTTCAGCTCGTGGCTGGCCACGGCGAGGAACTCGTCGCGCAGGCGCACCGAACGCCGGGCCTCGCGGTACAGCCGCGCGTTGTCCACGAGCAGCGACGCGCGCCGCGCCAGGTCCCGGGCCAGCTCCAGGTCCTTCGCGTCGTAGCAGCGCGACGGCTTCACCGCGAGGAAGGTGAGCACGCCCAGCGTGCGTCGACGCGCCACCAGCGGCACGGCCAGGAAGCAGTGGAAGCCCACCTCGCGCATGGCCTGGTAGTGCGCCTCGCTCACCGAATAGCGACGCAGCCACGCGTCGTCCACGTCCTCCACCAGCAGGGGCTCGCCGTCGCGGGCCACGCGGAGGATGGGGTGGTTGGAGCCCTCGTCGCCCGGAGGGAAGCGCGCCACGCGCCGGGCGAGCGCGTCCAGGGACGGGTCGGCGTGGGCCACCTCCGTGCGGCGCATGACGCCGTCGTCGTCGAGCAGGTCCACGAAGCACCAGTCCGCCATGACGGGCACGGTGAGCCGCGCCAGCGTGCCGAGCGTGGCCTGGGGGTCGAGCGACGACGAGGTCAGCAGGCGGCTGGCCTCCGCCAGGAAGTCCGCGCGCCGACGGGCCTCCTCCGCGGCGACGCGCGCCAGCTGCTCCTCGCGCAGCAGGCGGGCGGACTCCAGGGCCAGCCCCGCCAGCCGGGCGAGCTGCTCGAGCGCCTGGACGTCCTCCCGGCCGAAGTCGCCCCGCTCCCGGTCGAAGACGTGGAGCTGCCCCGCGCCGTCCGGCAGGGACACCTGGAGCCGGCCACGCGGCGCCTCGCGCGAGGGCGCGGCCCCGGACCCGGCGTCCTGAGGCACGCCATAGCCCCCCCACCCCTCGTACGCGGGGGAGAGCGAGGTGACGCTCGCTCCGCGCGCCTGCCCCGGAGCGGGCGCCAGCACCACCGTCGCCTGGTGCGCGCGCGTCAGCCGCCGGGCAATCTCCACGAGGGCGGCGAGCGCCTCCTCGACCGTCCGGGCCGACAACACGCTCCGGGGGGCCGCTCCCGTCGCCGCCAGGGGCGGGGCGCTCTGCATCGCGACAGGTTCCATGGGCATGTGCGACTTCCCTTCAGGCACGCCCCGGCCCGGCCCGCATCGACGTCCGGTGTGCCTCCACTGTCCGTCCGCCTGCCCGGGGGCCAGGAGCCGTCGTCCTCCTGACGCTCTTGACGCGCACGGACGTTGGACGACGCGGTGTCTCCGCAATGCTGGTGACGGCATCCGCGGTTTCGTACATTGCGCCGCGTTCGACCTGGGTTCGGCGCGCCCCCCGCCTCTCACGACGTGCGCGAGGGCGGGCGCTCGTGGCCTGCCCGGGGAGCGGGCACGCACGGAGGGTCGGGCCATGGAGAAGGTGCTCAACTACATCGGCGGAGAGCTGCGACCCGCGCACGGCGGCCAGTGGCTGGACAAGCCCGAGCCCGCCACGGCGCGCGTCTACGCCCACGTGCCGGACTCGGACGCCACGGACGTGCGACACGCGGTGGAGGCCGCCCGGCGTGCGTTCCCCGCCTGGGCCGCCACGCCCGCGGCGGAGCGCTCGCGGCTGCTGCGCAAGCTGGCGGACGCCGTCCGCCAGCGCCTGGATGCCTTCGCCCGGGCGGAGTCCATCGACAGCGGCAAGCCCCTGTCCGTGGCGTCCACGGTGGACATCCCCCGCTCCATCCTCAACTTCGAGTTCTTCGCTGACGCGGTGACGCAGTTCTCCAGCGAGGCGCACGCCACGGACGGCACCGCGCTCAACTACACGCTGCGCTCGCCGCTGGGCGTGGTGGGCTGCATCTCGCCGTGGAACCTGCCGCTGTACCTGCTGACATGGAAGCTCGCGCCGGCGCTGGCCATCGGCAACTGCGTGGTGGCCAAGCCGTCGGAGGTCACCCCCATGACGGCGTACCTGCTGTCCCAGGTGGCGCGCGAGGTGGGCCTGCCGCCGGGCGTGCTCAACATCGTCCATGGCCTGGGCCCCAAGGTGGGCGCGGCCATGAGCGAGCACCCGGACATCGCCGCCATCTCCTTCACCGGCAGCACCCGGGTGGGCGCGGAGATCGCCCGGGTGACGGCGCCCCTGTTCAAGAAGGTGTCGCTGGAGATGGGCGGCAAGAACCCCAACGTCGTCTTCGCGGACTGCGACTTCGAGGAGGCGGTGGCCACCACGATGCGCTCGTCGTTCTCCAACCAGGGGCAGATCTGCCTGTGCGGCCCGCGCGTCTTCGTGCAGCGCCCCCTCTACGAGCGCTTCAAGGAGGCGCTGGTGGCGCGCACGCGGGCGCTCAAGGTGGGCGACCCGCTGGAGGCCGGCACCGACCAGGGCGCGCTGGTGTCCCAGCAGCACTTCGACAAGGTGATGGGCTACCTGGACCTGGCGAGGCGGGAGGGCGGGCGCGTCCTCACGGGCGGCCAGCGCGCGCGCCTGTCCGGCCGCTGCGCGGACGGCTGGTTCGTGGAGCCGACGCTCATCGAGGGCCTGGGGCCCGAGTGCCGCACCAACCAGGAGGAGATCTTCGGCCCGGTGGCCACGCTCACCCCCTTCGACACGGAGGACGAGGTGCTCGCCTGGGCGAACTCGACGAAGTACGGCCTGGCGGCGAGCGTGTGGACGAAGGACGTCACGCGCGCGCACCGCTTCGCCTCCCGCCTGCACAGCGGCATCGTCTGGGTGAACTGCTGGATGCTGCGTGATTTGCGTACGCCGTTCGGCGGGGTGAAGGACTCGGGCGTGGGGCGCGAGGGGGGCTGGGAGGCGCTGCGCTTCTTCACCGAGCCGAAGAACGTCTGCATCAAGCTGTGAGCCGTCCGGAGACGCACGTGAGCAACGGTCAGCGAGTCGATTCCCAGAAGGCCCCGGAGCCCGTGGGGCTGTACCCCCACGCCCGCCGCGTGGGCAACCTCCTCTTCCTGTCGGGCGTGGGCCCACGCGAGCGCGGGACGAAGAAGATTCCCGGCGTGGAGCTGGACGCGCAAGGCAACATCGTCTCCTACGACATCGAGACGCAGTGCCATTCGGTGTTCCGCAACGTCCGCTACATCCTGGAGGACGCGGGCTCGTCGTGGGACCGGCTGGTGGACGTCACGGTGTACCTGACGGACATGAAGAAGGACTTCCCCACCTACAACCGGCTGTGGGCGGAGTACTTCAAGGACGACCCGCCCTGCCGCACCACGCTCGAAATCAACCGCCTGCCCACGCCCATCGCCATCGAGCTGAAGTGCATCGCCACCATCGGAGACGACTGAATGGGACGCCTGACCCCCATCAACTTCAAGAAGTGGATCGACGAGCACCGCCACCTGCTCAAGCCCCCCGTCGGCAACCAGCAGGTGTGGGCGGACCGTGAGTTCATGGTCACCGTCGTCGGCGGCCCCAACTCGCGCACGGACTTCCACATCAACGAGGGCGAGGAGTTCTTCTACCAGCTCGAGGGCACGATGAACCTGCGCGTGCTCGACGAGGGCAAGCCCACGGACATCCCCATCCACGAGGGCGAGATCTTCCTCTTGCCGCCCAGGGTGCCGCACTCGCCGCAGCGGCCCGAGGGCACCGTGGGGCTGGTGCTGGAGCGCCGCCGCCTGCCGCACGAGCTGGACGGCTTCATGTGGCTGTGCCCCAACTGCGGCGAGAAGCTCTACGAGGAGTTCGTCCACGTCACGAACCTCGTCACGCAGCTGCCGCCCATCTTCGAGCACTTCTACGGCAACCCGGACCACTGCACCTGCAAGAAGTGCGGGACGAAGGTCACCCAGGGAGGGCCTTCGCGTTGAAGGTCGACATCCACACGCACATCCTGCCCGCGAAGCTGCCGCGCTTCGCGGACCGCTATGGCTACGGCGGCTTCATCACCCTGGACCACCACGCCCCCTGCCGCGCGCGCATGGTGCGCGACGACGGGAAGTTCTTCCGCGAGGTGGAGAGCAACTGCTGGGACCCGGTGAAGCGGATGGAGGAGTGCGACGCGGCGGGCGTGCACGTCCAGGTGTTGTCCACCGTGCCGGTGATGTTCAGCTACTGGACGCAGCCGGAGCACGGCGCGGACATGGCGCGCTTCCTCAACGACCACGTGGCCTCCGTGGTGCGCGAGCACCCCAGGCGCTTCGTGGGCCTGGGCACGGTGCCGCTGCAGTCGCCGGAGCTGGCGGTGCGCGAGCTGGAGCGGTGCGTGAAGGAGCTGGGGCTGGCGGGGGTGCAGATTGGCAGCCACGTCAACGACTGGAACCTGTCCGACCCGGCGCTCTTCCCCTTCTTCCAGGCGGCCAGCGAGCTGGGCGCCAGCATCTTCGTGCACCCGTGGGACATGATGGGTGAGGCGAGGATGCAGAAGTACTGGCTGCCGTGGCTCGTCGGCATGCCGGCGGAGATGTCGCTGGCCATCTGCTCGCTCATCTTCGGCGGGGTGCTGGAGCGGCTGCCCGCGCTGCGCTTCGCCTTCTCGCACGGCGGCGGCGCGTTCCCCGGGACGCTGGGCCGCATCCAGCACGGCTTCGACGTGCGCCCGGACCTGGTCGCGGTGGACAACGAGGTGGCGCCGCGCGACTACCTGGGCCGCTTCTGGGTGGACTCGCTGGTGCACGACGCGGACACCCTGCGCTTCATCCTCGGGCTGTTCGGCCAGGACAAGGTCGCGCTGGGCAGCGACTACCCCTTCCCCCTGGGCGAGGACCGCCCGGGCACGCTCATCGAATCACTGACGGAGCTGTCACAGGCCACGCGCGAGCGGCTGCTCTGCCAGAACGCCCTGGAGTGGCTGGGGCGCTCGTACGAGGACTTCGCACCATGACGACGCAGTACACCTTCGAGGACACCGAGGACTTCGCGCGCCGCGCCGACGCCGAGGACCCGCTCCGCGCCTTCCGGGAGTCCTTCCACTTCCCGCTCGCGGCGGATGGCTCGCCCGCGGTGTACCTGGCGGGCAACTCGCTGGGCCTCCAGCCCCGGAGCGCCGCGCGCTACGTCCAGGAGGAGCTGGAGGACTGGGCGCGGTTCGGCGTGGAGGGTCACCACCACGCGCGGCACCCGTGGCTGCACTACCACGAGCTCGTCACCCAGCAGGCCGCGCGGCTGGTGGGCGCCCAGCCCGTGGAGGTGGTGGTGATGAACACCCTCACGGTGAACCTGCACCTGATGATGGTGTCGTTCTACCGGCCCACGCGCGAGCGCTTCAAGCTCCTGGTGGAGGGCGGCGCCTTCCCGTCGGACCAGTACGCCGTGGCGTCGCAGGCGCGCTTCCACGGGTACGACCCGCGCGAGGCCATCCTGGAGCTCAAGCCGCGCGAGGGCGAGCAGACGCTGCGCGACGAGGACATCCTGGCCACGCTCGACCGGCACGGGCACGAGGTGGCGCTGGTGCTCCTGGGCAGCGTGAACTACCTCACCGGGCAGGCCTTCGACCTGGCGGGAATCACGCGCGCGGCGCACGCGAAGGGGTGCCTGGTCGGCTTCGACCTGGCGCACGGCGCGGGCAACCTGCGGCTGCGGCTGCACGACGACGGGCCGGACTTCGCGGTGTGGTGCTCGTACAAGTACCTCAACGGCGGCCCGGGCAGCCTGGGCGGCGTGTTCGTGCACGAGCGGCACGCGCGCGCCCAGGGCCTCCCCCGCTTCGAGGGCTGGTGGGGCCACGACAAGCAGACGCGCTTCCAGATGGGGCCGCGCTTCGACGGCATGGAGGGCGCGGAGGGGTGGCAGCTGTCCAACCCGCCCATCCTCCAGCTCGCCGCGCTGCGCGCGTCGTTCGAGCTGTTCGACCAGGCGGGCATGGACGCGCTGCGCGCCAAGAGCGAGCGGCTCACCGGCTACCTGGAGTTCCTGCTGGACCGGCTGCCCCCGGGCTTCGTGCGCATCACCACACCCAGGGCCCCGAAGCAGCGCGGCGCCCAGCTGTCGCTGCGCTTCCAGGGCGACGCGCAGGCGATGCTGAAGCGGCTGTCGGACGCGGGCATCATCTGCGACTTCCGCCAGCCGGACATCATCCGCGCGGCGCCCGCGCCGCTGTACAACTCCTTCTCGGACGTCCACCGCTTCGTGCGGACGCTGGCGGGGCAGGCCCGTGGCTGAGAACAAGGACACCGTCACCGTGGTGGGCGCGGGCCTCGTCGGCTCGCTCGTCGCCGTGTACCTGGCGAAGCGGGGCCATGACGTGGAGGTGCTCGAGCGCCGCCCGGACATGCGCCGCGAGGTCGTCGACGCGGGCCGCTCCATCAACCTGGCCATCTCCACGCGCGGGCTGCACGCGCTGCGGCAGGTGGGCCTGGAGGACGAGGCGCTGCGGCACGCCATCCCCATGCGCGGGCGCATGATTCATCCGCCCCAGGGCGCGCTCGTCTTCCAGCCGTATGGCAAGGACGACTCGCAGCACATCAACTCGCTGTCGCGCGCGTGGCTGAACCAGTTCCTCATGACGGCGGCGGAGGCCACCGGCAAGGTGCGCATCCGCTTCAAGCAGCGCGTGACGCACGCGGACTTCTCCACCGGCGTGCTCACCGTGCGGGACGACGCCACGGGCGAGGAGCGCCGGGAGGCGACGCGCGTGCTGCTGGGCACGGACGGTTCGGCGTCCGCGGTGCGGCAGGGCCTGGAGCAGGTGCCCGGCTTCGCGGCGACGCAGGAGCAGCTGGGGCACGGCTACAAGGAGCTGACGATTCCGGCGGGCCCCGGCGGCGCGTTCCAGATGGAGAAGCACGCGCTGCACATCTGGCCCCGGGGCACGTTCATGCTCATCGCCCTGCCCAACGAGGACGGCAGCTTCACCTGCACGCTGTTCCTCCCGTGGAAGGGGCCGGTGAGCTTCGAGTCGCTCGACTCGCCCGCGCGGCTGGAGGCGTTCTTCGCGGAGCGGTTCCCGGACGCGAAGGCGCTCATCCCGGACCTGACGGAGGCCTTCTTCGCGCGGCCCACCGGGAGCATGGTGACGGTGAAGTGCGCGCCGTGGCACGTGGGCGACCGGGCGCTGGTGCTCGGCGACGCGGCGCACGCCATCGTCCCCTTCTTCGGCCAGGGGATGAACTGCGGCTTCGAGGACTGCGTGGTGCTGGACGGGCTGCTCGCCCAGCGAGCGTCGTGGGACGGCGTGTTCGCGGAGATGACGCGGCTGCGCAAGACGAACGCGGACGCCATCGCGGACATGGCGGTGGAGAACTTCATCGAGATGCGCGACAGCACCGGCAACCCGCGCTTCCTGCTGGAGAAGGCGGTGGAGAAGGTGCTGCTCAACGCCTTCCCCGGCGAGTTCGTCAGCCGCTACACGCTGGTGAGCTTCAGCCGCGTGCCGTACCGGCTGGCGTACGAGGTGGGCGCCATCGCCGGCGGCATCGTCTCCGAGCTGGCGGACGGGCTGTCACGGGCCGAGGACGTGGACCTGGAGCGCGCGGGGCGGCTCATCCGGAGCCGGCTGGTGCCATTCATGAAGGAGCACGCGGATGGATTTCGGGCTGAAGGGTAGGCGCGCGCTGGTGATGGGGGCGTCCGCGGGGCTGGGGTACGCCACCGCGCATGCGCTGGTGAAGGAGGGCGCCACGGTGGCCATCTGCTCCCGTGGAGGGGAGAAGCTGGAGCGCGCCGCGAAGGAGCTGGGCGCGGTCGCGGTGGCGAGCGACCTGACGCGGCCCGGGGCCGCGAGGGAGCTGGTGGAGGAGGTCATCGAGAAGCTGGGCGGCGTGGACGTGCTGGTCGTCAACACGGGTGGCCCACCGGCCGGCGGCTTCGAGTCGCTGACGGCGGAGCAGTGGCAGGTGGGCTTCCAGACGCTGTGGATGACGGCGGTGGACGGCATCCAGGCGGTGCTGCCGGGCATGAAGGCGCGGGGCTGGGGGCGCATCGTCCTCATCACGTCCCTGGCCGCCCGCGAGGCCATGCCCAACCTCACCGTCTCCAACGGCCTGCGCGCCGGCCTCCTGGGGCTGGTGAAGACGGTGAGCAACGAGGTGGCGCAGCACGGCGTCACGCTCAACGCGGTGCTGCCGGGCTTCCACGCCACGGAGCGGATGACGCAGCTGGGCCTCACCGACGAGAAGGTGGCGCCGCAGATTCCCGCCCGCCGCCTGGGGCGCCCGGAGGAGCTCGCCTCCCTCGTCGCGTTCCTCGCCTCCGAACAGGCGTCGTACGTCACCGGCCAGTCCATCGCCGTCGACGGCGGCGCGCAGCGCGGGTTCTGAACCCCCGGAGGAAGCGGTCACCTCGCCCGCCGCCGCGGGCGAGGACTTCCGCCTACCCAGGCATGGCGCTCCAGGCTCGCGACATCTTGGCCAGGTAGGGGCCCTCGAAGTTCGCTGTCTCGTGGTCCAGGACGTGCTTCGCCAGGGCCTTGACTTCGGACGGAGTGGTCTTCACGCCGCCGCTCTGGTTGGTCTGGTCGCCCGCCCGCTTGAAGACGCGGAACGGACCATGGCCCTTCTCGTCGGCGATCTCCTCCACGTCATACATGGGCGACATGGGCAAGCCGTCAGGCCCCTTCAGGGTGACGTTCAAGGCGTCCTTCTTCAGCTGCATGAACGACCTCGCATGGTAGGTGGTGAAGAGGTCGTACTTCTTCAGGTTGAAGCCCGTCTTGAAGTCATCCACGCCCAGCTTGAACTTCGCGCTGAAGAGCTTCGCGTAGTCGCGACGAATCGTGCCCTCGGCGTGCATCGTCCCGATGCACTGGTTCTCCGGAGCGCCACTGGCCCCGCCGACCATGAGCGAGCCCCGGGTGTAGCTGATGAACTTCTGGGTGAACGCCTCCGAGTAGAGCCCCAGGTGGGGGCTCGGCCCCACCTTGAAGTCCAGCACGATGCCGAGCCGGGTCGCGCCGATATAGGACTTCGTGAGGTCGACCATGTTGAAGATCTGGTCCTGCCTCTTGTCCTCGGCGCCATCCAGCCCCGAGCTCCACACGCGGCTGTACCAGGACGACAGCACCTCCCGCATGTCGGCGCAGATCTTCCGCGGGTCGTCGCCATCATTCACCGAAGCGTCGGCCTCGAGGATGGCGTGCATGTCATGAACGTCGACGCCATCGTCCTGCGACAATCCCAGACTCTGGGCGTCGTGAGCCCTACCGTTCCCCCAGTGGAACGTATAAATGGCGACGTCGCAGCCGACGAGCTTCCATGAATAGACATTGAACAGCTCCAATGCCCCCAGACTTCGCTCGCCCAACCAGATGTAATTGATGATGGTCATTCCCAGACACCGCGCGCGCTCGATGGGTTGTGCGGCCAGGAGAAGCAATCGAGGACGTGAAGTCAACCCCGGCGCGCGGTTGAGACATCGAGACGTGAGACACGCCGCGCTCGTGGCGGAACGCGCTCCGTGCCCATCGACCTCCAGGGGTTCTTTCCCGCGAGCGGTCAGCGACTACGCGCCGCATCCTTGGGCCGTCGCTTCACCCTCAGTACCTTCTCACGGAGGACCAGCTCGGGAGTCCGCTCCATGGTGTCACGCCGGATCGTCGTGCCAGTGGTGTCGCTCGTGGTGTCCGCGGTGGTCGTCGTGCTCGCGATGCGCCCGAGCGAGGAGCCGGTGGCCTCGCGCGCCAGGACGGACGTGTCCTCGCCGGACGCGGGAGACACCTGCCCTCCGGGCTTCCGCACCTTCACGGTGACGAACCAGGCGAGCCAGACGGTGTGGCTCGGACAGACGGCGGGCGCCGCGCCGCCGCCACACACCTGCACCACCGACTCCGACTGTGGACCGAACCAGGCCTGTCAGAATCCGACGTGCGCCACCACCGGGGACTGCGACAGCGGCAACCTGTGCGACACCAACACGGGCCAGTGCATGGTGGCCCCCGGCACGGGCTGCGTCGGCGGCGCGCCCATCATCACCGTCCCGCTGTCCACCATGCTGTGCACCGGCGCGAAGCAGGTCCCCACCTGCAACGACTGTGGACCGGAGGGCTGTGACACGACGACGGGGCTGTGCAAGTGCGCGCAGGGCGGTCAGGCCGCCTGCCCCACGGGGACGACGTGCGCCGACACCGTGCAGGAGTGCGGCACCGCCAACGGCGGCACCTGCTACTTCCAACAGGTCGTCCCCGGCGAGGACACGGCCTGCGTCGACACGGGCTCCCCCTGCCCCACCGGCCAGTCGTGCAACGTGGCGCTGGGCCTGTGCCAGTACCCGCGCACCGACGGCGGCGTGCCCTACGACGCGCTGGAGCTGACACCCCAGGAGACGGCCACGCTGTGCATGCCCTCCACGCTGCCCCCAGCCTTCGCTCAGCGCCTCCCCGAGTACGCCCCTTGCACGGAGGACTCGCAGTGCCAGAGCAGCCGCTGCCTCGTCGGCAGCGGGCAGGTGATTCCCAATCCCCCCACCGACTGCGCCGCCTCCGACGCGGGCGCGTGCGTGTGCCGCCCGGTGGTCGGCTGGAGCGGCAGCTTCTTCGGGCGGCTCGGCTGCGACGAGGGGGGCACGAACTGCCGGAGCGCCGACTGCGGCAACGTGCCCGGCCTGCCGTGCGCGCTGGGCAAGGGCGGTACCAATCCATTCTCCTCCGCGGAGTTCACGCTCCAGCCCAACGCCAGCGACTTCTACGACGTCACCGTCATCAACGGCGCCAACGTCAGCATCCAGATGGGGCCCCTGGCGGACGCCGGCCTCGCGCCCGCGCCCATCCCCTCGCCGTACTACTGCGGGACCGCGGGCTCCAGGCAGGTCCAGGGGAACGTGACGGTGGGGATGCTGGAGGCATGCTCGTGGCGCTTCGCGCCGGACACCACCTCCGGGCTCCCCGCCGACTTCACCACGCTGCTGCGCGCCGTCGCGCTTCCCGTCTGCTCCCAGTCGAGCGACTGCGCCTCCGGCGCGACCTGCGTGGGCAACCAGTGTGTCCCCACGTTGACCGCCTGCAACGCGACCGCGCCCTACTGCGCCAACGGCCAGGTGTGCAGCAACCCCAACGCGCCGGACGCGGGGGCGTGTGGCACGTGCCGGACGGACAGCGACTGCGCGAGCGACGCGGGCACGCAGGTGTGCGGCACGGCGTTCCTCCCCGGCGTGGGAGACAAGACGCCGCTGCTCCAGACCTGCGGTCAGCCCATCGGCTGGTGGTCCTACGAGGACCTGTGCGCGGCCAACCCCGCGTACAGCTACGGCCCGCTCGACTGCACCCAGCAGCTCACCGTGCAGACGGGCCCCACCACCTCCGTCACGGACTCGCTCAGCAACCTCTTCCAGTGCGCCAACCAGTTCGGCCAGTCCTGCTACAACGCCACCGCGGGCGACTCCCCGGCCTGCTGCGGCTGCGCGACGTACCCGGGCAATGACGCGGGCGTCTTCTGGCCCACCACGCTGCAGGCGGGCAACAACCCGGGCCAGCAGGACGCCGGGGAGTGCATCGACAACAACCCCGTCTGGGCCCAGAACGTCCAGCCCTGGCTCGCCTTCCTCAAGCGGGCCTGCCCCACCGCGTACACCTACGCCTACGACGACGCGACCAGCACCTTCACCTGCATGAGTCCGGGCACCGGCGCCGATGCCGGGACTCCCAACGCCGTCGGCTACAGCCTCGTCTTCGGCGACGTGAACTGAAGCACCTCCCCACACCCTCACCCACATACTGCGGGCCATCCATCCCTTGAAACCCAGCAATTCAGTCCAGCCTCACCGGAAAAGGCGGTGACTGGCAGCAACTTTTACCCGGACGCGTGGAGAATCGACTAAAACAAATTGGTCGATTGGTTTTTTTATCCACGTCGCAGCCTGTGTCCGAGGAGTGAGAGTCCATGGCCCCGATTCGCCGCGCCGCCAGCCCGATGCCGTCGCCCGTGAACCCGCCGGCCGTCGCGCCCGCGCCCCAGCCTCCGCCTCCGCCGCCCGCGCGGCCCAAGCGGGAGCAGGGCCACTCGGGTCGCAGCAGCTTCGGGCCGTCGGAGCGGCCCCGACGGATGGACCTGTCCGGCGGCGTGGGGATGGCCAGCACGCTGCGCACGGAGGTGCTCGGGGACGGCAAGGCCAACTGCCTGGAGCGCGCGAACACGTTGTCGCGACCCGGGGACCAGGTGCTCCTGCTGGGCGACTCGCGTGACAGCGTGGGCCACGCGCTGGTGCGCAAGCCGGGCGGCGCCATCATCGACCCGAACGAGCCGGGGAAGACGTACGCGAGCCTCGCCGAGTGGAAGCAGACGCACCCGGCCTATGGCCAGCCGGTGGCGGTGCCGGACGCGCAGCTGGCGCGCATCCTGTCCGTGCCTCCGGGCCCCGCGCGCGAGGCGCTCATCCATGGCTTCGGCCTGACGGGCGCGGCCAGCCGCAAGGTGGCGGACGACGCGGCGGCGACGGCGGGCACGGCCTCGGAGGAGGCGAAGAAGAACGGGTCGGCGACGCCGAAGGTCACGCTCTCCACGGACGGCACCATCGAGGTGGGCCTCAAGACGGAGTTCAAGCCCGAGGGGGAGGTGGAGAAGAAGTGGAAGGAGGGCGAGGTGAAGGGGACCCTCACCGGCGGCCCCTACGCCGAAACGAACGTCACCCTGAGCTGGAACCCCCAGGAGCCCAACGCGGACGGCCGCCACCTCATCACCGTCACGTTCGAGTCCACCGGTGGCGCCAAGGCCGGCGCGGGCGGCGAAATCGAGACGCCCATCGGCCCCTTCGGCGCGGAGGTCGAGGGGGACGCGGGCATCCAGGGCTCGACCCAATTCACGCTCGCGCTCACGGAGGGCGAGATTGGCGAGCTCATCATGAACCCCGAGGGGTTCCGGCTCCCCACCCTGAGCGACCCGCTGGCCATGCCTCCGGGCAGCAAGCTCCTCATGGACGTCTCCGACTTCAAGACGCTGTCGACCGGGGTGTCCATCGGCCCGCTGAAGCTCAGCGGGGAGAACGGCAAGGAAAACACCCAGTCGGTGGCGGTGGAGCGCACGGGTGACACCACGGTGCGCGTGACGGTGGGTCCCGAGGAGTCACTCACCTCGAAGCTGGAGCTGGGCCTGGAGCTGAAGCTCGGGGGCCACAAGGTGGGCGGCGGCCTGGGCTCGGAGCACAGCTACACGACGGGCACCTCCGCGAGCGTGGAGTTCGACCTGGGCACGCCCGAGGGCCGCACGGCCTACGAGACGTTCGTTCGGGACGGCACGCTCCCCGCGCGGACGGGCCCGGGCGTGCTGGACGTGCGCACCGAGCAGACCTACTCGGAGGAGGGCTCGCTCAGCGGCGAGCTGCACCTGACGAGGTTCGTCGATTTCGAGCACCGGTTCTGGGACGAGCGCCTCACGGAGACGGTGACGACGGTGAACGGCCAGACGACGGTGACCGCCGAGGGCAAGGTGGCCGGCAGCGACAGCTCGTTCGAAATCCAGTTCTCGCTCAACCCGGACGGTTCGAAGAAGTTCGAGGCGATGAGCATGAACATCCTCAACCCGGATGGCGTGGGGTTCACCACCATCAACGTCACGGGCGCGGACGGATTGGCGAACGTGCAGGACATCGCCGCGCGGCAGGCGCAGGGGATGGTGATGGGGTACTACGCGGACTCGAGCGACCCGGCGGCCATCGCGGCCGAGCGGCAGCGGCTGAAGGCGGAGGGCGAGCCATTCGCCACGCTGGCGATGACGCCGGATGACCCGGGCTACAGCCACGAGGCGTGGCTCGGCGCATACCGCGAGGCCGCGGTCATGAACGGCAGCCTGCCCAACCTTCCCGCGACGACGATGAACCTGATGGAGGCCACGCCGGAGGGACTGGCCCAGACGGTGTTCCAGGGCCTGGGCACGGCGGTCCACGTGGACCACAACCCCCTCTTCACCCAGGCGGAGGGCCCGGTGGCCAGCTACACCATGCCGGGGTGGATCGACCTGGGGCTCGGGCAGAGGCCCGGCGTCGAGGTGAAGTGACGCGAGGGCCGCGCGCCCCTCACACCAGGGAGCGCACGGCCTGGACGACCAGGGGCCACTCCGCCGAGCGGGGGTCGACCGCCTCGAAGTGGCCCGCGCCCGCCAGCGTGATTTGACGCACGTCATCGCCGAGCGAGCGTCCCCGCTCGGTGAACTCCTCGCTCATGGCCACCGGCACGGTGTCGTCGTCGGTGCCGTGGATGAGGACCTGGGGGACGCCCAGGGGCTGGAGCTCGGAGGGGGACGCGGCGCGGTAGCGCTCGGGCACCTTCTCTGGCGAGCCCCCCAGGAAGGACTCCACCGCGCCGTCGCTCAAGCCCAGCGCGTGGGCGCGCGCCAGGTCGGACACGGCGGCCAGGGCCACCACGCCCCGAGGGCGAATCGGCGCGGTCCCACGCAGCGGGTCCGTGGCGGGGAGCCGGTGCCTCGCGCCCGCCCACAGGGCGAGCTGGCCGCCCGCCGAGTGGCCGAGGAAGACGACGCGCGAGAGGTCCAGGTCGCCGCTCCTCGCGAGCTCGTGCAGGAAGTCGACGCCGCGCGCGACGTCCTCCAGGGTGCCCGGGAAGGCGCCCCCGTCATGCCCGATGCGGCGGAACTCCAGGCTCCAGGTGATGAAGCCCTCCGCCGTCAACGCCGCGCACAGGTGGCCCAGGTGCACGAGGTCGTACTTCGCGCGCCAGAAGCCCCCGTGGATGGCGACCACCACCGGATGGGGCCTGGGGCCTGACGGCAGCCGCAGCTCCCCGAAGTGGTGCGCCCCCGGTCCATACGGAACGCGCACGACCGAGCCTGGCGGCGCCGCCTCGAGAATCCACTCCGAGCTGCTCATGCGTGCCTCCCCGGTTGCCGAAACGAGGCCGGACCCTACCCTGTACCGCCCCCGTCCATCCCCCTGTCGGCCAGGCGGGCGCCGGGTCCTCCAGACTGCCCACCCGTGGACATCCGGGAGGTCCCAAGAGCCTCCAGAAGTGTTTCCCAATGTTACAGAAGGGCTTCTGAACCGAGGTTTAAGGCTTGAGTCTGCGGAATTAAGGCTTGATTTCCGCCGGCCAAATGTAAATACCTGCATCCACGGATGGCCCCGCCGTGGATCACGGCGGACACCGGCCTGGAGGCACGGACACATGGAGACGAAGGGGCTGCGGACGTTCCTGGAGATTCCCTACGACGAGCTGGAAGAGAAGAACCTGCGCGTCAAGGAGCAGCGTCTCAAGCACGAGTCGGCCGACAAGGTCCGTGAGGAGCGGGTCAAGTACCTCACCGACGAGCGCAACCTGAAGGCCGTCACCGTGTGCTTCACCGACCTCGAGGGTCGGCTGCACATGCTGGACTACGACAAGAAGTTCCTGCTCAAGAGCGCCGACAACCTCACCTTCGACGGCTCCTCCATCCGTGGCTTCTCCCAGCAGGCGGAGAGCGACCTGCGCCTGAACGTCGACTGGGGTTCGTTCTACTGGCTGCCGTCGGACATCTTCGGCCCCGGCAAGGTGCTGGTGTTCAGCGAGGTGCTGGAGCGCGACGGCACCCCGTACCACGCGGACATGCGCGGCCAGCTCAAGCGCATCACCGAGGCCATGTTCCAGAAGGACGGCACGGTGTTCCACGCCGCCCCGGAGGTCGAGGGCTTCCTCTTCAAGGGCCGTGACGCCGAGCGCCACTACCACGAGACGGGCAGGTTCGACTTCATCTCCACCGGCGGCTACTACCACTCGCTCCCGGGCGACCCCCTGCGCGCCTTCATCGACAAGGCCGCCGAGGCCCAGCGCGCCATGGGCTTCCAGAACGAGAAGGACCACCCGGAGGTGGCCCCCAGCCAGTTCGAGATGAACTTCTCGTACAGCGAGGCGCTCATCTCCGCCGACCAGATCCAGCTCTACAAGCTGCTGTGCCGCCAGGTCGCCGCGCAGATGGACACCACCGCCAGCTTCCTCCCGAAGCCGGTGACGGGCGTCAATGGCAATGGCATGCACATGAACATGTCGCTGTCCAAGGGCGGCAAGAACCTCTTCTACGACAAGGGCGGCCAGGACGGCCTGAGCGCGCTGGGCTGGGACTTCATCGACCGGCTGCTGACCAACGCCAACGACATCTGCCTGGTCCTCAACTCCAGCGTCAACGCGTACCGCCGCCTGGACCCGCACTTCGAGGCGCCGAACCAGATCAAGGCCAGCGCCAACAACCGCGGCGCCATGGTGCGCATCCCCTACGGCAACGAGCGCTCGGCGCGCGTCGAGTGCCGCTCCGTGGCCCCGGACGCCAACCCGTACCTGGTGCTCTACGCGCTGCTGCGCACCGGCCTGGAGGGCCCGCAGCCGCAGGAGGACGCGGAGACCAAGCGCAGCCGCACCCGCTTCCTGCCGGACAACATCTTCGACGCCATCCGCCTCTTCAAGGGCAGCCAGTTCATCGCCAACATCCTCGGTGAGAACGTGCAGGGCAAGTTCGCGGAGCTGAAGACGGCCTCCGCGGAGCGCTGCCCCAAGCAGCTGGGCACGCGCGTGAAGACGTCCGAAATCCAGTTCCACCACGAAATCACCAACCAGTACCTCTGGAGCCAGTTCTAGGCCCTCGGCCGGGACAGGCCCCACAACCCCAGGCCCGCCACCACCGCGACCCCCGTGGTGGCGGCCTCCCGGGCGCTCGCGCCGAACGCCACCAGCGTCAGGCCGAGCGCCAGCGTGGGAACCGCCAACAGCGCGTGTGAGGGCACCAGCCCCCGCTCGCGCCGCCACGCCAGCCACGCCAGCGCCGCCGCCGTCACGCCGTACTGCAGCAGCACGGCGAGGCTGGAGAGCGCGAAGAGCTCCGACAGGTTCCCCAGGTTGACGAACAGCAGCACCAGCCCCCACGTGACGGCCAGCGCCCGCGAGGGCACGCCCCGGGGGGACATCCCGTCCAGCCCCAGCAGCCGCCGCTCCCCGGACGCCAGCGCGGACAGGTAGCGCGGCGTCGTCACCATCATCCCCAGGCAGATGCCCAGCGCGGACACGCTGGTGCCGGCGGCCACCACGCGCGACAAGGACGACCCGCCCCACGCTCCGGCCGCGTCGGCCAGGGGCGCGGAGGACGAGGCTAGCTCCGGCAGCGCCACCACGCACGCCCACACCAGCCCCACGTACAGCCCCACCGCGCCCAGCAGCGAGCCCACCGTGGCCATGGGCACGCTGCGTTCGGAGGAGCGCACCTGCCCGGCGATGACGGGGACGATTTCGAAGCCCTGGTAGGCGAACATCACCGTCAACCCCGCGCGCAGCCACGCGGCGTCCGTGGAGGTGGCCGGCAGCGGTGGCACGCGCCCCGCGCCCGCGGCGACCAGGAACACGCCCAGCAGCGCCGCCAGCGGCAGCAGCTTGAGCACGGTGAGCCCCGTCCACGCCCGCGCGGAGACGCGGATGCCCGAGGCGACGATGGCCGCCAGCAGGGTGACGAGCGCGGACGCCAGCACGCGCTGGCCCACCGGCCCCTCCAGCCCCAGCGAAGGCGCCAGCGCCTGGGCCAGCCCCGCCACCACCGCGGACGTGCTGAGGAAGGCGCTGACGTACGCCACCCACCCGACGAGGAAGGCCGCCCGCTCGCCGAACGCCGCGCGCGCGAAGACGACGGGGCCCCCGTCCGAGTCGAAGCGCCGCCCCAGCACCGCGAAGGCGAAGGCCACCGGCACCAACGCCAGCCCGGTGAGCAGGAAGGCCAGCACCGCGCCCAGGCCGGGCGCCTTCGCGGCCACCTCCGCGGGGGCGAAGAAGATGCCGACACCGACGATGCCGTTGACGCCCAGCGCCAGCAACTGGAGCGGACCGACGGGGCGCTCGGCGGAGGTGGAGGGGACCGCGGGAGAGGCAGACACGGGAGGCCACTTCACTACAGGGCCCAGCTCGCGACCAGACCACCCCCCAGGGCGTCCAGGGGCGGCTGGACCTGGACACCCCGGGCGTCGGGTCGCGCCTCCCCTCCCTGGCTCCACGCCACGGCGATATGCGACGGCACCCCACACGTTCCCACGCTGGCGAACGCTTCGCGGAGGAAGCCATGGGTCGGGTCGGCTGGGCGCTGGTCCTGCTGGGGTGTACGGGCTGCACATCCCTGACGCAGAGCATCGCCGCTCGGTACGACCCGGAGACGGGGCGTACGAGGTCCCGGCGGAAGAGGTCCTCTACGGGGTCCCCATCGAGGACGCGATGATGATGGCGCGTCGCATCCTGGCGGAGGAGCTGCGCCTCGACGTCCTGGAGAAGGAGGGCGGCCTGGAGCTGTTCTCCGCCATCCAGGCGCCGGGCACGAACGCGGCGGGCTCGCGCACCCTCGAGCGCTACTACGTGAGAGGCCACCGCATGGTGCCCCGCCAGTCGCTCGTGCGCGTCTTCCGGCGGAGCTCCAGCGAAATCGAGACGAACCTCGAGAAGCAGCCGGTGGACCCGACCTCGCAAGCCTTCCCCGGCGTACCGGGGCTGGAGCGCGACCGCCAGGTTCGAGGCATCCGGGACGCGGCCATCGAGAACCGGCTGCGGGAGCGGCTGGAGCTGGTGCCCTCCCTGGAGGTGGTGAGCGGCAACGCGCCCGTGCCCATGCGGTCGGTGCTGATGGAGGACTCGGGCGAGCCCCGCCGCCTGCGCGCCTACGGCAAGGACGTGGCGGTGGTGGCCATCGACACCACCCGCCGCTTCGACGTCTGGGAGCGCATCGAATGCGACGTGTTCGCCATCAGCCCCACGCTCGAGGCGCGGCAGGCGGACGCCATGGAGCCGGGTGTCCAACTCTCCACGGAGGCCCGGGAGGACGGCTTCCACGGCCGCCTGTTCCTGGGCACGTTGAGCGCGTCGCCTCCGGCGCTCCAGGCCCCGCGCCATTTCGAGGCGGTGCCACCCCCGAAGGAATGAGCGCTCGCGTCAGGGAGACGAAGGTCCCGGATTGCTATCATCGCCATCACGCGTGTTCCCGTGCCTGCTGGCGAGTCCTGGAGGAAACGATGCGTCAGTTCGGATGGGTGCTGGTGCTGATGGGGAGTACGGGCTGCGCTTCCATGACGCGGAGCCTCGCCTCGCAATACAACCCCGAGACGGGGGAGTACGAACTTCCGAAGGAAGAGGTCGTCTACATGGTCCCCGTCGAGGACGCGATGATGATGGCGCGTCGCGTCCTCGAGGAGCGGCGCTACGACGTCCTCGAGAAGGAGGGCGGGCTGGAGATGTTCTCCTCCGCGCATGAGCCGGGGAAGAACGACCCGGGCCTGCGCAACCTCGAGCGCTACTACGTGAAGGGCCACCGGATGGGGCCCCGCCAGTCGCTCGTGCGCATCTACCGGCTGAGCTACAGCGAAATCGAGACGGGCGTCGAAGAGCCACCGCCGTTCATGAACTCGGAGAAGTCCCGCGACGCGCAGGTGTTCAACGCGAACGCCGCGCATCCCTTCGACCAGCGCATGGAGGCCTTCACCACCACGCCGAGCGGCGAGTCCGTCAGGCAGGTCGTCCTGCCCAATCCCTTCCCCGCGGCCCCGGGCCTGGAGCGCTTCCGCTACGTTCGCGGCATCCGGGACATGAACATCGAGGGCCGGCTGCAGGAGCGGCTGGAGACGGTGCCCTCGCTGGAGGTGGTGAGCGGCAACGCGCCGGTGCCCATGCGGTCGGTGTTGATGGAGGACTCGGGCGAGGCCGCCACCGCGCGCCCTCCGGAGTGCGATGAGCTGGTGGAAGGCGCCGCGCCGCTGATTGGCGCCGGGCACGTGCTGCTGGTGGCCGACCCGCTCGGCACGCGCGAGGTGCCCACCGCCGCCCTCCGGATGATGTGCGAGGCCACCACGCGGGGCCTGCCCGTGACGCTGGCCCTGTCCGTCCCCTCCACCGAGCAGCCCTTCATCGACGCCTACGTCGCCAGCCAGGGCCTCGCCTCCGACGCCCAATCCCTGCTCAGCGGAAGCGGCTTCTGGCGGCGCACCTACCAGGATGGCCGTAGCAGCCGCGCCATCCTCTGGCTGGTCGAACAGGTCCGCCGTCTGCGCGCCTACGGCAAGGACGTGGCGGTGGTGGCCATCGACACCACCCAGGCCCAGGGTGACGCGCGTGAAGCGGAGATGGCGAAGAACCTGCTCGCCTTCCACGCCAGGCGCCCCACCGCGTGGACGCTGGTGCTCGCCGGCAGCGTCCATGCGCGCACGGCCAAGGTCGACTGGAGCGGAGACTTCGCGCCCCTGGGCGCGCGGCTGGCCAGGGCCCTGCCCCACGTGCGCGCGCTCGACGTGGGCTTCCGGCGCGGCACCCAGTTCTCCTGTCGCTTCAACGTCTGGGAGAGCATCGAGTGCGACGTGTTCGCCATCAGCCCCACGCGTGAGGCGCGACAGGCGGACGCGGTGGAGCCGGGCGTACAGCTGGCCACGGAGGCCCGGGAGGACGGCTTCCACGGCCGCCTGTTCCTGGGAGCCCTGAGCGCGTCGCCCCCGGCGCTCCAGGCCCAGCGCCATCTCGCGGCGGTGCCCGCCCCCAAGGAGTAGGCCGCGTCAGTCCCTCCAGCGGAGCCCCCACCGCGGGCCCGCGTCACGGTCGACGCGCACGCGAACCGATATCCTCGCTCCGCGCCGAGCGTTTCCATGGCGGTAGGCGACTCGCGGAGGATGAGATGCGTCGGTTCAGCTGGGTGCTGGTGCTGCTGGGGTGTACGGGCTGTGCTGGCCTGACGCGGGGACTCGCGTCTCGTTACAACCCGGAGACGGGGAAGTACGAGACGCCGAAGGAAGAGTTCATCTATTGGGTCCCCATCGAGGACGCGATGATGATGGCGCGCCGTCTCCTGGAGGAGCGGCGCTACGACGTCCTGGAGGAGGAGGGCGGCCTGGAGATGTACTCCTCCGCCAACGAGCCGGGGATGAACGACCCGGGCCTGAAGCTCTACGAGCGCTACTACGTGAAGGGCAAGCGCATGGGGCCTCGCCAGTCGCTCGTGCGCATCTTCCGGCTCAGCTACAACGACATGGAGACGAGCGTCGAGAACGGGCCGACCACCAAGTCTCGGGACGAGATCGTCTTCGACGCGAACGACATCCACCCGTTCGACAGGCACATGGAGGCCTTCGCCTCCGCGCCTGGCGGCAATGGCGCCAGGCAGGTGGCCCTGGCCAATCCCTTCCGCAACGCCCCGGGCATGGAGCGCTTCCGCTACACCCGTGGCATCCGGGACCTGGACTTCGAGGGCGTCCTGCTGGAGCGGTTGGAGATGGTGCCCGCGCTGGAGGTGGTGAGCGGCAACGCGCCCGTGCCCATGCAATCCGTGCTGATGGAGGATTCGGCCGAGGCGACCGCTCCCCAGGCGCCGGCCTGTGACTCGGTGCTGGCGGCCATCCCGTCAGCGAGCGCGGACGAGGTCTCCCCGTTGCTGGGCGCCGGGCAGGTGCTGCTGGTGGCCGACCCGCTCGGCACGCGCGAGGTGCCCACCGCCGCCCTCCGGATGATGTGCGAGGCCACCACGCGGGGCCTGCCCGTGACGCTGGCCCTGTCCGTCCCCTCCAACGAGCAGGCCTCGCTCGACGCGTACCTCGCCAGTCAGGGCCTCGCCTCCGACGCCCAATCCCTGCTCGGCGGAAGCGGCTTCTGGCGGCGCACCTACCAGGATGGCCGTAGCAGCCGCGCCATCCTCTGGCTGGTCGAGCAGACCCGCCGCCTGCGCGCACAGGGCAAGGACGTGGCGGTGGTGGCCATCGACACCACCCAGGCCCAGGGCGACGCGCGTGAAGCGGAGATGGCGAAGAACCTGCTCGCCTTCCATGCCAGGCGCCCCACCGCGTGGACGCTGGTGCTCGCCGGCAGCGTCCATGCGCGCACGGCCAAGGTCGACTGGAACAGCGACTTCGAGCCCCTGGGGGTGCGACTGGCCAAGGCCCTGCCCCACGTGCGCGCGCTCGACGTGGGCTTCCGGCGGGGCACCCAGTTCGTCTGCCGCTACAACGTCTGGGAGGACGTGGAGTGCAACGTGTTCGCCATCAGTCCCACGCGCGAGGCGCGGCAGGCCGACGCGGTGGAGCGGGGCATCCAGATGTTCGCGGAGCCGCGTCCGGATGGTTTCCATGGCCGGCTCTTCCTGGGCGAGCTGAGCGCGTCGCCTCCGGCGCTCCAACCCCAGCGCCGCGCCACCGCGTCGCCGCCGAAGGACAAGGGCTGAGCGCCGCTCGGCCATCCGAGGGAGCCCCTGGGCCCCGACACGTGCTCGCCCAGCTGTGACAACGCGCGGGAGGCCGCGGAGCACTATGGCGGCATCCTCTTCAACGACTCCGAGGCCAACGCGCAGTCCCTGACGCCGTCGCCGTGAGCTAGCCTGCCGCGCGAGGAGGACGCGGCATGACGGGAGCGATGTGGCTGGCGGCGCTGCTCGCGCTGGGGAGCGCGGACCTGCGGTGGACACCCCAGAAGAGCGGGACGTCCGTGCGACTGCGCGGAGTCAGCGCCGTGGATGCCCAGGTGGCCTGGGCCAGCGGAGACCAGGGCACCTTCGTCCGCACCACGGACGGTGGACAGACCTGGAAGGCGGGCACCGTCCCGGGCGCCAGCGCGCTCGACTTCCGGGACGTGGATGCCTTCAGCGCCACCACCGCGTACCTGCTGTCCATTGGCGAGGGCGACAAGTCCCGCATCTACAAGACGGTGGATGGCGGGGAGACGTGGACGTTGCAGTTCACCAACACCACGCCGGGCGCCTTCTTCGACGGCATGGCCTTCTGGGACGACCGGCACGGCATCGCCTTCAGCGACCCGGTGACCGGACGCTTCGTCGCGGTGAGGACGTCGGACGGAGGCGCGCACTGGACGCCCCTTCCGCCGGAGGCCTTCCCTCCCGCGCTCCCGGGCGAGGCGGGCTTCGCGGCCAGCGGCACCAGCATCGCCGTGCTGTCTCCCCAGCGCGTCTGGTTCGGCATGGGTGGCGCGGCGGCGCGGGTGCTCGCCTCGCGCGACGAGGGCCGGCACTGGACCGTCGCGACGACGCCCCTGGCCAAGGGCGAGGGCGCGGGCGTCTTCTCGCTGCTCTTCTGGAGCGACCAGCAGGGCATCGCCGTGGGCGGCAACCACCAGCGGCCCGAGGACCCCACCGGCAACGTCGCGCTCACGCGGGATGGAGGCCGGACGTGGACGGTGCCCACCGGCGCGCGCCCCGCGGGCTACCGCTCCTGCGTCACGCGCATCCCCGGTGCCCCAGGGCCCACGCTCGTCACCGTGGGGCCCTCCGGCTCCGAGCTGTCCACCGACGGAGGGAAGTCCTGGACCTCGCTCGGCCCCGAGGGCTTCCACGCCGTCGCCGCGTCCCGCGTGGGCAACCGCGTGTGGGCCGTGGGCGAGACGGGCCGCATCGCCCTGCTGCACCGCGTGCGGCCGCCGCGCGGGCCCTGAGGCCCGGGGCGCCTACTCCTCCGCCACCCGCCGCGCCCAGTCGTCCGCGTCCGCGGCCAGCCGCGCGCCGAGCTTGCGCACGATGTCCGCGTGGGCCTCCGCGGCGGCGCCACCCACCCAGATGGGAATCGTCCGGGGCAGCACGCGCATCAACTGGGCCAGCGTGGCCCGGAAGGAGGGGCCTCCCGCGTCCGTCACCGCCGACAGCCCCACCAGGTCCGGCTTCAGCTCCGCCACCGCGCGCCCCAGGTCCGCCGCGGGCACCCGCTGTCCCAGCAGCGTCACCTTGATGCCCGCGTGCCGCATCCGCAGCGCCACGCCCTGCAACCCCACCTCGTGCTCCTCCTCCGGGAAGCACGCCAGCACCGCGTGGCGTCGCCCCCCCGTGGGCGCCGCGTGCAGCAGGCTCACCAGCCGCGCGCGCACCACCTGCGTCACCAGGTGCTCCTGCACCACCGAGAGCCGCCCCGCATGCCAGCGGTCCCCCACCTCGCGCTGGAGCGGTGCCAGCACGCCGTCGAAGGCCTTCAACGGTGGGAGCGCGGAGAGCACCTCGTCCAACACCGCGGACACGCCCCCCTGGTCATGGGCCTCTGCCGCCAGCAGCACGGCGTCGCGCCAGGACGCGAGGGCGGCCCCGTGGCCCATGACGGGCTCCGCCGCCGCGGGGGCCGTCTCCAACTCGTCGAGGAGCTGGGGCAGCAGCTTCGCCGCCTCGCTGATGGCCACCCCTTCGTCCGTCAGCTTCTTCAGCCGCTTGAGCAGCGCCACGTCCCGCTCCGTGTAGACGCGGTAGCCGGCCGGCGTGCGCAGCGGCTGGAGCACCCCGTAGCGCCGCTCCCAGGCGCGGATGAGCTCCACCCGGACTCCCGAGAGCTCCGCGGCGACGTGGATTCGATAGGTGCGCTGGGACATGGAGACGAAGGTCACGGGCGAAGCTGCGCGTTGCGCACCTGGGTCCAGAGGTCGATGAGCTCCCGCGAGGAATCGGCGTACCTCGCCCCCAGGGCGAGGATGACCTCGAGGTGCTCGCGAGCCCCGGGCCCTCCTACCACGACGGGGCGAGGCCCGCAGGCACGCAACGCGCCCGCCAGGAGCAACTCGAACGGCTCCGCCTCGCGGCGCCGCACGAAGGACAGCGCCACCACATCCGGGTGGAGCCGCGCGCAGGCGCTGCCCAGCGCCTCGGCAGGCGTGTCCGCGCCCAGCAGCGTGACCCGCCACCCGCGGCGCTTGAGGTGGATGCCCAGCGCCAGCAGGCCCTCTTCATGGTGGTCCCCCGAGGGACAGGCCAGCAGCGCGCGCGGGCCGTTCGCGACGCTGTCCAGGCCGACCAGCACCTGCCGCAGCCGGTGACGGACGAAGGCGGAGGCCAGGTGCTCGCGCGCGACGTCCAGCCGCTCGCCCATGTCCCGCAGCAGCGGCAGGAGGAAGTCATCACACAGCGCCTCCGCGTCCATCGACGCCTGCGCCTCGTCGAGCACGCGCGTCACCTCGTCGTCGTCCATCGCCACGACGGCGGACCAGAAGCGGTCCGGGAGGCGCTCGCTCTCGCGCGCCGAGGTCGCCGGGGTCGCCATCACGTGGGCGATGGCCTCGCTCACCGACACCCCATCCATCTGGATGTGGCGCGCCACGCGGCGGATGGACTCCACCTCGTCGCGGGAATAGACGCGGTAGTTGTTGCCTTGGGTGCGCAGCGGACGGGGGAAGCCGTAGCGCCGCTCCCACGCGCGCAGCGTCGCCTCGCGGATGCCCGTCAGGCGGGCGATGGTGCGGATGCGCAGCATCATGACGACGCTCCCCGGACGGCGTCCCAGCGCTCCGCCACGCCGCGCGCGCCCGACACCTTCTGGGTGAAACCCTCCAGCGACGTCACCGCCATCAACCGCCGCACCACCGACTCCAGCCCCGCCTGGAAGACCTCCAGCGGCCCTGGCGGATGCCCAGGCCCCACCTCCAGCAACACGTCCGGCAGCTCGTGCTCGAAGAAGGTGTAGCGCACGGCGATGGGCACGCACTCCACCCGGGCCACGCGCGCCAGCAGCTCCACCCCGCGCTCCAACCGCAGCGGGAGCTCCCCGAAGGGGCGGTGCTCGCCCTCTGGAAAGACATACAGCGCCGCGCGGGGACGGCGCAGCAGCTGCTTCGCGTAGCGCAGCGACTCCACGGACGACACGGCGTCCTTGCGCCGGATGCTGAACGCGCCGATGCGCGCCAGGAACTGGTAGCGCCGCAGGTTCTCCTCCTCCATCAGACAGTACCCATCCCACCCCGCCACCCGGGAGAGCTGGTGCAGCATGAAGCCGTCCCACCAGTTGGCGTGGTTCAGGTACACCAGCCGCCCCGGCCCCGCCTCCGGCAACGCGCCCCGCACCCACAGCCCCCGGAACGCCGAGCGGAACTTCCACCCGATGTACGCGTCCAGCGCCCATCCGAAGGGGCCTCCCTTGGCGTCCCGAATCACGACGCGCGGGCCGCCTTCTTCTGGTGCAGCAGCTCCACCAGCCCCGTGAAGAGCGCCAGCCCCAGCGACACCAGCACGCTGGTGATGAGGAAGAAGAGCACCTCCTCCAGCGGCACCACGCCCAGGTAGACGCCCAGGTGCTTGCCCTCGCCGAAGTTCCAGATGCCCGTGGAGATGGCCAGGTGGTCCGCCACCGCCAGGTACAGCCCCACCACGAACGCGGGCGGCAACACCGCCTTGAGCACCGCGCCGGAGCGCTCCTTGTAGTGGTGCACCAGGACGGCGAGCTGGAAGAGGATGAGCGGCAGCGTCCACGCGAGCAGGTGGATGAGATAGGCCCAGCGCGACTCCATCACGGCGACACCTCCCCCGGAGCGAGTCCGGCGTCCGACGCGCGCGAAGCGTCAGGCCCGCGAGCCGGGGCCGGGGACGCGCCCTCCAGGACACGCGCCAGCCGCGCCCGCGCCCACAGCCCCACCAGCAGCGTCTGGAGCCCGAAGAAGAGGTACTCCTCCAACGGCAGCCAGCCCAGCTTGATGCCCCAGATGCGCTCCGGGTCGAAGCCCCACAGCCCCCACTTCACCGCCACGTTGTCCCACGGAGACGTCGCCGCATACACGACGCACAGCAGCAAGCCCATGGGGGCCAGGGTCCGCGCGGAGAAGGTGCGCCGGTAGAGGAAGAGTTGGACGACGATGGGCACGAGCACGAACAGCCCGAGGAAACGCGCGTAGGTCATCCCGGTCCTCCCGTCAGCTCCGGCCACACCCGCACCATGCGGCCGCCCGGATGCAGCGCGTACGTATACCCCCGCCACGTCACCGTCCCTGATTTTCCGAGCGACCCCACGAAGGCGGCCAGCAGCAGCGCCTCGCCCAAAAGCCACCCGGTGACGGCGGGAGCCCGTCGCTCCGCGTCCGGCCTTCCCATGGCGGCGAGCCGGAGCGCCAGCAGCGTGCGCGCGCCCACGAGCCCGACGACCGCGAGCGACAGCACCGCCGAGCCCACGGCCACGGCCAGGACGACCAGCGGGACGGTGGGGGTGAACAACAACGGCACGGTGGGATAGAGCGCGGGGCGGTGGCTGGCGAGCACGCGCATCCAGCGCGTGAAGCGCGACAGGGGGACGTCCCACGTGCCCACCTCGCCCAGCGGAACCACGGCGGGCACCTCGCTCAGCGCCACCTCCAGGCCGCGCGCGTGCAGGCGCTTGGACAGCTCCAGGTCCTCGCCGATGTGGTCTCCCAGCGCGCGCAGCTCCGCCCGGGCCATCGGGGACAGGGCGAGGGCCTTGCCACAGACGGCCTTGGCGCCCGCGCTCATCGCATGCAGGGCGCGGAAGCTGTGGTGGGTGTAGCGCAACAGCCCGGCCATGGCGCGGCCCGCGACATCGACAGGGCCGACGGGGAGCGGGGCCGCCGTGCACAGCGCCGCGCCGCGCGCCACGGGGGTCGCCAGCGCCGCCACCAGCGCACCCGTCACCGCCACGTCCGCGTCCACCGCGAGCACGACGCGGCCCTCGGTCGGCAGCGTCTCCAGTGCGTAGAGCAGGTGGCCCACCTTGCGGTTCGGCGTGGGCGGGTCGCTGGGCAACCAGCGGAGGCCCTCGGGGAGCCGGGGGCGGAAGGGCGAGACGACGACCTGCTCCAGCGTCCCCGCGTACTCCACCGGCAGGGCCAGGTTCTCCAGCTCGCGGGGCGTGGGCGCGTCCACCGGCCGCAGCAGGAGGACGGACGGCGGAGCGCCAGACGGAGCGAAGGGACGCGCCTTGCGCGACAAGCGCGCGAGCGTCACGGCGCTGAACCCCGTGGCCAACACCGCCCAGCCGACGCCGATGAGGACGAGCGCGCTCATGCCGCCTTCTCCACGCGCGTGCGGAAGTGCGCCATCCAGCGGATGAGGGGCGAATGGAAGCGACGGAAGTCGGCCACCTCGCCCATCGCGTCGAGCGCGCCGCGCCGCGCCTCGAGCCGCGCGTAGAAAGGCGAGGACTCCAGCAGCCGGGCCTGCCCCACCACGGTGTCGCCCGCGTGCAGCCGGGTGGGCACGCGCAGGCCCCAGCCGGTGAAGTTCGTGGGCCGGGTCCGCGTCCCGGTGTCGCGCTCGCAGGACACGCCATGCGCGCGCGCCATCACCCGCAGCGGCGCCGCGCCCTCGGGCAGGTGGTAGTCCACCACCGTCGCGTCCTCGCGATGCGTGCGCGACCAGTGCCAGCCCGGCAACCGCTCTCCGAGCAGCTCCTCGCCATGGTTGGTGTCGTGGTAGCCGAGCCCGTCGGACGTCACGCCCAGGGAGGGCACCTCCAGCCGCGCGCGCGCGCGGGGCGCCAGCGCCTGCCAGTAGTGCGGCAGCCCGGGCATGAGGCGGACGACCTCGCCCAGCGGCGTGAGCGGCTCCAACGTCAGGCACGCGCGCACCGGCCGCCCCCAGGGCGCGGTCCAATCCTCCACCTCCATGCGGACCCGTCCCCCGTCGCCGTAGGTCAGCGTCGAGCGACCGATGCGCAGCCGGCCGGGCGCCTCCAGCTGCGCGCGGGGGTACTCGCTGAGCACCCACAGCCGGCGCACGCCCTCGTGGTACAGCGCGAAGTTCACCGCGCTGTGCTCCAACGGGAGCCCGCCACGCCGGGCCGCGACCGAGTAGCGCGGCGAGAAGAGCGAGCCGAGCATGAAGATGCACACGGCGCTGAAGGGCCCCGCGGAGACATCGGCGTAGAACCAGCGATAGGCGCCAGCGGCGTCTGGCAACGTGGGGATGTCGCCCAGTCGCTTCATTGCCCCCTCCGCAGGTGCGCGGAGGCCAGCTCCGCGGCGAAGCGGCCGGACAGCATCACCAGGGGCACGCCACCTCCGGGGTGGGTCCCTCCGCCCGTGAAGAACAACCCGGGGGTGTTGCCCCGGATGCGCGGCCGGCGGAACGGCCCCAGCTTGCCGTGCGGCAGGAAGCCGTAGATGGAGCCCCCCGGCGCGCCCTGCGCGGCCAGGTCCACCGGCGAGCGCTGTCCCAGCACGCGCACCCGTCCGCGCAGCTCCGGGAAGTGTCGGTGGAGCTTCTCGAACATCTGCGTCTTCACCCGCTCGGCGTGCAGCTCCCAGCCGCGCGCGGCGGCCTCCGCGTGCGCCTCTGCGCGAGGCAGCGGCGGCGCGTTCACCATGACGAACAGGCCCATGCGCCCCGGGGGCGCCATGGTGGCGTCACTGGCGGAGGGGTTGCAGAAGTACACCGTCGGGTCCGTGGCGAGCCTTCCGCCGAACAGCTCGTCGAACTCGCGCCGGTAGTCGCCCCCGAACAGCACCGTGTGGTGTGGCAACGAGGGACGCCCCTCCACCTCCAGCAGCAGCACGAAGCCGGAGAGCGCCAGGGGTTCGTCCTCGCGGCGCAGGGACGCCAGCGGGTCCGCGTTCACCACCACGCCATCGAACAGCTCGGCGTCGCCGGTGGGTCCCACGCGGTAGGCCGAACCCTCGCGCGTGAAGCGCGCGTGCGTGCGCAGGCGCACGGTGACGCCCAGGCGACGCACGGCCACGCCCAGGGCCTCCACCAGCGCGCCCACGCCTCCCCGGGCATGGTGGACACCGTAGGCGCGCTCGATGTGGGGGATGAGGGCGAAGGCCGCGCTGGCCTCGTAGGGAGACGCGCCCGCGTAGGTGGCGAAGCGGCCCACGAACTGGCGCAGGTGGTCCGTCCGGAAGTGCTTCGCCGCGAGCGCGTGGAGGGAGGACAGCTTCATCCCCGCCAGCACCGCGCCGACGCCGCGTCGAGCCACCCGGGCCATGAAGCCGGCCATGCCCTCGAAGGGTGCCTCCAGGTAGGGCTCGCCCGCCGCGTACCAGATGGCCGCGGCCTCCGCGTAGAAGCCGCGCACGCCGCGCCCCTCGCTCGGCTTCACCTCTTCGGAGGCGCTCGCGGCGGTACGCTCCAGGTCCTTGTACGCGGTGAGGGCGCAGCCATCCGCGAAGCGGTAGGCGCACTGCGGCTCCAACTCCGTGAGTGGAGGGAGCAGGTCGAGCGCGCCGAGCCGCTCGAAGGTGCCGCGCACCAGGTCCGGCAGCGTCAACAGCGTGGGCCCGGTGTCCAGCGTCACGCCATCCACCGTGACGGCCCGCGCCTTGCCACCCACCGAGTCACCGCCCTCGAAGAGCGTGACGGAGTGGCCCTCCTTCGCCAGCAGGCCCGCGGCGGTGAGCCCGCCAACGCCGCCACCGATGACCGCGACGCGCTGGGTCCTCATGACAGGGCCTCGCGAGTGGAAGCGCGGCTACGGTCCCCCGCGGAGGGGACGCCCTGGCGCCAGGTCGCTGGAAACGCCGCTCGCGAGGCCACACGGCCCCCTGTCTCCGACAACGCCACTCGAGCGGACGCGAGGCGCCATGCGCCGATGCCCGGCCTCCCAGGCCTCACGAGGCACGCGGCGCTCATGGGCACCCCTCGCGTGAACGCGCCGCTTCGGCGGCGAGGATCTCCCGCGCGCGCTCGGGGCGGTACACGCGCTCGCGCGACAGTCGCTCCGCCACGATTTCGATGAGCGCGCCCTGGGCCCCCGCCTCGGCCGCCACGCGGCGCGCGTGCAGCGCCATGTGCCCCTTCTGGATTCCCTCCGTGGACAACGCGCGGAGCGCGGCCAGGTTGGTGGCCAGCCCTGCCGCCGCGGCGAGTCCCGCCAGGTCCAGCGCACCCGACACCCGCGCCAGCCTCAGCGCGCGAAGCACGCCCGGATGCGTCCGCGCCGCGCCGCCCGCCGTGGACGTGGCCAGGGGCATCCACAGCTCGCCCTCCAGCGCCCCCTCCACGCCCACGCCCCAGGTGGTCAGCGGTCGGTAGACGCCCGTGCGCGATGCCCACGCGTGCGCCCCCGCCTCCACGGCGCGCCAGTCGTTGCCACAGGCCACGAGCACCGCGTCCACGCCGTTCATCACGCCCTTGTTGTGGGTGACGGCGCGGTACGGGTCCAGCTCCGCGAAGCGCTGCGCCTCCAGGATGCCATCGCGCACCACGGCGCCATCCGAGAAGGCCTCCGTCACCAACGCCGCGAGCGGCACGTGGGCCCGCACGCGCACCGTCCGCCGGTCCGCCAGGTTGGTGAGGATCTTCAGCCCCGCCCTCGCGCGGGCCACTTCCGCCAGCCGCGGCGCCAGGGCCTCCGCCACCGCGTTCACGCAGTTGGCTCCCATGGCGTCACGCGTGTCGATGTGCAGGTGCACCACGAGCGTCGTGGCGTCCAGCACCCGCACCTCCACCTCGCGCGCGCCGCCGCCCCGCGCGCGCATGGTGGGGATGAGCGCGTCGACCTCCGCCAGCAGCTCGGGGGCCTTCTCGACGAGCGCCGCCAGCGACGCCTCCACCGAGCGCACGTCGAGCAACTGCACCTGCGCGGTGGTGATGGGCGGGTCCGCCGTCACGCTGAAGCCGCCGCCCGCCGCGCACAGCCGCGCCGCCAGCGACGCGGCGGCGATGATGGACGGCTCCTCCACCGCCATGGGCACCAGCCGCTCGACGCCGTCGATGACGAAGTTGAGCGCCAGCCCCAACGGCAGACCGTGCAGGCCGATGACGTTCTCCACCAGGGAGTCCGCGCACGCCTCGTCGAAGCCCCCCAACCCCGCCAGCCCCTCCGCCTCTTCCGGCGCCACCCAGCGCGCCTCCACCAGCCGCGCCCGCCGCCGCTCGGGGGACTGCTGGTAGAAGCCCGACAGGCGCGAGGTGCGCCTCACCGGCAACGTCTTCACGCGCTCGTCACCCATGCCGCGGTCCCCCCAGCTCGCTCGGAAGCAGTGGCACGCGCACCTCGCCCTCGGGTGCGGGGAGCACGGAGCGCGGCCGGAAGAACGCCGCCCCCGCCAGCTCCAGCTTGCGGCGCGTGGGCACGTGGGCTCGCGCGCTGAACACGTCGTAGCCCCTCGCCTCGATGTCGCGCAGGATGTCGCCGTAGATGGCGCCCATCAGCCGCACCATCCGCTGGCTGCCGAAGCCCGTCAGGTAGCGCACGCCCGCCGCCGCCTTCGCGTAGTACGCCCGCGACCGCGCCACCTGGAAGCGCATGAACTCCCGCCACCGCGCGTCCACCTGTCCGCGACGCAGGTCCTCCTCGGACAGGCCGAAGGCGGCCAGCTCCTCGGCCGGCAGGTACACGCGCCCGCGCTCCAGGTCCTCGCGCACGTCGCGCAGGATGTTGGTGAGCTGCATGGCGCGGCCCAGGTCGGCGGCCGGCCGCGACGCAGCCTCGTCCGAGAAGCCGAGCACCGGCGTCAACATCAGCCCCACCACGCCCGCCACGCGGTAGCAGTACAGGTCCAGCTCCGCCCACGTCTGGTAGCGGTGCTTCGTCAGGTCCATCTCCATGCCGGAGATGAGGTCCTGGAAGGGCTGCTCGGGAATCCGGTAGTGGCGCACCGTGTGCTCCAGCGCCGCGAACTCCCCCGCGTCCCACGGCGAGCGCGCCGCCTCGCCCGTCAGCCGCCCGGCCGGTGGTCCCAACTCCCGCGACGCCAGCTCGGGCATGGGCACGTACAGCTCCGCCACCATGCGCCGCGCCTTGGCCAGCCGCACCGACAGCGCCCCCGCCGCCTCGGACGTGTCGTCGACCAGGTCGTCCAGCCGCCGGCAGAAGGCATACAGCGCGAACGCCGACCGGCGCCGCTGCCCGAACAACAGGTACGACGCGAAGAAGAAGCTCTTGGCGTGGTGTCGGGTGACACGCTTCGCCAACCAGTAGCCGCGCCGCACGAGCGCCCGCGCCTCGGGAGACGTGCTCACGCCGCCACCTCCCCCTCCGACGCCACCGGCTCGTCGCCAGGCTCCAACCGCACGCCGGCCCTGCATGCCCAGTCCACCATCCGCTCCGTCACGAGCCGCGCGGAGATGAGCACCGTGGGCAGCCCCGTCCCCGGCTGCGTGGAGGCCCCGACGAAGAAGAGGTTGCGCACGCGCGGGTCCTGGTTCGACGGCCGGAAGGGACCAATCTGGAGGAAGTTCTGCGCCAGCCCGAACGCGCTGCCATACGCCAGGTTGAAGGTCCGCGCCCAGTCGTCCGGGGTGAAGACCCGCTCCACCTCGATGTCCTTCTCCAGGTCCGGGTAGCCCAGCTCCGCCAGGCGGACGAAGACCTTCGCGCGCACGCGCGGCCCCTCCACCTTCCAGTCCAGCCCCGGGTGCTGGCGCGGCACCGGCACCAGGACGTAGAGCGCGTCCTTGCCCTCCGGCGCCAGCGACGGGTCGGTGCGCGTGGGCACGTTGACGTAGAAGCTCGGGTCCTCCGGCACGCGGAAGCGCTGGAAGATGTCCTCGAACGAGCCCCGGTAGTCGCGGCCGAACACCACGTTGTGGTGATGCAGCCCCGGGTAGCGCCGGCGCAGGCCCAGGTAGAGCATGTAGCCACTGGACGTGTAGCGCAGCGAGGCCCGGCGCTTCAGCGTGGTGGCCCTGGGGTCGAGCAGCTTCTCGTACGCATAGGGCAGGTCCGCGTTGCACAGCACCGCGTCCGCCTCCAGCACCTCGCCGCCCTCGAGCCGCACCCCCGTGGCGCGTCCGCCCTCCGTGAGGATGCGCTCCACCGGCGCGCCATAGCGCAGGCGCACGCCCTCCTCGCGGGCCACGCGCTCCAGCGCCAGGGGAATGGCGTAGAGGCCCCCCTGGGGGAACCAGATGCCCACGCCCAGCTCCGTGAAGGGCAGCAGGCCGTAGACCGCGGGCGACTCGAACGGGGAGACGCCCAGGTACATCGTCTGGAAGGTCATCGCCGCGCGCAGCCGGTCGTCCTGGAAGAAGCGGCTGACGTCCGAGTACATGCGCCGGTGCGCGCGGACCTGGAAGATGCGCGCGAGCACGCGGGGCGAGAAGTAGTCGGAGATGCCCGCGTAGTTGCGGCCCACCAGGTGGTCCAGGCTGGTCCGGTACTGGACGCGCCCCTGGGCGAGGAAGGCGAGGTAGCGCGCGTAGCTGCCCGGCTCCACCCGCTCCAGCTCGCGTCCCATGGCGCACAGCTCGGAGGTGAAGGTGATGTCGGAGCCATCCCGGAAGTGCACACGGTAGTTCGGCTCGCACCGCGACAGCGTCAGGTAGTCCTCGATTCTTCGCCCGAGCGCGCGGAAGGTCTCCTCGAACACCTCCGGCATCAGCACGATGGTGGGGCCGATGTCCCACGTGAAGCCCGACACCCGCAGCTGGTTGCAGCGCCCGCCGGGGCCGTCCGTCTTCTCGACGACCTGGACGTCGAAGCCCGCGCGCGCCAGCCGCGCCGCCGCGGCGAGCCCACCCACGCCCGCGCCCACCACCACCACCCGCCGTCCCTGCGTTCTCGTCCCCATGTCAGGAGGCCCGCTGCGCGAGGCGCGCGATGAGGGCGTCCAGCAGGTCCCGGACGCCGTTGGGGTTGGGCAGCGACTGGAGCGCCCGGCGCGCGGTGCGCGAGGCCCGCTCCACCATCCGCTCGCACGCGGCGCGCCCGCCATGCTCCTCCACCAGCGCGCGCGCACGGGCGAGCGCCCGCGCGTCCTTGGCCGCCGCGGGCAGCGCCCAGAGCGCCTCCAGCTCCTCGCGGGCCTGGGGCGTCGCGCGCGCGAAGGCGGCCAGCACCGGGAAGGTGCGCTTGCCCTGCACGAAGTCCCCGTCCGCCGCCTTGCCCGCGACCGCCGAGTCCCCGAACAGGCCGATGAGGTCGTCGCGCAGCTGGTAGGCCATGCCCACGTGCCGGCCCACGCGCTCCAGCTCCTCCCGGAGCGCGTCACCACCACCGCCCAGCATCGCGCCGCACACCAGGGGCGCGCAGAAGCCGTAGCGCGCCGTCTTGAGGGAGGCCACGCGCAGCGCCTGGAAGAGCGACACCTCCGCCAGCGGCGCGTGGCCCAGCGACAGGTCCAGGTACTGCCCGGCCGCGGTGTGGCGACAGACGGCCAGGTAGTAGCGCACCACCCGCGCCACGCCCGGCAGCCCCGACTCCAGCATCGCCTCCAGGGCGCGGGAGAAGAGGTGGTCGCCCATCACCACCGCCAGGTCCTCCCCCTGCCGCCCCGGCGCCAGCAGGCGGTGCAGCGCCGCGCCCCCGCGCCGCGCCTCCGCCTGGTCCGCCACGTCGTCATGGATGAGCAGGAAGGTGTGCAACAGCTCCAACCCCGCGGCGAACCGCCACAGCTCCGACGGCACCACGGGCGTGCCGCGCGCCAGGCAGTGCCCCGCCATGACCAGCGCCGGCCGCACCCGCTTCGCCGGCCGCAGCGTGTACGCGCGCACCTGCTCCATCGCCTCGGCCCAGCGCGCGTCGAACCCCGCCTCGTCCGGAAGCTCGAACAACTCCTGCAACGAGGCCTCCACCTCCGTCTGGACGAGCTTCAACCAGGCCTGCTCCAGCGGGAGCACACCGGGCAGGGGCGGCACCGCGGGAAGCGGGAGTGCCATGAGTGGATCCTCCAGTCTCAGGAAGCCTTCGCCCCTAGAGGTAGCGTTTGCGTCCAGGGCTTGTCAAGGCTATGTCCAAGGTTTGTCAACGGTCTGTCCTTCTTGAGGAGCACGCGATGAGGACGTGGTTCAAGCATGCGCTGTCGATATCCCTGGTGGCCGGGAGCGCGTTCAGTGCGACACCCTCGCCGGCGCCCCTGGACGCGACGCTGCGCACGTCCTCGGGGGACGAGGTGCGGTTGTCGCGCTGGCGGGGCAAGCCCATCATCCTCTTCTACGAGGACAAGGAGTCGACGACGCTGAACGCGGGGCTGAAGGAGGACCTGTTCGCCCGGGGCAAGGAGCGCGACCTGCTCGACGCCGCCTGGGTGGTGGCCGTGGCCAACCTCCAGAAGTTCGACTTCTTCCCCGCGCGGCGGATCGCCCTCTCCTACGTGCGTGACGAGGAGAAGAAGGTGGGGGTGCCCATCCTCGTCGACCTGAAGGGCACCCTGGGCGAGCCTCCCTGGTCGCTGCCCACCAAGACGTCGAACGTGCTGCTGCTCGACGCGAACGGCGCGCTCGTCTACCGGCACTCCGGGAGGATGAAGCCAGAGGAGCAGGCGGCGTTCTTCGTCGCGCTCAGCGAGCTGGTGGGCGTGGACCTGCGCACCCCCGCCGCCGGCGCCCCGGCGCCCCGGGAGGACGCGCGATGAAGGTGGCCGTCACGGGCGCCACGGGGTTCCTGGGCCTCGAGCTCGTACAGGGTTTGTTGAGCCAGGGCCACGCGGTGCACGTGCTCTCCCGGGACGTGCCCCGGGCGCTGAGGCGGCTGCCGGTGGGGGTGTCGGGTTCGTACTTCGATGGAGAGACGGCGCTGGCGCCGGACGCCCTGGGCGGGGCGGAGGCGGTGGTCCACCTCGCGGGAGAGCCGGTGGGGCAGCGCTGGACGAAGGAGGCCCGGCGGCGCATCCACGACAGCCGCGTGGTGGGGACGCGGGTGTTGGTGGAGGCGATGAAGGGCGCGGGGACGGTGCGGCGGCTCGTGACGGCGTCGGCGGTGGGCTACTACGGCGGCACGCGGGGCGCGGAGCCGCTGACGGAGGAGAGCGCGCCCGGGGACGACTTCCTCGCCCGGGTGTGCCGCGCCTGGGAGGCCCAGGCGCTGGAGGCGCGCGCGGCGGGCATCTCCGTGTCCCTGGTGCGCCTGGGCGTGGTGCTGCACCCGGAGGGCGGCGCGCTGCACCGGATGCTGACGCCGTTCCGCGTGGGCGCCGGAGGTCCTGTGGGCAGCGGCAGGCAGTACGTGAGTTGGATCCACCGCGACGACGCGGTGGCGCTCTTGCGGTACGTCCTGGAGCACGCGCGGCTGGAGGGGCCGGTGAACGCCACCGCGCCCCAGCCGGTGACCAACGCGGAGTTCGCTCACGCCCTCGGCCACGCGCTGGGCAGGCCCTCCGTGGTGCACGTCCCCGCCTTCGTGCTCAAGGCCGCCATGGGGGAGATGGCGCAGGTCGTCCTGGAGGGCCAGCGCGTGCTGCCCCACCGCGCGCTCGACGCCGGCTTCGCCTTCCAGCACCCGGAGCTGGAGCCAGCGCTGAGGCACCTGCTCGGGACACGGGCGTGAGCGAGCGCCCGTTCGGGCGCGCATGCGGGGCAGCGACGGCGCGACGAGGAAGCCCGCGCCCGCGTGGGCGTCTCGCGATAGAAGGGAGGCCCCTTCCACCTGCGAGGCACGGACGCGAGATGGACGCCAGGACACTGCTGACGCGGGCGCGCGCGGAAGGCACGCCCTTCATCGACGGGGAGACGGCCACCTTCGTGTGGCGCGGCAAGGGCCCCCTCTTCCTCCAGGGCGACTTCCAGGACTGGAAGGGCAAGCCCCTGCCCTTCCGCCGCGTGGCCCCCGACCTGTGGAGCGCGGCCGTGTCACTGCCCCGCGACGCCTACGTCGAATACGCCCTCCTCGACGCGCGCGGCCGGCGCCACCCGGACCCGTTCAACCGTCACCTCTCCGACAACGGCTTCGGCGAACGCAACCACACCTTCTACATGCCCGACGGAGGCCCCTCGCTGCCGGCCCGGCGGCCGCGCGGAATCCCCCGGGGCCGCGTCACCCGCCACCGCGTGGACATGGCCGACGTGGGCCTGGACGGCCACCGCACCGTGCGCCTCTACGCGCCCCCCGCCCGGGGCCGCGTGCCCCTGCTCGTCGTGTTCGACGGCGACGACTACCTGCGCCGCGTGAGGCTCCCGGAGCTCGTGGACACCCTCGTCGCCGACGGCCGCATGGCCCCCGTGGCCCTCGCCCTGGTGTCGAATGGCGGCAGGACGCGCGGCGTCGAGTACGCATGCAGCGAGTACACCGTGGCCCTCCTCCTGTGGAAGGTGCTTCCCCTGGCGCATGAGCACCTGTCGTTGGTGGACGAACGACACGTCCCCGGCGCGCACGCGGTGCTGGGCGCGTCCCTGGGCGGGCTGATGGCGCTGTTCACGGGCCTGCGCGCGCCGGAGGTCTTCGGGAAGGTGCTGTCGCAGTCCGGGGCTTTTGTCGTGGAGAACCACGAGTTCGTGGTGTTCGACCTGGCGCGGCAGGTGCCTCAGCGTCCGTTGGACGTGTGGATGGACTGTGGCCGCTTCGAGGGGTTGCTGGAGGGCAACCAGCGGCTGGTCCCGGTGCTCGAGGCCTCCGGGCACCGGGTGGAGTACCGGGAGTACAGCGGCGGGCACAACTACCCGGCGTGGCGCGACGACCTGGTGCGGGGGCTGGAGCGCATGTTCCCCCCTCCCCCTGCGTCCAAACGCCGATAGTCCTTGCGCTTCTGGACTGTCTTCTGGCGGACATCAGGCATGCGGATGGGCGGTGCGCGCCCCACCTTCGTCGTGGACGCAACTGACGCCGTGTGCGTCCGATAACCCCCATGGGATTTCCCGGAGCCACGTCCGCGCTCCGACCCCGGCCTTCCTGGAGCGCTCATGTCGCGCATTGATGGTGGAAACCGTTCGTCCTCGCCGAAGGGCTCCGTCACGGAGCGCTCCAGCACGGAGCGGCCGGACTCCGCCACCGCGAAGGGCACCCGGCCGGCGGCGAAGGACCCGCAGGTCCACCGCGCGGTGCAGCCCTTCCAGGGGCACAGCGACTTCGAGACCGGGCGCCGGCCCATCCCGCGCGGCCTGCCCGCCGTGGGCAGCGTGCCTCCGCCGTCCGCGGCGGACGCGGCGGCCATCGCGGGCGCGGACGCGGAGCTGGAGCTGCTCTCCGAATTCCCCGACCCGGACGCGCAGGGGGGCCTGGCCTCCGCGATGCTGCATGCGCACGCGGACGAGCCCGTCTCCCAGACGCGCATCGTCGAGCGGCTGAAGCAGGACGGCCGGCTGGAGTCGCTCTTCGGCGAGGTCTTCCGGGAGGGCAACCCCTACGTCGAGCAGCCGCACCGCGCCGCCGTCGTCCGCGCGCTCGACACCGCCCTGGAGCGAGGCGCCGTGACGAGCGAGGACCTGCGCACCTTCGCGCGTGGCGCCTACGCCCAGGAGTGGCGGCAGATCGGCTCCGAGCTGGCCACGCCGGAGAAGCCGTAGCCCTCGACGGCGGGCGTCACGCGCCCCAGCGTCCGGCCATCGCGGTCTGGACGGACCTGGCGACCTCTCGCGCGTCCCGGCTCAGCTCCTCGGGCAGCCAGTAGTGGAGCAGCTTGCCGCCGCTCTCCACCCGCGCGCGGAGGAAGCGCATGCCTCCAGCCTCCGCGTGCTCGGGGCTCTGGGGCAGGCATCGCTTGCACAGGCACGGCAGCCGTGAGTGCGCCTGGTGCGCGGTGATGTTGGGAGGGCCCCAGCCGGTGGCGCCGAGCAGCAGGGCGGCGTCCGCGGCCGTGAGGAGCCGGGGCGTCTGGAGCGACATGCCCAGCGCGCCCTTGGCCGCCTGGATGCCCTTGCCGGACTCGAAGCGGAGTTGGGGGATGAGCGGGGTGATGTCGGTGATGGGGACGCGGTTCTGGCGGCCCACCCAGCCCTCGTCCTCATCCAGCGACAGGCCGTCGAGCACGGCGACGAGCCACAGGGCCTCGTCGGGAGGACGCACGGTAACGAGGAACAACCGTCCGCCCGACTCCAGCGGCGCCAGGTGCTTGCTCTGGCTGCGGTACCGGTCGGTCGCCAGCACCTTGCCGGGAGACAGGCCAGCGGCCTCCTTCTCGAAGATGGCCTTGCTGATGATGGCCAGCATGTCGGGCATGTCCGCAGTGTAGCAGGGGACATAGAGTCGCGGAGATGCTCGTTCTGGACCTGGCCACGGTGCGCCTGCTCGACGAGGACGTGGCGGTACGTCGCGAGGCGGTGGCGCGGGTCGACACCTCCCGGCTGCCTGGGCGCCATGCGCTGCGACACGCCCTGCTCTCCGACGAGGACGCGGAGGTGCGCGCCATGGCGGCGCGTCAGCTCGGCGTGGCGAGGGACACGCGCTTCACGCCCGCGTTGCTCGATGCGCTCGCGGACCCGATGCCCCTCGTGAGGGACAGGGCGTGGCGGGCCCTGGCGCGACTGGGGGCCCGTGAGCTGCTGCCTCACGCCGCGCGTGCGGTGCGAGACGAAGCGGTGTGGTGGGTGCGCCGCGCGGCGATCCGGGCCTCCGCGTCCGTCGCGGGCGCCGACGCCGTGGACGTGTTGCTGCGCGCGCTCGAGGACCCGTTCTGGCGCGTGCGACACGCGGCGGTCCAGGCGCTGGCCTTGCTGGGCGCGGACGATGTGTCGCTCCAGGACAGGGTCCGGAGCGAGGCGGTGGCGCCCAGGCACGCGCGCGGTCCGGTCCGGCCCGCCGTTGCGTGGCTGGAGGCCGCATGGGCGGAGGCGCGCGCGTCGAGCCCCATGGAGCCATACGCTCCGGGCTCCGCCGCTGGCACGGCGCAGGGAGATACAGGCAGTCCACGGCCGACGGCCAATCACGGCTCGTCGGAGCCATGCACTGCGGCACAGGGCGACGCGGGCGCTCAACGCGAGCACATCGATGTCAGCGCCACCTCGGAGCCGGCCTCCGAAGCGGCGCCTGCTGATGCCAAACGCGCTCCCCAGAACCCACTCGATGCCAGCAGCCTCGCGGAACGGAGTCCCGCGGTGACGCTCGCTGACGCCGCACCTGGCGACGCAAGCGCTCCCCAGAACCCGCTCGATGTCAGCAGCCGCTCGGAGCGGAGTCCCATGGCGACGCTCGCTGACGCCACACCCGGCGACACAAGCGCGCCCCGGAACCCGCTCGATGTCAGCAGCCTCTCGGAGCGGCGTCCCGTGGCAACGCCCGCTGACGCCACACAGGGCGATGCGGGCGTTCACCGCGAGCACGCCGATGCCGGCAGCCACTGGGTGCCGCACACGGATGTTCCTCGGTTCCCAGAAGCGCTCGGCAGCGAGGACCCGGCGGTGACGACGGCGCGCCTGGAGGCCACGCCCGCCGGCGCCGTCGCCACCCACGCGCTGGTGGAGTGGCTCGGAGACCCGCACGAGCCCTTGCGCAAGCTCGCGCGTCGCCGCCTTCGGGAGCGCGGCGACACCGAAGCGCTCCTGCTCGCGTTGCGCTGGCTCGACGAGCCCCGCGTCCCCCACGCGAGGGACGAGGCCCGCGCGCTGTTGGAGCATGTCGACACGGAGGACGTGGACCTCGCGGCGCGCATCCTCGCGGCCCCGCCGCGCCCCGGCGCGCTGGCCTGGGCCGCTCGCGTCGCCGTAAGGAAGGGCCAGGACGACCTCCTCGCGCGAGTCCGGACGCTCGCCACCCACGACACGCCCGAGGTCCGTCGCGCGGCCCTGTCCGCCCTCGTCCACGACCCGGCCAGTCGAAGCACCGTGCTCCGCGCGCTCGACGACCCGGACGAACGGGTGCGCGCGGAGGTCCTCGGCGCCTGGGAGCGCCGTCCTCCTTCCGCCACGGCCGCCCAGGACTACGCCACCGCGCTCCTCGCCTTCGCGCCCCGCGCCACCACGCCCCGCGAGCGCCGCGCCGTCACCGCCGCCGCCGCCTTCCTCCAACACACCGAGCAGCTCTTCCGAGCGCTGCGCGACGAGGACATCCCCGTCCAGGCCACCGCCCTCGCGGCGCTCCTCGCGCTCGACCAACTCTCCGACACGGAGCGCGAACACGCGGCCTCCCAGGACGACCCCTGGCTCCGCGCCGCGGTCCTCGACCTGCCCACCGCGATGCGCGCCTGCACCGAGGACACCGACCCGATGCTTCGCCGCCTGGCCCTGGAGCGCGTGCTCGCGCACGACAGGTCCGGAGCGTTCGACGAGGCGCGGCCATCCACCCGTGTCCTCCTGGCGTGCACCCGCGCCCCCGACCCATGGATGCGCGCCCGCGCGGCGGAGCACCTCCTCCCCGAGGACAGCGCCGAATCGCTGCACGCGCTCCTGCGCCTGTCGCGCGACACCGTCCCCATGGTGCGCGCCGCCGCGGCCACCGCCCTCGAATCCCGCGAGACGCTCGACACCCAGCTGGCCTCCCTCCTCGAGGACGACACCCTCCAGGTGGACGAGGACGTGCGCCTCGCCGCGTGGACATGGGCCCTGCGACGCGCGGACCTCCCGGCCTTCGAGCGACTCCGCGCCGCGCTCGATGCGGGCACCACCTCCCCCCGCGTCCTCGCGCACCTGGAGACCCAGCTCCTCGTCTTCCCCGACACGCTCCTCGCCCTCCACCCCGACCTCGTCCAGCGCCGCCCCCAGGCCCCCGCGCGCGTCACCGCCGTGAGCGCACCGCGCCGCACGGGTCCTCTGCGCGACGTGTCCCGCCCGTTGGGGAACACCGGCCTCCAGGTCTCCCCGCTCATCCTGTCCGGCGCCCACCTCGCCTCGCGCGACGCCTTCTTCGAGGCCCACGACGCGGGGCTGCGCACATTCTTCTGGGAGCCGCGCTACGAGACGCTGACACGCTTCCTCCAGAGCGGGCGCCCGCGAGAGCAGCACGGCGTGGTGGCGGGCACGTACCACGCGGGCGCGGCGGCCATCCGCCGCGACGTGGAGTCCTCGCTGCGCCGCCTGCGGACCTCCTGGCTCGACGTCTTCCTCCTCTTCTGGGTCCGGGCCCCCGAGCGCCTGACCGACGAGGACTTCGCCGCGCTCGAGCGCCTGCGCGCGGAAGGCAAGGTCCGCGCCTTCGGCTTCTCCACGCACCTGCGCGAGCTGGCGCGCGATGCGCTCGGGCGGCACCCCTGGCCGGTGGTGATGATCCGCCACAGCGCCGCGCACCCGGGCGCGGAGACCGTCTTCTTCCCGGAGGCCCACCAGCGAGGCACGGGGCTCCTCACCTTCACCGCCACCTGCTACGGCCGCCTGCTCCAACCCGTGCCCGGCATGTCGCCGGACCAACCCGTGCCCTCGGCGGTGGACTGCTACCGCTACTCCCTCTCACAGCCGGGCGTCAGCGCCACCCTCACCGCGCCACGAAACACCCGCGAGCTGCGACACAACCTGGAGGTGCTGTCCCGCCCGTGGATGGAGACGGACGCCCTGCCCGTCATGCGCGCGCATGGCGAGCGCGTGCGCGCGCGGACGCGGCGGCTCGACACCCTGGTGCGCCGGGCGCCGGGCGGGCCCCGGGACGCGCTGCTCGCGCTCCTGGAGGAGACGCCGACGCCCCCCGAGGATGACCTTCCCTCGTCGTGAAGGATGTGGTCAGCTCCGCGTCGCTCCTGGGGTCGCGTGCAGCCAGCCTTCCGTCCGCGATGTCACGTCGCGGCTGCTCCTGACACCCATTGAAGAACGCGTCGGTACGAGGTCCGCCTGGCGGGCTTCCCCGACCTCGTACGACTCTGCCGTGCAGGTGGCGGCGTCCCCAGGAGCAGGCAGCACCGTGGGAGCAAGTGCATGGACCTGGCGGGACTCCTCCTCGAACTCCAACCGTTGATGGCGGAGCCCGAGACCCACTTCGAGCGCATCGTCGGGCTGCTGGAGCAGCACCAGGGGCTCGCGGAGTACGAGGTCGCGCGCTTCTACGTCAGCCGGCACTGGATGGACTCCGCGTCCAAGCGGCTGGGCAGCGCGGACCCGCGCGAGCGCCTCCGGGCGGTGCGCCTCATCCCCCTGCTCTTCCCCCGCGCCATCGCCGCGGGGCAGCTGCGTCGCCGGGTGAAGGACGCGGACTCGCGCGTGGCCGCCGCCGCGCGCGCCGCCGTGCGGAAGCTGGGGCTCGCGGACATCTCGCCTCCGGACAGCCGCATCGAACCACCCCGCCACCCGGGGCCCCGCAGCCTGGGCGGATGGAACCCCACGGGCTGGAACTTCGGGCTGTTCCCCGCCGACGGCGAGCGCGTGAAGCGCAAGCCCGAGGTGGCCACCCGCCTGCCGGAGCTGCGCGACCGCGCGGACGTGGCGAGGCTGGTGGGCCTGGACGAGCGCGAGCTCGCGGCGCTGATGCGTCCGGGCTCCGAGCCGGGCTCCAGCTACGTGGAGTTCGACGTCCCCAAGCGCTCCGGCGGCGTGCGTCGCCTCTGCGCCCCTCGCGCCAGGCTCAAGGCCGCGCAGCGCGCGCTCCTCGACAACCTGCTCACGCACCTGCCCACGCACCCCGCCGCGCACGGCTTCGTGCCCGAGCGCTCCACCGTGACGAACGCCCAGCCACACACCGGCGCGAACGTGGTGGTGCGCGTGGACGTGGAGGACTTCTTCCCGTCCGTGCACTACCGCCGCGTGAAGGGCCTCTTCGAGGCATACGGCTACGGCGCCCAGGTGGCCTCGACGCTGGCGGGGCTCACCACATGGCGCGCGAAGCTGCCGGACGGCACCGTGGCCTGGCCCGGCGTGCTGCCCCAGGGCGCCCCCACCTCGCCCGCCATCGCCAACCTCGTCTGCCGCCGGCTGGACGCGCGCCTGGACGCGCTCGCGAAGAAGGCGGGCGCCCGCTACACGCGCTACGCGGACGACCTGACCTTCTCCTTCCCCCAACCGCCCGAGCGCCTGGGCCGCTTCCTCTGGTGGGTCAACGCCATCCTCCAGCAGGAGGGCTTCTCGGAGAACGCGCCCAAGCGCCGCGTCATGCGCGGCGGTGGACGCCAGCGCGTGACGGGCCTCACCGTCAACCAGCGCGTCGCCATCCCCCGCGAGGAGCGCCGCCGCTTCAAGGCCATCCTCGCCAACTGCCGCAAGCACGGCGTGGAGTCCCAGGCGCGAGGCCGGCCGGACTTCCCCGCCTGGCTGGAGGGCTATGCCGCCTACGTGCGCATGGTGCACCCGGAGCTGGGGGCGCGCTGGCAGCGCGAGGTGAAGGAGCTGCTCGGACGATGAGCGACCTGAAGGCCCTGCTCACGGAGGTGGCGACACACGCGGACGACGACCGGCCGCGGTGGGCCTGCGCCGAGGCGTTGCGCGGCGTGGACGACGCGCGCGCGGAGTTCATCCAGGTCCAGCTCTCCCTGCGGGAGCGGATGGACCCGGCGCGGCGCCGGTCGCTCCAGCGGCGCGAGCAGGCGCTCCTACGCGACCACGCGCGCGCGTGGTTCCGCCCCCTGCTGGAGGCGAACGTCCGCGAGCCCCGCCTGCGCCGGGGCTTCGTCGACGAGCTGAGCCTCCCCGAGGACGCGCTGGCGAAGCACGGGCACGCGCTGTTCGCCCGGGAGCCGGTGTCCCGCCTGAAGGTGAGGACGCGCGACGGCCAGGAGCTCGCACAGGCCCTCCAGCAACCCTGGTTCGCCCAGGTCCGCTCGCTGCGCGTGGAGGGCGCCAGGGTCGAGGTGGCCGTCCGGGCGCTGATGACGTCTCCTCACGCGGGGCGCCTCGACTCGCTGGTGCTGTCCGGCGCGACGGACGAGGCGGTGCTCGCGCTCACCGAGCGCCCCACGCCACCCTCGCTGCGCTCCGTCAGCCTCTCGAGCTGCGAGCTGTCGGACGAGAGCGCGACCCTGCTCGCGAAGGCGACGCTGCCGTGGACGCGGCTGTACCTCTCCGGCGCGGGGTTGTCGAACGAAGGCGTGGCGACGCTCGCGAGGGCCCGGGGGCTGGGCGCGCTGGAGTGCCTGACGCTCAACCGGAGCGACCTCGGGGACGAGGCGGCGGAGGCCCTGGCGAAGAGCAAGGGACTCGGCGCCCTGGAGCGGCTGGAGCTGTCGATGAACGAGCTGAGCGAGGAAGGCGCGCTCGCGTTCCGCTCCGCCAAGGCGCTGCCGCGACTGCGCAGGCTCGAGCTGCTGGGCATGGGCCTGGACGTCGAGGAGCTGGGGCCGGTCCACAAGCGGCTGGGAGACGGCCTGCGGTTGTGACGGCCTCGCGCTCCCGGGCCCCACCGCGCGCCGGGAGCACGCGCCCCTGGCTCAGGGCAGCGAGACGCCCCCCGGCACCGCGCGCTGCCCGGCGACCCCCACGCCCAGCGTCCCGTGGATGTTGGTGCCCCAGCTCCACGTCGTGCCGTTCTCCTCGATCGCCACGGAGAAGTCCCCGCCGGCGGTCACCACCCGCGTCGCCGCCATGCCCTTCACCAGCACGGGCGACGGGCGACCGGCGCTCTCGCCATTGCCCAGCTGCCCGTGCGAGTTGCGTCCCCAGGCCCAGACGGCGCCCGCCTCGCTCACGGCGAACGCGTGGTCCGCGCCCGCGCCCAGGGACTTCATGCCCTCCAGGCCCACCACCCGGCCAGGAAGGATGCGCGTGGTGTAGCCCCCGTCGCCCAGCTGCCCATGGGTGTTGGCCCCCCACGTCCACACCGTGCCGTCGTAGCGCAGCGCCAGCGAGTGGTAGTTGCCCGCGCGGATGGCTCGCACGCCCTCCAGCCCCGAGACGAGCGTGGGTGACACGCGGGTGGTGGACGAACCATCGCCGAGCTGGCCATAGGCGTTGTGGCCACAGGCCAGCATCGTGCCGTCGGCGCGCAGCACCAGGGAGTGGTGCTCGCCGCCGGAGATGGCCACGGCGTCCTTCACCTCCAGCATCGGGAGCGGCAACGCGCGCAGCTCGGTGGTTCCATCCCCGAGCTGACCGAAGGCGTTGTAGCCCCACGCCCACACCGTGCCGTCGGAGCGCAGCGCCAGCGAGTGGTAGCTGCCCGCGGAGATGTCCACCACGTCGGTGAGCCCCACCACCCGCACGGGGCGCAGCCGGTCCTCCGCCGTCCCATCGCCCAGCGCGCCGTGGATGTTGGTGCCCCAGGACCACACCGTGCCGTCGGAGCGCAGCGCCAGCGTGTGCCACGCGCCCGGAGAGACGGCCACCACGTCCGTCAGCCCCTCGACGGTGGTCGGCTCCGCCCGGCGGTCCCTCGAGCCGATGCCGAGCTGGCCATGCTCGTTGCCTCCCCACACCTGCACGGAGCCGTCCTTCAGCAGCGCCACCACGTGACGATTCCAGGCGCGCACGGACTGGATGGAGGCCACCTTCGACTGCGGCGACTTCACGGGCACCGGCTCCGTCCTCACTCCGGACTCGACCTCGCCGAGCTGTCCGAACTCGTTGCTGCCCCAGGAGCGGGCGCTCTCGTCGACGAGCAGCGCCACCGAGTGCTGCTCACCCACGGCCACGTCCACCGCGTCGCGCAGCTCCACCACCACCTGGGGCGAGAAGCGGCCCTCGCGCGTGCCGTCGCCCACCTGGCCGAGCGAGTTCTCCCCCCAGCCCCACACGGTGCCGTCCTGGCTCACGGCGAGCACGTGGTTCGCGCCCGCGGACACCGCCCGCGCGTCCTTCACGAGGAGCACCGGCTTGGGCCAGGGACGGGAGACGTTGGAGCCATCGCCCAGTTGCCCGGAGCGGTTCGCCCCCCAGCTCCACACCGTGCCGTCGCTCCGCACGGCCAGCGAGAAGGCCCTCCCCGCGCTCACGTCCGTGGCGCCCCCCAGCTCCTTCACCACCACCGGCACCCGGCTCGCGGTGGTGGTGCCATCACCGAGCTGCCCGGAGGCGTTGTCGCCCCACGCCCACACCACGCCCGACCCATCCACCGCCAGCCCGTGCGACTCGCCCTGGGACACGGCGGACAGGCCCGCGACCTTCGTCACCGGCTTCGGCGTCGAGCGGTCCACGGTGGTGCCATCGCCGAGCTGGCCGGAGCCGTTCGCGCCCCACGCCCACGCCGTGCCGTCCGCGCGCAGCGCCATCGAGGAGTCGCCGCCCGCGGAGACCGCCACCACGCCCCACAGCCCCTCCACCATCACCGGCAGGAGCCGCGCGCTGCCCGCGGCGACGCCCAGCTGGCCCTTCGCGTTCGCGCCCCACGCCCACACGGTGCCGTCACACGCGAGCGCGAGGGAGTGCTGTGCGCCCGCGGCGGCGGAGCGGATGCAAGGCAGCCCACGCACGGAGACGGGCTCCGAGCGGTGGGTGCTGGTGCCGTCCCCGAGCTGGCCGGACGAGTTCTGCCCCCACGCGAGCACGGTGCCGTCGAGGCGCACGAGCAGCGAGTGCGAGCGCCCCGACGCCAGCCGCTCCCCCTGCCCCAACCCACGCACCTGCACCGGCAGCGCGCTCCAGCCGCCCGAGCCGAGCCCGAGCTGGCCGAAGCGGTTGTAACCCCACGCCAGCAGCTGACCGTCCTGGCGCAGCGCGAGCACGTGCAGGGAGCTGGGGCTGACGCGCTTGAGGCCCGTGGCGCCGGGCACGACGTCCGGTGAGATTCGCGAGGTGAGCGTGCCATCTCCGAGCTGGCCATAGGCGTTGTAGCCCCAGGCGCGCGCGGTGCCGTCGGTCATCACCGCCATCGAGTGGTACTGCCCGCCGGAGACGGACACCGCGCCAAAGACGCCCACCACCTGCACGGGGCGGAACCGGTCCGACCAGGTGCCGTCGCCGAGCTGTCCCTCCGAGTTGTCACCCCACGCCCAGACCGTCCCATCGCCCAGCACCGCGAGGCCGTGCGCCGCGCCCGCGCCGATGGCGACCACCCGCGTGAGCCCCGCGACCAGCACGGGCAGGGTCCGCTGGACGCCGCCGCCATCGCCGAGCTGTCCCTCGAAGCCCTCGCCCCAGGCGACCACCGTGCCGTCGGAGCGCAGCGCCAGCGAGAAGTAGGTGCCTGCGGCCACGGCCACCACGTTCGCCAGCCCCGGCACCTGGCCCGGCACGGCGCGGTCCTTCGTGGTGCCATCGCCCAGCTGACCGACGCCGTTGTGCCCCCACGTCCACACGGTGCCATCGGAGCGCAGCGCCACCGCGTGGTTGCCGCCCGCGGCCACGGACCTGACGCTGGTCAGCCCCATCGCGGCCACGGGCGTCGCGCGGTCCTTCGTGGTGCCATCGCCCAGCTGGCCATACGCGTTGCGCCCCCAGCCCCACACCGTCCCGTCCGAGCGCACCGCGAGCGAATGGTGGCTGGCCGCGGCGACGGAGACCACCGCGCCGAGCGAGGGCACGCGTACGGGCGTGGAGCGCTCGGTCGTCGTGCCGTCTCCGAGCTGGCCGTACTGGTTGCGGCCCCAGCCCCAGACGGAGCCATCCGCGAGGGCCGCGACGGAGTGGGCGCTGCCGGAGGCGGCGGACACGACGCCGGGCAGGCGGATGACGACCTCGGGGGACAGGTGCCGCTCGGAGCCGCCGTGGCCCAGCTGCCCGAAGGCGCTGCTGCCCCAGGACCAGAGCGTCCCATCGGTGCGCACCACCACGGCGTGCTCGGCCCCGGCCGCCAGGGCGTCCACGCTCGCCAGGCCCAGGACCGGCACGGGCAGCTCGCGCTCCGTCGTGGTGCCATCCCCCAGCTGCCCCACGGAGTTGTTGCCCCAGGCGAGCAGCGTGCCGCTCTTCGACAACACCAGCGAACCGAAGTCCTGGGCGGCCACGGACTTCGCGCCGGAGATGGCCTCGACCCGGACCGGGACGACGCTGTCCGCCCAGGTGCCGTCGCCCAGCTGGCCGTAGGCATTGTTGCCCCACGCCCACACGGTGCCGTCCGCACACAGCGCCAGCGCGTGGTAGAGGCCCGCGGACACGGCGATGACGCCCTTCAGCCCCGCGACCTGCGTGGGGACGAGGCGCTGGGCGCGCGTGCCATCGCCGAGCTGTCCGGAGCCGTTCGCGCCCCAGGCCCACACCGTGCCGTCCTCCCTCACGGCGAGGGAGAAGTCGAAGCCGGCGGCGAGCGCGACGACGCCCGTCAGGCCCGGCACCACCTCGGGTGACGTGCCCGGGCCCGTGTGGCCCCGGCCGAGCTGGCCCTGGAAGTTGTCGCCCCAGGCCCACACGGTTCCGTCGGAGCGGAGCGCGAGCGAATGGAAGTCCCCGGCCGCCACGGACACCATCTCCGAGAGCTGCGCCAGCTTCACCGCGGAGGCGCGGTCCACCGTGGTGCCATCGCCGAGCTGACCGGAGCCATTCGCGCCCCAGGTCCACACCGTGCGGTCCGCGCGAAGCGCGAGCGAGTGCGAGTCACCGGCCGCCACGGACACGACGTCCGCCAGCCCCGGCACCTGCTTCGCGGTGGCGCGCTGGAAGGAGGAGGCGCCCGAGCCGAGCTGGCCCGAGGAGTTGCCACCCCAGGCCCAGACGGTGCCTCCCGGCGTGACGTACAGTGAATGCTGGGAGCCAGCGGCCAGACGCGAGGGGATGGGAGCGAGCGCCAGGCGCGCCGAGCTCCGGGCCAGCGGAGACACGGCGTCCACCGGAGGGGCGCGTCCGGACTCGCCGCAGCCCACCGCGAGCAGCGAACCCAGCCACAATGCCAGCCAGAGCCACGCTCCCGCCTTCCTGTCATTCCTCATCACTTCGCCTCCCGCGCGAAAAGCGGCGGTCCATACCTCGTGTCCTCGTCCAGTGAGAAGCACGGACTGCGAAAGCGACGACACCATGGGCATGTGCCGCGACCCGTCGTGCGAGGCAAAGCACGACCCCGAGGGTGGATTCCCCTCCGAGCAGGCGGGCGCGACGCGGCCTCGCCTCGGGTTCACGTTTCTTCACGAGGAAGGCATTGCCGCGGCGTGCCGACAGGTGAGTATTGGAGCGACCATGGACTCTCCGGTGCGCTTCATCCTCTTCGCCGTCGTGACGGGTGTCGTCACGGTGCTGGTGCACATCTACCTGTATCGGCGCCTGTTCGCGGACACGTCGGAGCACCGCGTGTGGCGCCGGGTGGGCAGAGGGGTGATGACGGTGCTGGCGGCGCTGCTGGTGTTCTCCTGGTCGGTGACGCGCTTCCTGCCCATGGACGCCACCTTCGCGGTGGCGACCGCGGTGTGGATGTGGATGGGCACCGCCACGTACCTGCTGCTCGCCTTGTGGGCCCTGGGCGGCGCGCGCGGGCTGGCGCGTCGGCTGCTCGCGCGGAGGGCTCCGACAGCGGAGCGCCCCGAGGACACTTCCCGACAGGTGGGTGCCGCCCCGCATCAGGCGGACGGAGCGCGGGTGAGCGAGGCCGCGCCCCTGTTCGCCAGCGGGTATGGCGCGACCGACCCGGGCGGCGTGAGCGCGTCGCATGCGACGGGCGCGCCCATGACGCTGGGCGCGGGTGACGTGGCCACGAGCGCGGCCAGGTCGGCGGGTGGGCAGCCCGCCACGCGGACCGCGGCGCCGCCGGATGCATCGGCGGTGGGGGCCGTGGACCTGGAGCGGCGGAGGTTCCTCGCTCGGGCGACGGCGGGCGGAGCGGTGGTCGCGGCGGGCGGGCTCACGAGCCTGGGGGTGTGGAACGCGTTCCATCCGCCCAAGGTGAACGAGGTGGCGGTGAAGCTGCCGGGGCTGCCTCGCGCGCTGGATGGCTTCACCCTGGTCCACCTGAGCGACATCCACGTGGGGCCGGTCATCCAGCGGCGCTTCATGGACGAGCTGGTGGCGCGGTGCAATGCCTTGCGCCCGGACCTCGTCGCCATCACCGGGGACCTGGTGGATGGGAAGGTGCCCTCACTGGGGCCCTCCGTCGCGGCGCTGCGCGAGCTGCGCGCGCCGCACGGCACGTACTTCGTGACGGGCAATCACGAGTACTACTGGGACCACGAGGCGTGGGCGGAGGCCCTGGAGGGGATGGGCGTGGGAGTGCTGCGGAACCGGCACGTGCGCATCGGGGACGCGGGGGCGTCGTTCGACCTGGTGGGCGTGGATGACTGGGCGGCGCGCGCGAGCGGACGGGGCTACGACCTGGAGGCGGCGGTGGCGGGGAGGGACGTGGAGCGGGCGGCGGTGCTGCTGGCGCACCAGCCCTCGAACTGGCGCGTCGCGGCGAAGGCGGGGATGGGATTGCAGCTGTCTGGCCATACCCATGGAGGGCAGTTCTTCCCATTCACCCTGGCGGTGTCCGCCATCTGGGAGCACGACGCGGGGCACTTCGAGGAGGAGGGCCGGCACTTGTATGTCAGCCGGGGAACGGGGTTCTGGGGTCCGCCGCTGCGGGTGGGGGCGCCGCCGGAGATCGTCAAGGTCACCCTGCTGGCCTGAGGTATAGATTCGAGCGGAATGCCCAAGGAACCAGCGAAGCGGGAGCTCAAGCAGGAGCGGGCGGCACGGACCCGGGTGGACATCCTGGAGGCGGCCATCACCCTCTTCGCGCGGCGCGGCTTCCTGGCGACGACGATGGCCGACCTCGCGCGCGCCATCCACATGACGCCGGGCGCGCTGTACTGGCACTTCCCCACGAAGGAAGACCTGCTGCTGGCGGCCATCGAGGAGCTGCACGAACGCTACCTGAAGGCCTTCGAGGACCTGCTGGCGGCGCCCGCGAGTGGCTCCGCGCGGGAGAGGCTCCAGGCCTTCACCCATCGCACGCACGCGTTCCTGAAGGAGCATCGCGAGTACGGCATCTTCTTCGGGATGCTCGCGGCGGAGGCGGCGGACGCGAACGAGCGGGTGGCGGAGGCCATCCGCGACAAACTGGGGCTGTACGCGAAGGCGCTGGAGGGGCTCCTCCAGCAGGGACGACGGGCGGGAGAGCTGCGCCAGGACCTGGACGCCGCGAGGACGGCGCACGCCGTGCTCGGCGCCTTCCTGGGCATGCTCATGCACCAGAACCTGTTCCGCGCGACGCTGGATGACGACCCGCTCGCCGCCGCGCTCGACTCACTCCTCGAGGGAGGACTCCTGCCAAGGAGCTGAGGCGCCGGGCTACGGCCCCAACTCCCCGTTGGCGTCGAGCGCCCAGGACGCGTCGAAGCCATCCACCATCGACGTCCGCGCCCCTTCCGGCGAGCAGGTCAGGCGGAAGAAGCGCTCATCCGCGGAAGGCAGGTGCGCCAGCTCGAGCGCTCGCGCGAGCGCCGCGTCCGGGTCCACGACCGGCCCCCGGGCCGCCAATTCCTGGCAGGCCCGCCCCGAGACAGCGTGGAGCCGGTACAGGTCCCGCATCCGGAGGTGCTCGCTCCCCATCCTCACGAGGAAGAAGCCCGCGAACAGCAACGACACGACCGCGGCGCCGCGCGCCCAGCCCCCTCGTCGTGCCCAGAGCGACAGCGCGGCGAACACCAGGGCCAGCAGCACCACGAGCGAGTCGAGCCGCCACAGCCGCTCCGCGGCCCTGGGGAACCACCCGAGCAGCACGCCCCCCAACAGCAGGAATGCCAGGGACAAGAAGGGCAGGCTCCTCCATCCTCCCAGGCTCCGGTCTTCTCTTGGCGACATCGCGTGAAACCTCCTCGCTCCAGGGGCCTCGTCACACCTCGCCCCTCCATCCCCGAGCGGCTCTCTTCCGCGCGAGAGCCGCCCGGGTCCACCTGCTGCAACCGTAGCGCCTTCCGCGTCTTCCAGCCTGGGTTCTCCGGCACGCGCTCCGCGAGCGGACCGTCCGACCCCATGCGCTACCTCTTGCCCGGCGCCACGACGAGGGACGGACCCGCGAAGGCCCGTCCCCGGTCGCAGTCTGTCCGGAGGACCGGATGAATCACTTCGGTCCCGTCGGCCCGGCGCTCATCTGCTGATTCCAGGCGTCGAGCGACATGAAATCCTCCTGTCCCTTGGCGCGAACCCCCGTGAAGTTGCCATTGGAGTCCAGGCGGATCTGCACGTTGAACTCACCCATGTTCTTCCCACCGTTGCCGGGCAGCTCGGTCAGCGGGCCGAACGTGCCCGCGGAGGCGGGAGACGCATTGAGCATCACGCGGTTGTTCGCGGCATCTCGGATGTACATCTCCGCGGCCGGGAAGGCATCCCCCGTCATGAAGCCCGACACCCGCAGCATGTTCCCATCCTTGAACATCTGGAGGTAGCTGCGCGTGTCGATGTCCGGCGCGAACCGGTTGAGCGGCATGGCCCCCGCGAGCGACTGTTCGATCTTCAGGAACCCGTTGCTCGACGACCAGTCCACGCTGTTCGCGGGGGACTCGAAGCCCTTCAGCTCGTCCCACGGCATGATGCCCACCGTGACACCGGCGCCACGCGCGAGCGCACCGCTGCCCGACGTCTCGTCGGACCAGGCGACGGACGACACGACCTTGGCGTCGCTCACCGTCGTGGCCTGCACCATGCGCGACGTAGCCGAGGAGCTGGGGGTGTAGCCCCGGTCGTTTCCATCCCCTTCATAGCCACCACCGAACTCGTCGAAGGGCGCGAAGGAGCGGGTGACGATTTGATAGCTGCCCGCGGGGAGCGGCGCGTCCAGCGTCGTGGCCAGGGGGTTCTGACGCGGCGTCCACCCGTCCGGGTCCCAGTACAGCACCGGGTTCTGTCGCACGTACTGGTACGGGTGCATGTCCCACGGCGCCAGGAGGAAGCGCCCGTGCGGCGCCTTCACCGGCGGGTCCGGCGTCAGCCACGAGGCCAGCTCCGGCGCCATCCACCGCGCCCCGTGGTCACTCCAACCCGTGTGCGGGTCCGTCAGCTTGTTCAGCGCGTTGAGCGGCTCCTCCTCATGGTCCACCGCTCCCACCGCGCTGCCTCCGCCCACGAATTCGCGGTAGGCGTCGATGGGCGCGCCGAACGGTTCGTACCGCCGCTCCTCCAGCACGCTCCCGTCCTCGCGGGTGATGAGGGCCGGGCCCGCGCTCACGCCGCTCTGGAAGTACACCGTGCCCGTGGCGGCCCACAGGGCGTCGTGGCTCAACGAGACGTTGGAGGCGCGCAGTCCCGACTCGCACCCCACGCCCAGCATCGCCACCGCCACCGTGCCCGCGGTCAGCCGCAAGGACCGGGCGCGCTGCGTCCTCCGCAGCACCACCGTGCCCGCCATCAGCATGAACGAGCCCAGCAGCACCACGCCCAGCCCTCGCGTCACGGCCTGGTCCAGCTCCGCGCCACGCAAGCCGCCCAGCCCCGGCAGCCACGCCAGCGCGCCGCTCCCCGTCGTCTCGTAGGCGATGCGCGCCACCGTGCGGTCCCCCACGCCGACGTACCGCTCGCGCACACCGTTGGCGCGCTGGGTGACCTGCGACGAGAACCAGTACTGCACCTCGCCCGTCGAAACCTCCGTCCGCACGCGAAGGCCCGTGTACCCGTATGCGTGCTCCACCACCTTCGACGGGGAGCCCGCCCCCGGAATCGTCACGCTCACCAGCTGGTCCAGGCCGTTGTACGTCATCAGCCGGTCACCCTGGCGCACCTGCCGGCCCGCCGCGTCGTAGTCCACCAGCGTGTCACCGGACGCCGTCGCCATCCGCGTCATCTGCCGCGGGCCGAAGCCGCGCTCGGCGAAGTGGAAGCTGCCCGTCGCCACGCTCAGCGTCGTCGGGCCCACCACCTGCCGGCCCACCATGTTCTGGAGTCCGTCGTACTGGTAGCCGAACACATACGAGCTGGGGCCCTGGCCCAGAGAGCCTCCCGGCGTCGTCACCGCGCCCAGGATGGCGTCCGTCAGGCGCGCGGCGCCGTCATAGCCGAACACCGCCGAGTGGTTGAGGCCCCGTCCGTCCGTGTCCGTCACCGTCAGCGGCGCCGCGTAGGCGTTGCGCGTGAGGCTGACGTCATACAGCGCCACGCCCAGCGCGTTCACCGTCCGCACCCGCGAGGACAGGCCCAGCGCGTCCCGCTCGTGGAGCTGGCGCACGCCGTTGCCGTACTGCTCCTCCAGCACCCGGCCCGCGGCGTCCAGCTCCACCGCCTGCCAGTACGGCCCCACCGCCGTGTTGCGTCCCGCGGCATCGTAGGAGCGAGCGATGGACAGGCCGTCCACCGACGAAGCCAACAGCAACCCCGAGGGGCTGTACGTCGCCGTCTCCACGGACTCCACCCCGTCGACGACGCGCCGCTGCCACGCCGTGCGCCCGAAGGCGTCGTACGTCATGTGCGCCGTTCCCCGAGGCTCCTCCACCCAGGCCAGTCGACTGGCCACATGGCCCTGCGTCGTGCCGTCCTGGTTCTCGTCGTAGTGGTAGATGAACTCGGAGCCATCCTCCCCCAGGGTGCGCGTCAGGCGCCCGCCGTCGTCATAGAAGTAGCGCCGCGTCTGGTTGGCCCCGTTGGTGTGGTGCGTGAGGCGGTTCTGGTCGTCGTAGCGCAGCACGCGTGCGCCCACGTCCGGGTCCTGCGCCGCCACCAGGCGGCCCAGCGAGTCGTACGTGAACGAATGCGTCACCGCTCCGCCCTGCAACGTCAGCGACAGGATGCGCCCCGCGGCGTCGTACGCCGCGTCCACCGACTCCAGCACCGAGCCCACCTGCCGCTCCGTGCGACGGATGCGGCCCAGCCCGTCCATCCGGGTGATGATGGGCGCCACCGCCGTGTCGCTGCGCGTCGTCTCGAAGGCCTTGTACGCCAGCGAGCGCACGCCGCCGTTCGGCAGTTGCTGGCTCACCAGGCGCCCCAGGGCGTCATACGTCAGGTCCTGTCCGTCGAGCCCCGCGGGCCGCGAGGTGGGCAGCGTGGCGTCGGCGAAGAAGGCGTTGCCGACGAACGTCACCTTCCCGCGCGCGTCGCGCTCCTTCCAGTCCGAGATGGCCCAGCGCTGCGAGGTGAGGCGCGTCGCGGAGTACAGCGCCTCGCCGGCGCCGTTCGTCACCGCCACCATCTCCCGCCAGGGGCCGCCCGCCACCCAGCCGCCCGTCCAGCTTCCGGGCAGCGACGCCGGGGCTCCGTCGTACAGGTACGTCAGCGTCCGGGGACGCGGAGGGGTCCAATCATAGACATACCGGACATGCGGCACCGCGCTGTCGTGTCCCATCGAGGTGAGCCGGCCGAGGCTGTCGTAGGCCAGCGCCATCGTCGAGCCATCCGGCGCCGTCACGCTGGCGGGCTGGCCCAGGACGTCGTCCCACACGCTCGTCCACGTCAGGGTGTGGCCCGTCGAGGGCGTCACGCTCTCCGACACCGGCCGGAGGTGGTTGGCGTCATACCCCATCGTCCGCCACACGCCGCCGGAGTAGATGCGGGTCGGGTTGTCCCAGGCATCGAACTCCGTGGCCTGCTGGAGCACCCAGCGCGGCGTCTGCGCATCCGCGAGCCACGCGTGGGACTCACGCGTCAGCCGCCCCGCGCGGCAGTTGGCCGGTTCGCTCCACGAGAACACCTGCGTCGCGTCTCCGTAGAACGTCCGCCCGTGCGACACGAGCGTCCCATCCAGCTCCAGCACCTTCTCCTCGCACACCACGTCGTGCACCCACAGCGTCGCGTCGCTCGCGTAGCCGCGCTGCACCCGCTTCTCGTCCCCCGTCACGTCCAACCGCCCCGAGTTCACTTCCTCCACCGGCCGCACCTGCGCGTCGTACGTGTACGTCGCCAGCGTCTCCACCGGCGTCGTCACGCCCTCGTGGTTCCAGGTGCGCACCTCCGTCGTCGCCACCCGCTTCAGCAGCGGCACGTTCGGCAGCCCCGCGACGGGCCGCGCCTCGTGCGTCGACGTCACCCGCGTGTACAGCTTCCCCGTCCCATCCTCCGTCCTCACCTCCACTGGCACCCCACGCAGCACCCGCTCCGCTCCCAGCCCCGCGTGGTACCTCGTCGTCTCCACCAACGTCTCCGCCGCCGTCGCCCCCACCCCCCTCCTCACGCTCGTCAGGAAGCCCCCGAAGCGCCTCTCCTCCCCGTCCCAGAAGCCGTCCCTCACCCCGTACTCCACCACCCGCGCCGGCTCTCCTCCTCCCGGCTGCGTCGTCATCCCCACCGGCACTGGCACTGATATCGGCAGCTTGCTCGTCCACGTCTGCCCGGCGACTTCCGCCGCCACCGACAGCACCGCCGACGCCGAGTAGCTCAACGACAGGCTCTTCCCCAACCCGTTCTCCACCCCCACCAACATCCCCGCCGTCGTCGCTCCCGCCATGTCCAACACCCACAGGCCCTCTTGCGACGACCACACCACGTCCTCGCTCCCGTTCCCGTTGATGTCCGCTATCGCCACCACCGAGTCGAAGCTCGCGCTCCCGGGCCTCGGCACATAGCGAGGCGTCGTCACCACGCCTCCATCCGCCTTCCCCGCGTACCAATACACATGGCTCGCGGACAGCCTCACCACGTCCATCAACCCATCCCGGTTCAAGTCACACAACCGGATGTCCGCCAGCGGGAAGGCCAGCGTCCCCCACGGGTGGTTGTACGTCCCCGTCAGCACGAAGTTGCCATCACCCTTCCCCAGGTAGACCCGCATCAGGGAATCGGTGAGTTGCACCACGTCCGCGAGCCCGTCCCCGTTCACGTCGTGGAAGCGGGAATTGGCGCCGGGCACCAGCGTCGACGTCCCTCCGCCGATGTACGGCCTCGTCAACCACGCGCCCAGTCCGCCCGCGCCGTTGAGCTTCACGCGGATGCCATTCGTCACCGCCTGCACCACGTCCGTGCGCCCGTCTCCGTTCAGGTCCGCGTAGAAGTAGCTCGCGTCCACCAACGGGATGGAGGTGCTGCCGGGCCAGGTGCTGCCCATGTCCGCCCACGTGGTGCCGCTCAGACGATACGGGCGCCAGGCGCTGCTCAGATACCGGACGAACTCCGGCCGAGCGTCTCCGTCGACATCCATCAACCGGATGGCGGTGAGCGATGCGGCGGGCCCCGTCATCGTGACGGCCGGAGCGAACGAGGCCCCCAGGCCCTTCTTGTACGCATGGTTCCCCGACTCCGTGCGCACCAAATCACTCATCCCGTCCCCATCGATGTCGATGAGGTTCACACCTCGCGTGTTCAGCACCCACCCGTCCACGCCCGTCTGCTGCACCACCTGCTCCGACAGCGGCTGCGCATAGCTGAAGCTCAGCTCCG